>JBOHKB010000338.1:0-46703 GCA_050728815.1 Propylenella sp.
GGGTTGGGGGAGGGGACTTCGCGCTGCGCTCCACGCTCGATACCCCTCACCCAAGCTCTCTCCCCACAAGGGGGAGAGGGTTTCGAGAGCGCAGGTTCGGCCGTCGGCCCGTCGATGCGCACAAAGCTCGCGGGCTTCGTGCGGGCGCTCCGCGACAACAGCTTTACCGTTGGGCTCGCGGAAACAGCAGATGCCCTGACAGTGCTGACTTCGCCGGCGACACGAAGCGCCGAAGCGCTCAAGCCGGCGCTCAGGGCGCTCCTCTGCGCCGGGCATTCCGACTGGGAGAAATTCGATGAGATTTTTGCCGCCTACTGGACCGGAAGCGGCATGCGCCGGATGCGGACGCTGAGCGGCGTCGCCGGGGCCGGAAAGGAACAGGCGAGGCGGCTTACGCACGCGGGACCGCCCTCGGGCCCGCTTCGCGCGGCCAAGCCGGCCGCGGGCGGCGCGGGAGCGGGCGAGGCCACTTCTGAGGGGCGGGGACGGCGCGGGGGCGCCTCCCACGTCGAAGCGCTCGCCTCAAGCGACATCCGTCACATCGTCGATCCGGATGAGATCGCGCGCACCCATGCGCTCGCCGCCCGCCTCGCGCAGAACATGCGCGCCCGCCTGGTCAGGCGCGAGCAGGCGAAGCGCCGCGGGCGGCGTCTCGATCTCCGCCGCACCATCCACAAAAGCGTCGCGCATGGCGGCACGCCGGTCGAACTGGCCTGGCGCTGCCGCAAGCCGAAGCAGCTTCGCCTCGTCGTCCTGCTCGACGCGTCGGGCTCGATGAGCCTCTACACCGCCTTCTTCGTGCGTTTCCTGCACGGCGTGGTTGACGCCTTCCGCGAGGCGGAGGCTTTCGTCTTCCATACGCGGCTCGCGCATGTCTCGCCGTCGCTCCGCGACCGCAACGTCACGCGCGCTGTGGACCGATTATCGCTGATGGCGCAAGGGATTGGCGGCGGAACGCGCATCGGCGAAAGCCTCGCCACGTTCAACCGCTGGCACGCGGCCCGCATCATCAACTCGCGCACGGTCGTGATGATCGTGTCCGATGGCTACGACACCGGCGAGCCGGAGCGGCTCGCCGAGGAGATGCGCCGGCTCCGCCGCCGCTGCCGCCGCATCGTCTGGCTCAATCCGCTGATCGGCTGGCGCGACTACAGTCCCGAGGCTCGCGGCATGCAGGCGGCGCTGCCCTACGTCGATCTATTCGCCCCGGCGCACAATCTCGAAAGCCTTGCTGCGCTGGAACCGTATTTGGCGAAAATATGACGATCAACTCGTTTTAGTTGTGTAACGTAATTCAGCGGCTCCGCCAGCGTGAGACGCAAGGAATTTTAGAGCGATCGCAGCGGTCGGCGTATTTTCGGGCGATCGCGGTCACCTCCTCCATCAGCCCGTTGTGCAGCGTGATCGGCTCGAGCCCCATCCGCA
Organism: Propylenella sp.; assembly: GCA_050728815.1. Classification (GTDB taxonomy): domain Bacteria; phylum Pseudomonadota; class Alphaproteobacteria; order Rhizobiales; family Afifellaceae; genus DASWJZ01. The sequence goes on from JBOHKB010000338.1 coordinate 1,426, forward strand.
GGAACCGGTCGTGGGTGACGTGGAGGTCGTTCTCGCTTGCCTCGTTGCGCGGGTTGTCCATGTGCTGGATCGGCGTGCCGGTCATCTCGGAAATGATGGCGGCCAGGTCGCGGATCCGATGCGTCTCCGTCATCTGGTTGATGATGTTCACTCTTTCGCCGCTCTGCGGCGGGTTCTCGATCGCAAGCTCGATGCAGCGGCAGGTGTCCTGGATGTGGATGAAGGCGCGCGTCTGGCCGCCGGTGCCATGCACGGTCAGCGGGTAGCCGATCGCCGCCTGCATGAGGAAGCGGTTCAATACGGTGCCGTAATCGCCGTCATAGTCGAAGCGGTTGATCAGCCGTTCGTCGAGCTTGGTCTCCTCGGTCTGAGTGCCCCAGACGATCCCCTGATGCAGGTCGGTGATCTTCACCCCGTCGTTCTTGTTGTAAAAATGGAAGAACAGCTGATCCTGAGTCTTGGTCATGTGATAGATGGAGCCGGGATTGAACGGGTAAAGAATCTCCTGTTCGATCTGATCCCCCTCCGCGGTATTCACGAAAACCTTGATATAACCCTCCGGGATCTTCATGCCGGCCCTGCCATAACCGTAGACGCCCATAGTGCCGAGATGCACCAGATGCACGTCCACCTCGGACTCCACGATGGCCGCGAGAACGTCGTTGGTGGCGTTCAGGTTGTTGTTGACGGTGTAGCGCTTGTGCCAGGCGCTCTTCATCGAGTAGGGCGCCGCCCGCTGCTCGGCGAAGTGGACGATAACGTCCGGTTTTTGCTCGCGAATTTTGGTGAGCAGGCGGTGGTAGTTCTCGCCGACGGTAAAACTCTCGAAGGGGATGTCGCGTCCGCTCAACTCCCGCCAGGCGGCGAGCCGCACCGAAAGCGGGCGGATCGGGGTCAGCGATTCGACCTCAAGCTCCACGTCGATCTTTCGCCGCGACAGGTTATCCACAATCTGAACGTCGTGGCCGCGATGCGACAGATAGAGGCTCGTCGGCCAGCCGCAGAAGCCGTCGCCGCCGAGGACCAGGATTCTTGCCATCTTGCCTCCAGCCGCCCAGTCCGGACCGGGCCAAAGAGCCGCTTTTCGCGGCCCGCCGCCGCCTCCAGATGCCCGCTCGCCGGCGGCGAAGCAACGGGCGGGCGCCTCGGCGGCTGCCGCGCCGGCGCCCCGAATCGGCATGTTTTCACGAGCTTCGCGGCGCGGCCCATGCAGTGCACCCGACGTACGGGCGGGGGAAGCCGGAGTGCCGGGCCGTGTTTTGGAGCCGTTAGGACTTGGGTCAGACTCATGCGGATTCCGCCCGGGAAACCGGCGTTTTCGTGGCAAATCTGCAACATGAACCGGGAAAGGAGGCGGGCAATATGCGACGGCTGTTGCCTACGCCAAGCGGATGGATAGTGTCAGCGCAGGCAGCCGATCGGCGGCCGCTGTCTCCCTCTCTATGGGACAGCAAAAGGGGCGGGGGGCCCCGACTCGGGTGGCAGTCAGCCAGATCGGAACCCCAGCTCAGGCAAACTTGGACTGGAGGTCTAAAATGAAACTCAAGAGCCTACTCTTCGGCTCCGCGGCAGTCCTGGCCGCCGGTACCGGGGCGCTGGCCGCCGACCTTCCGGTGGTGGAGCCGGTCGACTACGTGCGGATCTGCGACGCCTTCGGAGCGCGGTTCTACTACATCCCAGGTACCGACACCTGCTTGCGGGTCGGTGGCTATGTCCGTGCGGAGTCGCACTACGTGGACGGCGACGTGGGCGTTCTCTACTCGACGGCAAACTCGCAGGTGAACAACTGGACGACCCGTGCTCGCGGTCAGATCCTGCTCGATGCCCGGACCCAGACCGACTATGGTCTCGTTCGCGCCTACGTCGCGATCGAAATGACAGTCGGGCCCGGCGCTACGTCGACTCAGACTACTGCCACCACTCTGGGTACTTCCAACTATGATGGATCGAACCCGAACTTGGCGGCTGCCTATATCCAGGTCAGCAACGACTGGGGCACCTACACCGCCGGCCATACCGGGTCGTTCTTCGACTTCTGGGGCGGCAACAGCTACGGCACGCGTCTCGGTCTCGAGACGGGAACCGGCGAAGCGACGTTGTTTGCGTGGACCTTCGCGGGCGGGAACGGCTTCTCGTTCACGGTGTCGGCCGAAGACCCGGCATCGATCGGCCGTCGCCGGAACGGCGATGACGACTACGAGGGCCAGGAAGCTCCGGACGGCGTGGCGAACATCCGCGTCGACCAGGGTTGGGGTTCGGCTCAGGTCATGGGCGCCGTGCGCCATATCAACGACGTGAACGGCGACGGAATCGGCTTTGCGGTCGGTGCCGGCCTGTCGATCAACCTGCCGGGCGGCTGGGTGTTCAGCTCGCAGGGCGGATACTCCGAGGGTGCGATCGCCTACGTCTCGGGCGATCCGGGCAAATTTGGTGACTTCGATGGCCCGACCGGCGACGATCAGAACGAGTCCTGGGCGGTGCGCGCCGGCCTGAAGGGTCCGCTGATGAACAACATCACGGGCTGGATCGAAGGCGGCTTCACGCACGTCGTGGAAGACCCGGGCAACAACGACGAGTACGACTGGTGGGCGATCATCGCGGGTGCGGCGTGGGAGCCGGTGCCTGGCCTCACCATGGGTCCGGAAGTTGCCTTTCACAGCTATGACATCACGAACGTGAACGGCAACGGCGCGAATCCTGTTGACATAAGAACTGACTACGACGTCTGGGGCTTTATGTGGCGCGTCCAGCGCAGCTTCTGACGTCGGTCGGAACTTGAATGCGGAAAGCCCGGCTTCGGCCGGGCTTTTTCTTTATCGGGCGCCGGACGCCCGCTGTCTCACCGCTGGTCGCTCCGCCCGCGCGCGCTTCCTCGCCCCGCTCCGATGTGCCAATGTCCGGCGCAGTCCCGCCCGCTCTCGCCGACTTTCGCTCGGAGCGTCAGACCCCTTGAACGACTTCGTCCCGCCTAAGCCAAAGCCGCATGCGCGGAAACTGTCGCCGTTCAGGCGCATCCTGAAGGTCCGGCACTCCTCGATTTCGGTCCTCTACGACCGCAGCTATTCCATGCAGCTCGGCGAGGTGTGGACGCCATCGCGCCGGTGCTACTTCGTCAACCAACCGGAGCTGGTGCACCGCGTCCTGGTCAAGGAGGCCGACCGCTATCCGAAGAGCATCGCGATGGGGTCGATGCTCGAATTCCTGATGGGCACCGGAGTCTTCGTCTCGAACGGCGAGCTCTGGCGGAAGCAGCGTCGGATGCTCGACCCCGCTTTCGACCAGGCGCGTATCCGCGACGTCTTTCCCCTGATGCGCACCGCGTCGGAGGAAATGGCCGACCGCTTCGGCCGGCGCCGCGACGGCGACGTGCTGGCGATCGACGAGGAGACCACGCACGTCACCGCCGACATCATCTTCCGCACCATTTATTCGAGGCCATTGGAAGGCGCGGAAGCCCGGCGGATTTTTCGCGCCTTCGGCCGCTTCCAGGAGCTTGCCTACGCGCAAGGCGTCTGGCGCATGGCCGGCGTTCCCACCTGGCTCTCGCCCGGGCGCTTCTTCGCGCGCCGGCAGGCGAACATCATCCGCGGGTTATTGGAACGCGGGGTCCAGGACCGGCTCGACGAGCAGGCGTCGGGGGCGAAGGTCGAACGGCGGGACATTCTCGCCTCGTTGCTAGGGGCCCGCGATCCGGAAAGCGGCGAGAAGTTCACCCGCAAGGACCTCGTCGACCAGATATCGGTGCTGTTCCTTGCCGGCCACGAGACATCGGCGAGCGTTCTCGCGTGGGCGCTCTACTTGGTCGCGATGCGGCCGGACATCCAGGAGCGGCTTTATGCGGAGTCGGTCGGCGCGTTCGGCGACCGTCCGCCCGAATTCGCCGATATGCGGAAGCTTCGCCTCGCACGCGACGTTTTCCGCGAAGCGCTCCGCCTCTACCCCCCTGTCTCGTTCATGACCCGCGACGCTACCGAGTGCGTCCACATGCGCGACAAGGAGGTGAGGCCCGGGGAAATGATCTTCGTGTCGCCCTGGCTCATCCAGCGCCATACGCAGCTCTGGGATCGGCCGGACGTGTTCGACCCCGATCGTTTCTCCGACCCGGCGAGCCGGGAGTCGCAGCGCTCCGCCTATTTCCCGTTCAGCGCCGGCCCCCGCGTGTGCCTCGGCGCTTCCTTCGCGATGCAGGAGGGCATGCTGATCCTTGCCCGCCTTGCCCGGGGTTTCCGGTTCGAGCCGGTCGAGGGTCATACGCCGAAGCCGATCGCCAGACTGACGCTCCGCTCCGAAAACGGCATCCGCCTCCGCGTGTTCAACCGCGGCGGAACCTCGGGCGGCCCGCGCTTGTAGGGCCGATCGGAACATTGCAGTCTCGCTGCGGTCGCCATGCCGCCATCTGAGAAACTACATGGGCGGCGCAGGAAGTCCGATCCCGACCAGCGAAAGGCAATCTTCGTGGTGGCCGCAGTCCAAACCCCGCCGGGGCTCGAAGCGCTTGCCGCGAGCTACTACGCGGGCGGCTACGCCGGCGTCGACGACTTCCTTGCCGCGATCAGGGACCTCGACCTCAAGGTTTTCGATGCCAACGGGAAATCCGAAGACGGTAGGCCGGTCGCTCGCAGCTCGAAAGAAAGCCGGGAAGCAAAGCGCGGGCTGCTCTTCTGGCTGATGGAGTCCCTCGGCCGCCGGTCGATCGACTACTTCGAGTTCGGAGTGATGAACTGCAGGACATTCGGCCGCGTGATCGAGTGGACACTCGACCGAGACGCGAGGTTCTACGGCTTCGACACGTTCGAGGGCCTGCCGGAACCGTGGGTGCGGCAAGGCGCGCAAGCATCCTTAGGCGTGCGCCGCCCGGCGGGCGATCTGAAGGCCGCCCATCCGCCCGCCGTCTACGATGCGCGCGCCACGCTCTTCAAAGGGCTCTTCCAAGATACCCTTCCGGGCGCCCTGGAGTTGGCGTTTCCCGCAGGCCGGCGGGACGATCGCCAGCTTTTCGTGAACATCGACTGCGACCTCTATTCCGGGGCGCTTTACGTCCTCGCCGGCATGCACGCGTTGTTGCGCTCGGGCGACTACGTCTATTTCGATGAGTTCTTCGACGCGATGAACGAGTTCTCCGCCTTCAACGACTACATCCGCTCGCACGGGACAAAGGGCTGGTTCACCCCCGTCGCGCGAGCCTATGACGGCATGCTGTTTCGGATCGACCTGCCGCCGCAGCCTGAAGTCGAGGTGGTGACCCGGCGCTCCACATCGTACCTGACGCGCCTTCAGTCTTATCTCCGCGCCCGCATATCGCTGCGGAAGAATCGTGCCGTGGGTTTCGATCGCAAGAATGCGCCGCCCGGCTAGGGCGTTCTTGCGGAGACCGTCGCCTGGGATTTGTGAGGTTGGCAGGCTGGATGTTAGTGGCCGACGAGCACGGCGGGCTTCGGGGGGGCGATTTTCGCCATTTCGGGCTTCGTCCGCGGCAGGACGATCGAGGCGGCGGTGAAGACTTCCATCCGCTCGAGCGCTCCGTCAACGGCAAGCGCCATGCCCGCCCGAGTGAAGAAGCTGCCGTTGACCTGCGCCCTCGCCAGGACGACGCGCTGGAACGCGCGATAGAGTTCCATGTCCGGCTTCGCTCCGGATTGCCAGAAGCAGTCGAGCGGCCCCTGGAAGGTCAGGCCGGGGATATCGAAAAGCGCGTTGCCGAGAACCTTCACCGCCCGCTCGCGGTGCAGTGCAGAAAGGCCCGTCGTGCTGTTGACCACCACGACGCCGCGGGTCTTGGAAAGCAGCGAGGGCAAATGCCCGCCGTCTATCACGAAGACCCGATCCTCCAGGTTCAGGTTCCGCGCGATCCGTCTCGCCTGCTTGCGGAAGTTGACCAGCCCGTTGTCGAGAGGGTGGAGCTTCACCACAAGCAGCGAGTCGGCGGGCGCCGACCTCGCAAAGGACTCCATCGTAAGTTCCATGACATCCGTCATGGACTTGAAGCTGGAATGACGACGTATCTGATAGTCGGTCTCGAGCTGCAGGGGCAGCAGGTAGTAGGGTCGGTCGGTTTTCTCGAGATAGCGGGAGAGGCGCACCGTGTAGTGGCGCTCGTAGGGTCCCTTGAAGAGACGCTTCAGCCAGCCCCCGAATTCCACGACTGGGTGTTCCGTCCGATGGCGGCGATAGTGCGGGTAAAGCGGCGCGAGGAGAAGCATCGCCGTTTGATTGAGGACCTCCCACACGATCCGCTTGGCGAAGCCGCCGGCGACATGCTGCGTGGCGTCGTCCTGGGCATCGATCCGCTCCGCTTCCTCGAAAAGCGAATCGGCGTCGCGCGGCAGGCTCGAAAACGCGTTCGTTCCTTCGCGTTCCACCGTGATCCACTCGGGCCGGAAGTAGCCCTCTTCAAAGACATGAATAGCAATTCCGCGCGACCGGGCGAGCTCTAGCGCGACCCGGTGATAGGGCCGGCAATCGCCGAACAGCACGATGTCGCTGATGCCGGTTTCGTGCAGGTAGCCGCCGAGGAAGGCGCGCCAGCCGGAAAAATGCCCGCGGTAGCTCACTGCGCCCGGCATGGGCCAGAAAACGCGATCGCCGCCGGACAGCAAAACGCGGTGCACCGAGTGACCGCGTCCTTGCATCTCTTTCGCCAGGCGCAGCCAGAACGGGGTGGCAAGACCTTGCAGGAAGAGGAACGAGCGTTTCGTTCCGAAGCCGACGACCATCACTCCCCCCGACGTAACCTGTATCAGGATTCCGCCTTAGTCCAGATCAGGATGCCGCCACAGCGCAGCTTTCTCAGTCGCTTAACCGCCCGGGCAGGTTTAGCATGTTGGGCGGCTGCATCAACTCTCACGTTCCGATAGCCACCGCTTCGCCGTCGATTGATGCGGAAATCGGCCCCACTGTTGCACTTTTGCACGGCTCATCATAATCGGCGCGCATGCAAAAAATAGCCGTTCTGACCAGGGGGTTGTGGAGGCTGAAGGGGGAGATCGCCGCGCTGACCGGCATGACTCCGGTGCGCTGGGACACATTCCCGAGGCCGCATTTCGACGCGGTTGCCGGCTGGGGGCATTCGCCGACCTCCGTCCGCGCGCGCCGACTCGCGCGTCGCAGAGGAGTACCGTACATCGCGTTCGAGGACGGTCCTTTGCGCTCGGTTCGGCCGGGCCCGGCGCAGCCGCCGATGAGCATGGTCCTCGATCGCGGCGGCATTTACTACCGGGCCGATACCCCTTCCGACCTGATCGCTCTCGCGGCTGAACCCGACTGGTTCGACACGGCGGTCGCCGAGCGCGCGGCAGAGGCTGCCGGCACCCTGCGCCGGCTCAGGCTTTCAAAATACAACGCGGGACGCGAGCGGACGCCTGAGGAAATGCGGCTCACAGGCGGTTCGCCGCGTGTGCTCGTCCTCGATCAGGTGCGCGACGACGCGTCGATCTCAGGCGCCCTGGCGGGCGCAAGCGCGTTCGACGAGATGCTCGCCGCGGCGATTGCGGAAAACCCCTCCGCCGAGATCATCGTCAAGCAGCACCCCGACGTCCTCACCGGCCGGCGGGCCGGATATTTCGGCTCGGTCACGCCCGGCGAACGTCTCAAGGTCGTTGCCGAGGCAGTCAATCCTTGGTCACTGCTCGACGCGGTGGACGCGGTTTACACCGTCTCTTCGGGGCTCGGCTTCGAAGCCGCACTCGCCGGCAAGCGCGTCGTGCTCTTCGGGTCTCCTTTCTACGCCGGCTGGGGCTTTACCGACGACCGACGCCTTGCCGTCACCCGGCCGTGCGCGGCAACTGCGCTCGAGCTCTTCGCCGCCTACTATCTCCGATATGCGCGCTATTTCGATGCCTACTCGCGGCAGGAGATTTCCTTCGAGGAGGCGGCCGAACAGCTTGGCTGGATGCGGGATCGCTTCCTGGAGCAGGACAGTCCTGCCATCTGCTACTGCATCTCCCGCTGGAAGCGCGGGCCGATTGACCGAATGCTCGACGGTCCAGCCGGCCGCCCGACCTATACGAACGACATGCCGACAGCGCTCGATTTGGCGACGCGGCGTGGCGGGCGAATCGTCGCCTGGGCCTCGCGCGACAATGCGCGGCTGGAGGCGGCCTCGACCGAAGCGGGAGTGCCTTTGGAGGAGGTCGAGGACGGTTTCATCCGCTCCGCAGGGCTCGGCGCGACGTTCGTGCTGCCGCTGTCGCTGGTCTTTGACAGACGCGGGATCTTCTACGATTCCCGCCGGCCGAGCGACCTCGAGATCATGCTGGAGGAAGCGGAGTTTCCACCAGAGCTTCTCTTGCGCGCCAGCCGGCTGCGCGAGCGCCTGCTCGCCGCCGGCACGACCAAATATAATGTCGCGCCCAATGGTGGAATCCGCATCGACAGCGGCGGCCGGCCGATCATCCTTGTGCCCGGCCAAGTGGAGGACGACGCGTCGATTCAGAGAGGTTCGCCGCGGCTGAAGCGCAACATCGAACTTCTGGAGGCGGTGCGCGGCCGCCATCCGGACGCCTTCGTGCTTTACAAGCCGCATCCGGATGTCGAGGCCGGTATTCGGCGTGGACGCGTGCCGGAGCGGGAGGCGGCGCGATTCGCCGACCGCATCGTGATAAGCTCCTCCATTCTGCGGCTGATCGGCGTCGCCGATCGGGTCGAGACGATGACGTCGCTCGCAGGGTTCGAAGCCCTCATTCGCGGCAAGCCGGTGACCACGCACGGCCAGCCCTTCTACGCGGGCTGGGGGCTGTCGGAGGATCTGTGCCCGGTCGCGCGGCGGACAAGAAACCGCTCGCTCGACGAGCTGGTCGCCGCGGCCCTCATCCTCTATCCGCGCTATCTCGATCCGGTGAGCGGTCTCGTGTGCGGGCCGGAGCTTCTGATCGAGCGCCTAGCGGCCGAGGGCCGGCGGCAACCCGCACCGGTGGAACGACTCGTCCGGCTCGCCCAAATTTCCGCCGCACGGGCGCTGCACATGGGCCATGCGGTGCGCATGTTGGCGCGCCGCGGGACGTAGCGCGGGAGCCCCGGGAAAACATGGGTTGCGGCGGGACTCCGCATGGGGCAGAACCACGCGGCGGGGATTTCCGCGCGCCCGCGCACCGGGGCAAGGCCTCTTCAGTCTGACCCAATCTCATGAACTTCCACAACAAAAGCGGGCTCGATGCGCACTGGCTGGAAGCGCGGCCCGTCTACCGCCCGGCGCCGCGAGGCGTAACGCCGCGCGTCAGCACCGCGAAGCGGCTGCGCGCCTTGGCGGAGGCTCCGTTCCTCGGCTCGGCATTCATCTTTCCGCGGCGTTTCGACCGCGCCGTCGGCAGGCTGCTCAAGGACCCCGAGTCGGTCAGCATCACCCCGGACCATGCGGCCTCATATTTCGGGCCGCTGCTGCATCTCGAGGTCGATCCTGGTCGGCTGGTGGATCGCATAAGCGACTACGTCCTGGCGCCGAATGGTCCTAAGTGGATGGGCACTTCGTTTCTCGATGCGGCCGATTGGGGCGCCGTGGTCGCGCCGATCGATCAATCGCCGGTCCACCGCGAAATGACTGAACTGGTCCACGCCGGCCGCGACTACCGCGACACCTGGGCCTACCGCAGCCTGATCCGTGCCATCGAACTGGGCTCGCCCATGACGCGGAACGGCGTCAAGATCACCAACACCGACGAAATCGAGGCCTACATCCACTACTGCCGCGACCTCATCAAGAGCGCCCGCAAGCGCGGCGTGGTCCGCCGCAAGGCGTCGGGGGCATTCCATCGCCTGAGGGTCAAACATCGCGACGCGCGCTCGCCGGCACTCGACACGAGCGAGCGCGACATCGGTGTCGCGATCACGGCGGGCGGCGAGCTTGTTCGGCACCTTGGGGGGAAGCATAGAACGGCGATTGCGCAGGCGCTGAAGCTGCCGAGCCTGCCGGTCGAAATCACGCTGATCCATGTTCACTGGATTGCTGAACGGATGCAGCGGACCGGCCTTCCCGCGCATCTTGCCCTGAAGCACGGCGTGAGCGAACTGCGCGCCGCCCTCCAGGCGCGCGCCTAGCGGCTCAGGAGAATTCTGCTGAGAGGATGTCGCGCCACGCGGCGACCGAGCGCGCCAGAGGGTCGGTGGCGGCGATGTGCGCACGCGTTGCGTCGGCGCGACGCCGGAGCGCCTCCGGATCGGCAAGGTCGGACATGAGCCGGCTCGCCCATTCCCTCCGGCCGCCTTCGACGAAGAGGTGGGAAAGGTTCTGGCCGGCAGCCTCGCGCAAGGCCGCGTTCGGCGAGAGGAGCGAGGCCGCGCCGACGAGCGCGTGCTCGTAGAGCTTGTTGGCCGAGCGCGCGCGATTGAACGCCGTATCGGCCAGCGGGTAGAGCGCCAGCTGGTAGCGCATGCGCGGGAGCGACAGCTTGTAGCGCCACCACGCCATCGGCCGGCGCACGCGCACTTGTGGGTGCTTCCGAAGCGGCTCCGGCGTCTGTTCGCCGGAGAAAAGCGTCAACCTCGCGTGCGGATAGACGCTGAGCGCCTCGGCGATCGTCGGGGCGAGGGCGGCGAGGTCGGCAATGTGCGAGCCGGTTCCGAGATGGACGATCTCGATCGTGTCGGGCCGGAAATGCTCCGTCAAAGCCGGAGGGCGATGCCAGGCCGGCGGAAGGGTCAACGCCTTTTCGCCGTAGGCGGCGGCGAGAACCGATCCGGGCACGATCACGATGTCGGCGGCATCGCGAAGCTTCGGCCACGGACTGTGGGCAAAAGCCGCGAGTTTTCGCCGATAGCGCTCCGGAAGGTGCTCGTCCTCGGCCCCGGCGGCGAAATCGTCGTCTGCGATGTAGATGAGCTGTTTGATGCCGGCTTGCTTCAGGCGATCGACGTCCTCTTCGCGCCCGTAGCGGACGATCACGCCGGTTCTGCCGACTGCATAGACGTTCGGTGCGATATTGCGGAGCGGCGGAAGCCGGCTTCCGACTTTGGCCGCTCGCAAGGCCCGCAAAGCATTTAGAAAATAGAGGTCGGTCGTCGGCAGCCGGTCGAGGTACTCGCGTATGGAGCGCGGCGCGGGGAGCATCGGCTCTTCATAGCCGAACCCGCGCCTCGGTGCGCGGCAATAGGGGAAGTGCATCGAGCCGGCGGCGGAACGCAGTGTTTCACATCGCGAGATTTTCTGTAACTATCGTCGGGCTGCGATCGGTCGTGCGGCGCGCCTGGGTGCGGTTCGGCCTCTCGCCACACCCAGGAGGAAGCCGTGCGCAAGATCGACGTCTTCACGCATATCTGGCCGCCGCCCTACTTCGACGCGCTGCAGAAGGTCATCGGGCCGATGTCGAACATGCCGCGGCGAGTCGCGGCGATCCCGATGATCACCGATTTGGACCGCCGCTTCGAGGTGATGGACATGCTCGGCGAGGATTACTGCCAAATCCTCTCTCTCGCGGCCCCGCCGCTCGAGCAGCACGCGACCCCGGAGCAGGCATTGGAGCTCTCCAAGATCGGCTCTGACGCCATGGCGGAGATATGCAAGAAATATCCGGATCGGTTCCTCGGTTTCATCGCCTCAGCGCCGATCTCCAATACCGAGAAGGCGATCGACGAATCGCGGCGAGCGGTCGAGGAACTTGGCGCCTGCGCGCTGCAGGTCTACACCAACGTCAAGGGCAAGCCGCTCGATCTGCCGGAATTCGCCCCGTTCTGGGACTACGCCGCCGGAGCCGACCTCCCGGTGTTCATGCACCCGTACCGTACCGCGGACTTCCCGGACTACGCGAGCGAGGATAAGTCGCAGTACGAAATCTGGTGGACGTTCGGCTGGCCCTACGAAACCTCGGTGGCGATGGCGCGCCTGGTCTTCTCGAAGACATTCGATCGGCTCCCCAATCTGAAGGTGGTCACCCATCACGCCGGCGGCATGGTGCCGTTCTTCGAGGGGCGCGTCGGGCCGGGCTGGAGCCAGATCGGCAAGCGCACCTCGCATGCCGATTACACGAAGCTGCTCGGCGAGCTGAAGCGGCCGCATCTCGACTATTTCAAGATGTTCTACGCCGACACCGCGACCTTCGGCTCGCGGCGCGCTATCGAGCACGCGATCGATTTCTTCGGCCTGGAGCGAATCGTTTTCGCGTCGGACGCTCCTTTTGATCCGGAAGGCGGGCCAATGTATATCCGCGAGACGATCAAGATCCTCGACGGACCGCACTTCACCGACGCCGAGCGGCAGGCGATCTACGAAGACAATCCTCGGCGGCTCCTCAAGCTGCCGAAATAGGGAGCCGCGCAGGAATGGAGAAAGCCGTCGGCGACCGCACCACGGCCGAGCGGCTCCTCGAGCGCATGAAGGCGCTCGGGGTCGACTACGTCTTCGGCAATGCCGGCACCGATTTCCCGCCGATCATCGAAGCCTTCGCGCGCGCGCCGAAGACCGGGCTCGACCTCCCCGAGCCGGTGCTCGCCGCGCACGAGACGGTCGCGGTGGGCATGGCGCACGGCTATTGGCTCGCAACGGGGCGGGCGCAGTGCGCGATGGTGCATGTCAACGTCGGCCTTGCCAATTCCGTCATGGGTCTCCTCAACGCAGCGGCCGACAACGTGCCCATCCTCATGTGCTCCGGGCGCACGCCGGTGACCGAGCGCGGGCGCCAGGGCAGCCGGTCGCGGCCGATCCATTGGGGGCAGGAGATGCGCGACCAGGCGGCGATGGTGCGCGAGGCCGTGAAGTGGGACTACGAGCTGCGCTACCCCGAACAGGCGGCGCTCGTCGTGGAGCGCGCGCTTGCGATCGCGGAAAGCGATCCCGCCGGGCCGGTCTATCTCAGCCTGCCGCGTGAGGTGCTGGCGGAGATCGCGCCGAGCGTCCCGCCATTGGAGACGCGGCAGCGGCCGGTGAAGGCCGGCGCGCCGCGGGCGGAGGCTGTCGCAGCGGCCGCCGATCTCATCCGCGGGGCCGCACACCCGGTGATCGTGGCGCAGCGGCTCTCCGCGCGAGGAGGCGCAGCCGACCTTGCGGCGCTCGCCGATCGAATGGCGATCCCGGTCATCGAATTCTGGGCGACGCGAAACGTCTTGAGCACCGAGCACCCGATGCACGCCGGCAGCGATGCAGCGGCATGGCTTGCCGACGCCGATGTCGTCGTCACCGTCGAGGCGACAGTGCCTTGGCTGATCGACGCGAAGAATTCGGGCTGGGACGCCAAGGTGATCGCGATCGGCGCCGATCCGCTTTTCCAGCGTCTGCCGGTGCGGAGCTTCCCTGTCGATGTCGCGCTCGCCGGCGATCCGGCGCTTGCGCTCGCAGCGCTCTTCGATGCTCTCGCGGCGCTCCGCCTCGATGAGCCGGCGATAGCCCGACGCCGCGAAGCCGTGACGCGGCGCAACCTCGAACGGCGCGAAGCAGCGCGCCGGAAGGCGGAGCAGGGCGCCGGCTCGCCGATGACCGCGGCCTGGGTCAGTCGTTGTCTCTCGCAGGCGAAAGACGAGGCGGCAGCCATATTTAATGAGCTCGGCTGCGACGCCTCGGTGATGCGGTTCACCGAACCAAACACCTACTTCTCCGCGGCGCACTCGGGCGGCCTCGGCTGGGCGCTGCCCGCGGCCTTGGGCTTCCAACTCGCCGACCGGGAGCGCCTGGTGATCGCCTGCGTCGGTGACGGCTCCTACATTTTCGCCAATCCGACCGCCTGCCATCTGACGGCCATGGCGCAGAGGCTCCCGGTGCTCATCGTCGTCTTCAACAACGGCATCTGGCAGGCGGTCAGGCGCGCCACGCTCGCGATGTATCCCGACGGCGAGGCGGCGAAATCGAACGCCATGCCCCTCACGCAACTGTCGCCCGCACCCGACTACGCGGCGCTTTCGCGGGCGCATGGCTGTTTTGGCGAGAGGGTTCTGGACGGCGCAGCGCTTCCGGCTGCGATCGGCAGGGCGCTAAAGGCGATCCGCGAGGAGCGGCGGCCGGCGCTCCTCGACGTTTACGTTTCGCCCACCTGAGCCTTCGGCGTGCCGTCGGCGAGCGTGGCGGAGCGACCAGCCAGCGCCTCCCGTGCGATCAGGATGCCGCCAAGCGCGACGCCCAAGATGTCGGTCCACAGCGCTCCTGAAAAAGCGTCTGCGGGAATCAGCGACAGGAGGCCGGCAGCGCCGAAGAGGAGGCGGAGCGGCGCGCCCAGCCGGCGGGTGAAGTATCCCGCGACGGCGACCGACACGAGCCAGACGCCCATGACAGCGGTCATCACGGCGAGCGTGATGTCCCCCGCATCGCCGATGAGAAGGAGGCTCGGCGAGGCAACGAAGAGCACCGGCACGATGTATGCCGTCCAGCCGAAGCGCACGGCGGCGAAGCCGGTCCGCATGGCGCTCGCCTCGGCGATCCCCGCGGCGGCAAACGCAGCGATCGCCACCGGCGGCGTGATCATCGACATCATTCCGAAATACATGACGTAGAGATGCGCGGCGATCGGATCGATGCCGACCTCGATCAGCGCCGGGGCTACGAGCGCCGCAAGGAGCACATAGACACCGAGCGTCGGCAGGCCCATGCCGAGCACGATGCAGACGACCGCGGCAAGCGCCAGAAGCACGACCGCGCTGCCGGCGCCGATCTGCACCAAGCTGTAGGTCAAGTTGAAGCTCAAGCCGGTCACGTTGAGGACGCCGATCACTACTCCTGCCGCGGCGGAGATAAGGATGATCTCGACCACCGCCTTGCCGGTCTGGGCGAAGGCTCCCAGGAGATCGGCGAGCCTCGGACGAACGCCCCGATAACCGAAGAGATAGCCCGTGACGACAATTGTCCCGGCGGCGGCCAGCGCGGAACGCTCGGGCTGCCAGTGCAGCGTGAACAGCGTGTAGAGCAGGATGGCGAAGCCCAGGAAATAGTGGAGACCGCCAAACACCGACCTGCCCGGAGGGATCTCGGAAGGGGGAACGGGCGCGATCGCCATCCGCGCCGCCTCGAGGTCCGCCTGGATGAAGAGCGCGACATAGTAGAGAATGCCGGGCACGAGCGCCGCCAGCACCACGTCGGAATACGGCACCTGCAGGAACTCGGCCATCAGGAAGGCCGCGGCGCCCATGACCGGCGGCATCAATTGCCCGCCCGTCGAGGCGACGGCTTCGATCGCGGCGGCCTTGTGGGCCGGATAGCCGTCGCGCTTGATCATCGGGATGGTGACGACGCCAGTCGCCACAACGTTAGCGACGGCCGAGCCCGATACCGAGCCGAAGAGGGCGGAGGCGACCACCGCGATCTTCATCGAACCGCCGCGGTAGCGCCCCATCGAGGCGAGCGCCGCGTCGGTAAAGAATCTCGAGCCGCCGGTGGCGGTGAGAAGGTGTCCGAAGAAGATGAACGCGACGACTATGGTCGTCGCGACCGCCATCGGCACACCGACGATGCCGTTGATGTCGAAGGCGAGATACCCGGCGAGCTTCTGCCAGTCCTGTGCGCGCGCCGAGAGCCGGCCGGGAAAGAGATCGCCGAAAAGCGCGTAGAGAATGAAGGCGAGGACGATGACGACGAGCGCCCAGCCCGTGGAGCGCCTGAGCGCCTCCAGCACCAGGACCACAATGATCGTGCCCGGAATGTAGGCCTCGGGCGGACGGAAAAAGATCTGGTTGACGATGTCGGGATAGCGGACGGCGACATAGCCCGCCGCGAGAAACCCAAGAAGCGCCGCCGCGGCGTCGTACCATGGGACGCTGTCGCGCCTCGCCCCGCGTCGCGCCGGGAGGATCAGGAACGCGATCGGAAGCGTCAGCGCGAGCGCGGCGGCGATGAACTGCTGCGGATAGAGCGACCAGGAAAGATAGCGGGGCAGGCCGAGCGACCAGAACGCCGCGCCGAGCGTGAGCAACGCAGCGAGGCCATAGACCGTCGTGCCCCAGAAGGAACGGGAGAGTGCCTCTTCGCGACGCCCTCGCGGCTCCGGTTCATGCACAGTCGGCTACTCCTTCCAGAGGCCGACTTCCTTGAAATACTTGACCGAGCCCGGATGGTATTCGCCGGGCGACGCATCTCCGACCATGTTGTTATCGGGGTTGAACGCACCGAAGGGCGGGAAGGTCGCGACAAGGCTTTCCTTGCTGTCATGGATGATCTTGGCGAGCTGGTAGACCACGTCATCGGGCACCGAGGCGTTGGTGAAGACGATCTGCGGGTAGGCGATGAACCAGCCCTCCTCGAGCACGCCAGGCGCCGCCGGACTTGGGGCCATCTTCACAAGATAGCCAACCGGCCAGTGCTCTTTGATCGCCGCTTCGTTTTCCGGCGTGTTCTCGATCGGAAGCGCTCTCAGCCCGCCTACCGCCGCGTCCGCTTCGCGCACCTTTCCGGCGCCATGTGCGAAGATGAAGCCGACGGATTCGCCGGCCATGAACGCGTCGGCGCCGGCAACGACGCTCGGCACCTGCACCGGCTGCATGTCGGCGCGAGTGAGCCCGGCGGTCGCGTAGATCGCGTCGAGCTGCGGCAGGATGGTGTTCTGGGCGGTGTAGCCGTCGACCATCGGCTTACCCTTCAACTCGGCGATCGACATGATCCCAGAATCCTTGCGCACGAAGATCGCTTCCCGGAGCGGCATGATCATTGTCACTACCCGGAGGTCCGGGTTCGGCTGGCCGTCGAACCAGGCCTTGCCTTCGAGCGCGTAGTTGAACTCCTGCAGGTTGCCGACCCCGAACTCGATGTCGCCGGCGTTCACCGCGAAGAGATACTGGTTGGGGCTGGTCGCCGGCTGGATCGTGGCGTTCAGCCCCGCGTCGTTGGCGGCCTTGGCGATGGCCGAGCCGATACTGTGGAAGATCGAACCGGGGTTGGAGGTTGCGATGCCGACGCTCTGCGCCTCGGCAGCGCCGCCGGCGGCGAGCATCAGGCCGGCCGCGGCGACATAGGTGCTAAGCTTCATGGGCGTCCTCCCGTGTTTTCTGACGGCTCTCATGGCGGTTTTCGCCATTAACCGATGAAGCGGAAGCGTCTGTCTTCTCAAATCGCCGCGAACAGACGAAACGCGCCGCCTCCGCCGCCCCACCATCAGTTGACGCTTTCAAGGGATTTTGCAATCGTTTGCTTTAATCCGCGCCCCGGCCCGGCAACACGCTGCAGGGGACGGCGCGAGGGAGAAATCGGGGCGGCCGCGCCTGACGAACCGCGGCGGGCAGAGCTTTGCGTGCAACGCCCGAGCGCCACGGCAGCACTGCATCGGGCAGAGGCGAAGTCGGGCCGGTTCAAGGGAGGAAGGAACATGCGAAAGTACACAGCATCGATCGTTTGCGCCGCGGGAATCGCGGTCTTGGCTTCGGCCGCCGCCGCGCAGCAGGAAATCTCGCTCACCGTCGCGGCCGGCCAGCCGCTGCGCGCGATGAATCCGCTCAATCTCGTCAGCGAATATTTCGTTCCCGAGGTCAACAAGCGGGTCCAGGAAGCCGGCCTCGATATCAAGATCAACTGGACCGAGGCGTATGCCGGTTCGCTGCTGAAGCCGACCTTCGTGCTGCAGGGCGTTTCCGACGGAGTCGCGGACATCGGCTTCGAGCCGACGATCTTTCATCCGGACAAGCTGCCGCTCGAGCAGATCTCCTTCATGACGCCGTTCACCACGACCGACGTCGTGCTGGTCGGCAAGGCGATCCAGAAGCTGCACGACACCATTCCGGCCTTCAACGCACAGTACGACAAGTTCGGCGTCATCTGGCTCGCCGGCGCCACCTTCGATTCCTACGAGCTTTTCACCACGTTCCCGTTCCAGAAGTTCGACGACCTGGGTGGCAAGAAGATCTCCACCGTCGGCGCGGCGCTGCAATGGATGCGAGGGACGCCAGCGACGCCAGTCGAGAGCAACATGACGCTCTACTACAACAACGCGCAGACTGGCGTGATCGACGGCTTCGTCATCTTCCCGTCGGCGATTCCCGGCATGAAGTACCCGGAGGCCGCGCCCTACGTCACAAAGGTCGGGTTCGGCGCTCAGTACGCGGCGGCGCTCATCGTCAACAAGGGCGTCTTCGAGGGCCTGCCGCCCGAACTACAGACGATCATCCGGGAAGTTGCGCAGGATTGGACAGCAAAGGCGGACGAAGCGCAGCAGGGCATCTACAACACCGCCTACGGAACGGTCGCCGAGAAATTCTCCGGCGCGCAGACCTTCGATCTTCCGCGCGAGGAGCAGGCGAAATGGGCGATGGCCATGCCCAACATCGCCAAGGAGTGGGCCGAGCGCATCGACGCCGCGGGGCTGCCGGGCTCCGAGGTGCTCGTCGCCTACATGGAGGAGATGCGCGCCGCGGGCGCCGAGCCGGTCCGCAACTGGGACAAGGAGTGACCGAGGCGGATACGCGCGGCTTCCGCAGAGATGGAAGCTGGCCTGACGCCGCGTGAACCAGCGGATGGGGCGCCGGGAAGCGGCGCCCCACGCGCGTCGCTTTTCGGCCGACTGACGCAGGCGCTCAACGTCATCGGCACATTGATGATTCTGGCGATGGCGCTCGCGGTCAACGCCGACGTGCTTGGCCGCAATCTGTTCAACGAACCGATCCCCGGCGTCACGGAGTTCCTCGGACTGTCGATCGTCGCCATCGTGTTCCTGCAGATGGCGAACACGCTCCGCGAGGGGCGGCACGTATCGAACGACCTCTTGACCCAGCTATTGCAGCGGTCGAGCCCGCGTCTGCACGCGGCGATCTACGCATCCTTCCATGCGATCGGCGCTTTCCTCATGCTGCTGATCGCCGCCTATGTGTGGCCGATCTTCTGGTCGAATTTCACCGAAGGCTATTTCCGCGGCACGGCCGGCCTCGTGCAAATCCCGATCTGGCCGTTCATGGCGGCGGTTCCGATCGGCGCCGTCGCAACCGCAATCCAGTTCCTCATCCTCATGGTGCAGGACATCAGGCGCGCGACGAGCAGCGCTTCGCCTCGATGAGCGACCTTGCGATCGGGGCGCTCTGCCTCGCCGCCAGCCTGGTGCTGATCCAGACGGGCATGCACATCGCGGTGGCGTTGACGCTGCTGTCGTTCGTCGGGGTGTGGGCCATCCGCAGCCTCGACATAGCGGGCCGCCTGCTGTCGAGCTCGGCCGCCACTTCGGTCGCCAACGAGGCGTATGCGGTCATCCCTCTTTTCGTTCTGATGGGGCTGTTCGTCTCCGCCACGAACATGGGACGCGACACGTTCGACGTCGCCGCACTGCTCCTTAAGCGAATTCGCGGCGGGCTCGGCATGGCGACCGTCGCCGCCAACGCGGTCTTCGCCGCCTGCACCGGCACGACGATTGCCTCCGCCTCCGTGTTCACCAAGGTCGCAGTGCCGGAAATGGTCCGGCACGGACACACGGCAAAATTCTCGGTCGGCGTCGTCGCCGGCAGCTCGGTGCTCGGTATGCTGATCCCGCCGAGCATCCTGTTCATCATCTTCGGAGTGATCGCCAACGTTTCGATCGCCGCGCTCTTCAAGTCGGGCATTCTGCCGGGCATCCTCCTTTCGGTCGCCTTCTGCATCACAATCTTCCTGCTCACGACGTTCCGCCGCGACTTCGTGGTCGCAAATCCAGGCCCGGCAGGAGTCGGTTATTCGGGGCCGGTCGACGACGCTTCATTGTGGGTCGTTGTTAAGAAGATGCTACCGATCGTCATCCTGGTCGGCACCGTTCTCGGCGGCATCTATGGCGGCTACCTGACTCCCACGGAGGCGGGCGGAGCGGGGGCGCTCGCGGCCTTCCTGATCGCGCTCGCCCGGCGCGAGCTGACGCTCAAGATTTTCTGGGACGTGGCGCTGGAGACCGGCCGCGTGACGGCCGCAATCATCTTCCTGCTGATCGCCGCGACACTCTACTCGCAGATGCTGACGATCTCGGGCCTCCCATACGCCGTCGGCGAATGGCTGCAGAACTCCGGGTTGAGCCTACTGCCCATCCTGGTCGGCTATCTGGTTGTCCTGGTCACTCTCGGCTGCTTCCTGGATTCAGTCTCGATCATGCTCATCGTGCTTCCCTTCGTCATTCCGGTCTTCGAAGGGTTCGGCGTGAACCTCGTGTGGTTCGGGCTGATTTCCGTGATCGCGATCGAGATCGGCCTGCTTACGCCGCCGCTCGGCATTGCTGTCTTCGTGGTCAAGGCGAATCTCGAGGACCAGCGGATGACGGCCTGGCAGATTTTCGCCGGCACCGGACCGATGACGCTCACCATGGTCATAGTGCTTGTCATTTGCGTGCTGTTTCCCTGGCTGGCGCTGGCGCTGGTCGGGAACGCCGGCTGGAACTGGTGGTAGGCCGCCGCGGCTCGAACCGAACACCGATGGAGCCCGCAATCGGAGGAATTGAATGATCACGAGCCGCGACCGCATCCTCACCACGCATGTCGGCAGCCTGCCGCGGAACGAGACGCTCTCCGACCTTCTGATCCGGCGCGAGGCGGGTGAGACTATCGATCCCGAGCTGATGGCGCGCGAGATGGACAAGGCTGTCGGCCACGTCGTCGAGAAGCAGGCGGCGGCCGGCATCGATGTCGGCAATGACGGCGAGCAGCAGCGCGTCGGCTTCCAGACCTATGTCCCGCAGCGCATGTCCGGCTTCGGCGGCGTTTCCAAGCGGAGGCGCGGGCGCGAGTTCGAGGAATTCCCGGAGCTGGTGGCGACGATGGTGCGGCGCTTCCCGCACGTCAGCAAGCAGCAGAACGCGCCCGAGTGCCAAAGCGAGCTCAAATATCTCGACACGGGGCCGATCAAGAGCGAGGTCGAGCGCTTCAAGCGGATTTCGGAGGGAAAATTCGCCGAGCGGTTCATGACCGCGCCGTCGCCGGGGATCATCTCCTCGACGATGCTCGACGCCCACTACGGCAGCCAGGAGAAGTATCTCGCCGCGATCGCGCGCGAGATGAGCAACGAATACCGCGCCATCGCCGAAGCCGGCCTCATCCTGCAGATCGACGCGCCCGACCTCGCGATGGATCGCACGATGATGTACCGCGACCTCTCCGACGCGGAGTTCGTGAAGGCGGTCGAGCTGCACGTCGCGGCGATCAACCGGGGGATCGAGGGGATACCGCGCGAGCGCGTCCGCCTGCACGTCTGCTACGGCAACTGGGAGGGGCCGCACATCCACGACATCGCGCTCGCCAAGATCCTGCCGGCGCTCTTCCAGGCGAATGTCGGGGCGCTCTCGATAGAATTCTCCAATCCGCGCCATGCGCACGAATATGCCGCGCTCAAGCGGCACCCGCTGCCCAAGGACATGCTGCTCATCCCGGGCGTGATCGAGACCACCTCGAACTTCGTGGAGCACCCGGAGGTGGTCGCGCGGCGGATTCTCGAGGCGGTGGCCGCGGTCGGCGACCGCGAGCGCGTCATCGCGTCGACAGACTGCGGCTTCGGAACCTTCACCAACCGCGAATGGGTGGTGGAGCCGGTCGTGTGGTTGAAGCTGAAGGCGTTGAGGGAAGGGGCGGACCTTGCCTCGCAGCGGCTCTGGGGGAAAAGCGCGGCGGCGTAGCTGCGGAAAAGCCCTCTCCCCCTGAGCGTATCAGGCGTGAAGCGCTGCGTGAAAACCCCTCCCCCAGCCCCTCCCCACAAGGGGGAGGGGAGCGCGTGCGTTGCTTCACGTGATCTGCTTCTTCAAAGAATCTCCACCTTCTGGTCCGAATATCCGATCTTCACCGTCAGCGAGCCTTCGTTGATCAGCCACGGGCGCACTCGAAAGCGCCGGGCGCCGGCTCTATGCATGGGGTCGGCCTCGGCGATCCTCACCGCCTCCTCGTGCGAAGGGGCGCGCACGATCACCATGCCTTCGCCGGCCCAGTGCTTGCCGTCATCGGTCCAGAACGGGCCGGCGGCGAACATGATGCCGCGCTTTTCGAGGTCGATCTGATAGTCGAGGTGCTCCTTCACATTCGCCATGATCGGCGCGATGCCGGCGGTCGGCTCAGTCAGGATCACGTAGAGCTGTTTTTGCAGCATGCCTTTCGAGGCGTTCAGCACGTCGCCGGCGGCGATCAGATCGTCTGGCATTTTCTCGATCCCCTTCATTCCGCCGCGGAGCGGCGGCGCGCTCGAAGCTCGGCGCGGATTTCCTCGTTGTGCTCGCCGAGCGTCGGCGGCGGCGTCACGTCGAGCGAGCGCTCGCCGTCGAAAGAGAGTGGGCTCCGCACCGTCGTGAACTTTCCCATCTCCGGGTGCTCGGCGCTCACCTTGAGCTGAAGGTGCTTCGCCTGAGGGTCCTCCAGCGCCTCGTTCGAATCGTAAGCGGGCGAGTGGGGAACTTCCGCCGCTTCGAGCCGCCTGCACCATTCCTCGCGCGTCGCGGTCCTGAAGATCGGCGCCATGAACTGGATCACGTCGTCCTGGTGCTCGATGCGCGCCTCGCGCGTGGCGAAGCGCGGATCGCCGAACATGTCGGGCCGGCCGATCGCCTGAGCCAGCCCCTCCCAGAATTTCGGCGGCGACGACATGTGGAGCGCGATCCACTTTCCGTCGGCGCATTCGAACACATAGGACTGCGACACCGAGGGGCGGCTGAGCGGCCCCATGATCTCGCCGACCGAGAAGTAGTGCGTGAAGGAGTCGAGGTTGAAGTGGCACATCGCCTCCAGCATCGACACGTCGATGCGTCTCCCGACGCCGGTTGCCTGGCGCTCGTGGAGCGCGGCGAGCACGCCGAGCGCGGCGTAGAAGCCGGTCATGGCGTCGGCGATCGCGGGGCCGATGACGCGCGTGTTCTCCGGCGGCATCAAGAGCCGCAGGAAGCCGCTCGCCGCCTGCGCCACTGTGTCGTAGGCGGGGCGGTCGCGGTAAGGGCCGCTTGTACCGAAGCCGGAGATCGCGCAGTAGACGAGGCGCGCATTGAGCCGGCGCAGCTCATCCTCGCCTGCGCCGAGCTTTTCCGCGACGCCCGGCCGAAAGTTCTGGATGAAGACGTCGGCGGTTTCGATCAGCTTATTGAAGACCGCGCGGTCGCCGGCCTCTGACGTGTCGAGCGCGATCGAGCGCTTGTTGCGGTTGTAGGTCTGGTAGTGCGGGCTGTAGAGGCCGCCCTTGAAGGCACGGAAAGGGTCGCCTGTGCCGGGGCGCTCGACCTTGATCACCTCCGCGCCGAGATCGGCGAGATGCATCGCCGCCGCGGGGCCGGTGATGAACGTCCCCATCTCGACCACGCGAAGCCCGGCCAGCACCTTTGGCATTGCGCGGTTCGCTACTCTTCCGGGTTCGACGGCGGGCCGTCATAGGCGATCGCCCGGTCGGCGTGGTTCGACATGATGAAGCCGATCGGACGCTGCGATTCCTCGTAGAGATGCGCAACGAGCCCGGCAGCACGGGCAAGGAGCGGCAGGCCTTTCATCGCAGCGGCCGGATAGCCGACGTCGAGCATGACGGCGGGAATGGCGCCCGTGACGTTGATCGGGAGCTGCCTGCCTGTGATCGCAAGCGCATGCTTCGCCAGCAGACGCAACATCTCGACGTGCGCGGCGGAAACGCCACGGTCGTCCGCAAACTTCAGGAGCACGTTGGCGCGGGGATCGCCCGTCGCGTGCTGCGGGTGCCCGAGCCCCGGCACCTTCTCCTTCGCGGCCACCAGCCGCTGGAGCCCCGCCTTCGCGATCTCTCCCGGCGCTTTGCCGCTCTCCTTTGCCTCCGCGACGAGCTTCACCAGGAGCTTCCCCGCGACTTCCGAGCTCCCGGCGACGACGGTTCCCATGCCGAGCAGCCCGGCGGCCATCGCGCCTTGCCACGCCTCAGGCGCGGCCACGAGCGTCATGCGCGCTGCTTGCACGCTCGGCACCAGCCCGTGCTCGGCAAGCGCCACCATGCAGGCCTCCGTGAAGAAGCGCTGGTTCTCGGTCGGCATCTCCCCGGTCACGAGAAAGTAGAAGTAGTCGGTGAAGCCGACCTTGCCGATCAGGTCGCGGCAGAGGTCGCGGCCGCGGATGGTGATGGTATCGGCGTCGGAGGTGGCGATGGCGGTAAACGCCTGATCCTGCTTGCCGATCCGCATCCGCCGCGCTCCCTTCACAAACCGCCCTGTTTGAGGCTACCCATCTGGGTGCGTTTCACGACATGAGGCAGGCCGGACAATTCCTGTCAAGCTGGCCGGCCGCCGAACGCGAACCGACAGGGAAAGCGTTCGATCGCCGATCGAGGTGAAGGCGCGAGGAGGAAACCGATGCCCGATATCAACCAGATGACCATCACCGACGCGGTCAAGGCGTCCTTCCGCGACAAGAGCGACAAGCGCTTCACGTTCCTCCTGGAGACGTTCATCGACCACCTGCACGATTTCACGCGCGAGACCAGCCTGACGCAGGACGAGTGGCTCTACATCCTGGGCTTCCTTTATGACTGCGGAAGGATCTCAACGCCCGAGCGGCAGGAATTCATCCTCGCGTCGGACGTGCTCGGCTGGTCGGCGCTGGTCGACATGATCAACACCAAGGGCGGCGGCACGGAGCTCAGCAATCTCGGCCCGTTCTATCTGAGGGACGCCCCGCTGAAGGCGCTCGGCGCCGACCTCGCCGAGGACCGCGAGGGCGTGGTCATTCTCGCCAACGGCACGGTACGCGACACGCTCGGCCACCCGATCCCCGGCGCGGTGGTGGACACCTGGCAGGCCGACGGCACGGGCATGTATCCGATCCAGGACCAGAAGCAGGACCCGATGGATCTCCGCGGCGTTTTCACCACGGACGATGAGGGCCGCTACTACTATACGACCGTGCTGCCGAAGTCGTACACGGTGCCGTACGACGGCCCGGTCGGAAAATTGCTGACCGCCGGCGACCGCCACCCCTGGCGCTCGAAGCATCTCCACTACATGGTGCGCGCGCCGAAGAAACGTGGCATCGTCACCGAGGTGTTCTTCGAGGGCGACGAGTACATCGATTCCGACGCGGTGTTCGGGGTGCGGAAGTCGCTGATCGCGAAGGTGAAGCGCATCCCGGCGGACTCCGATATAGAATACAAGCTGGAGCGCCGCCCCGACGCGCGCATGGACTTCGACTTCGTGCTCTCGCCGGCGACTACCTGAGGCGGAACGGCGCAGCCGAGAAAAGCCACGAACGCAGCATCGGCTACGCCTTCGTCGTATCGATGCGGCGCTGACCCGCCTGGCCGAAGGTGAGCTGGTCGAGATCGGTCATCTCCGGGCGGCCCTTCATGAGTCCGCGATAGAACTCGCCCTTCGAGACCGCGCCGGTCTCGAAGATGATGCGCCAGCTGTCGCCGCCGTCGCGGCTCTCGAAGATCTGGCCGTCGGTGTCACCGGCGTAGAGCGCGTAGCCTCCGTCCCACGCCTCGAGCGTCATCGCGCCGATCGTGGGCCGCTGGCCGTCGGGAAAGCCTCCGAGTAGCCGCTCCCACGTTCTGCCGCCGTCGCGGCTTCTGGCGAGCCGCGGCCGCGCGCGGTTGATCTGATACCAGTTCGGCGGGTAGCCGCGCGCGCCCGAGACGAAGAGGAGGTCGGAATCGTCCGGGTGCATGACCATGGCGTCGGGATAGTTGATGTCGAGTGCCGCGAGCTCTCTCCAACTGCGCCCGCGATCCTCGCTGAGCCGCAAGCCCCAGCCCGTCGCAAGCAGGATTTGATCTGGGCGGCTCGGATGGACGAGGACGCGGTGGATGTCGACGTCGCTGACGTCGGTCGAAACCGGCAGCTCCTCGAAAGACGCGCCTTCGTCGGCGGAGCGAAGCAGGGCGCCGACCTCGATGCCGACGAGCACCTCCGCTCCCTCATGCACGACGATATCCTTCACATGGCCGAGGTGTGGAGGCGGGGGGAAGTACCAGCGCCCTGCGGTCGCGACTTGCGTCAGCGCTGGGCGCTCGGTCCAGCGCGCGCCGCCGTCCTCGCTCATATAGAGCCGCGCGGGCATGGAGCCGGCGAACAACACTTCGTGGCCGTCCAGCCGCTCCGCCTTCACTACCCAGATGTCGAACTGATCGATGCCGGCGTTGATCCAACGCCAGCTCATGCCGCCGTCGTCGCTTCGCGCCACGCCGAAATGATGCGTGCCGGCGACGAGCGCCCCGTCGGCGGCCCGGGCGAGCGCGCTCACGAACGTGCCAGCGAGGCCTCTGCGAAACAGGGACCAGTCGCCGTCGGCGCCGCGCTTGAGAAACCAGACGCCGTCCGTCGTGCCGACCGCCAGCGTATCCCGCGGCGCGCCGCCCCGGACCACGCCCGTGCCGCCCGGCGAAAGAAGGACCGGGTCAAGACCAGCCGCTGATTCCACCGTCATCCCGCCCTGCCCGTCACTCGTGCCGGCAGGAGGATAGCCCATCCGGGCGGGTCGCGCGCGGGTCAGCGCTGGTTTTTGCCCAAGCGCCAGGCCAGGAACGTTCAGGCTCGCCGCAAGCGAACCGCTTGCGCCTGCACAATTTCTGGGCATCATGCGTCGCCGAACAAGACATCGCGACCGGGGGGCGCACGGATGATCGATACGGGCCACACAGCGTGGATGCTTACATCCACGGCGCTGGTGCTGTTCATGACTCTGCCGGGGCTCGCGCTGTTCTACGGCGGGCTGGTGCAGTCGAAGAACATCCTTTCGGTGCTGATGCACTGCATCGCCATCGCCTGCCTCGCGTCGGTGCTGTGGTTCGTCGTCGCCTATAGTCTCGCCTTCAGCGAGGGGTGGCCGCTCGTCGGCGGCCTGTCGCGGTTCCTCTTGATCGGCATGGCGCGCGACACGGTCTGGCCCAATACGGGCATCCCCGAATCCCTGTTCTTCATGTACCAGATGACCTTCGCGATCATCACGCCGGCGCTGATCGTCGGCGCCTTCGTGGAACGGATAAAGTTCTCCGCGGTCCTGGTTTTCTCGGGCCTCTGGCTCATCGTCGTCTACGCGCCGGTGGCGCACTGGGTGTGGGGCGGCGGCTGGCTTTTCACGCGCGGCGTGCTCGATTTTGCCGGCGGCCTCGTGGTGCACCTGACCGCCGGCGTGTCGGCGCTCGTCATCGCCTGGCAGCTCGGGGCGCGGGTCGGATTCCCCGACCAGGTGCGCCCGCCGCACGCGCCGTGGCTGGTCATGGTTGGCGCGTCCATGCTGTGGGTCGGGTGGTTCGGCTTCAATGCCGGCAGCGCGCTCGCGGCGGGGGAGGGCGCGGCGATGGCGATGCTGGTCACGCACATGTCTGCGGCCGTCGCATCGCTCGTCTGGATGGTGATCGAGGCGGTACGATTTGGGAAGCCGAGTCTCGTGGGCCTCGTCACCGGCACCATTGCTGGGCTCGCGACGATCACGCCGGCTTCCGGCTATGTCGGCCCGGCCGGTGGCATCTGTCTCGGCCTTGCCGGCGGCGTGCTCTGCTATCTTGCGGTAGATATCGTGAAGAAGCGGATGCGCATCGACGATTCGCTTGATGTACTCGCCGTCCACGGCGTCGGCGGCGCAACCGGCACGCTGCTCGCCGCGTTCTTCGCCGCGGCGGGACTAGGCGGCGTCGGGCTTGCCGAAGGCGTGACCGTGGCGGGCCAGTTTGGCGTCCAGCTCATCGGCGTGATCGCTACGCTCGTCTGGTCGGCGGTCGCGACCTTCGTGATCATCAAGGTCACCCAGGCGATCTGCGGACTTCGGGCATCCGACGACGCCATGATCGAGGGCCTCGACTACTCGACGCACGGCGAGCGCGGCTACAGCATCTGACGAAAGGGAGTCGACCGTGAACTGGATCATCGCGATTATTCAGCCGCATCGGCTCGACGCCGTCCGCGACGCGCTGTCGGCGGTGAACGTCCACGGCCTCACCGTCAGCGAGGTCAAGGGCTACGGCCGCCAGAAGGGGCACACCGAGATCTATCGCGGCGCCGAATACCAGATCATGTACATTCCGAAGCTGAAGCTCGAGCTTGCGGTGGATGCCGGCGACATGGAGCAGGTGATCGAGGCGATCCGCTCCGCCGCACATACCGGCAAGATCGGCGACGGCAAGATCTTCGTGCTCGACCTGAAATCGGCGATGCGCATCCGCACCGGCGAGACCGGCTCGGAGGCGCTCTAAGCGCTCCGCCGCCTCACGGCGCCACCATCACCTTGCACTGATCGGTCGGGGCGCGGAGCGCCTCGAACGCGGCAGGCAGTTCGTCGAGCGTCACCGTGTGCGTCACCATCGCGCGCGGCTGAAGGTGGCCCGCTGCCATCGCGTCACGCGCCTGCTCGAACTCGCGCAGCGTGAAGAAGGCCGAGAACTGCAGCCGGCATTCCTTGCGGATGCCGAGGCGTGGTGCGATCCGATCCGGCTCCCAGCAGATGCCCAGAATGACGACGGTCCCGCCGCCGGCAAGCTGTTGCATGGCAAGGTCGATCGTGCCCGGCTGGCCGGCGCATTCGAGGACGATGTCGGGCGCCCCGCAGAGGCTTTCGGATACTTCTGCCTGAAGGCGTTCCGAGACCTGCACGAACGAAGCGCCCATCGCTTCGGCACGCGCAGCGTTCCGCGTCGAACGCGCTGTGACGGCGACGGCGCCCGCGCCGAGGCGCTTCGCCCAAAAGGCGGCGGCGAGGCCGATCGGCCCGGCGCCGATGACGAGCACGCGCGCGCCCGCTCTCATGCCGGCGAGACGGACGCCGTGCAGGGCGTCGGCCAGCGGTTCAAGCAGCGCGCCATCCGCAGCAGTAAGCGACTCCGGGAGCGCCAGCGCCTCTCGCGCGCGGCCGAGCGCGTATTCCGCGTAGCCGCCATGCTTCAGCTCGCGTCGATCGCAATAGGCCGGCTCACCGGCAAGGCAGCGGGCGCACGCGCCGCAGCCGGTGATCGGCATCACCGCGATCCGGTCTCCGATCCTGAACCCGTCCACGCCCCTGCCGAGCGCGACGATCTTTCCCGCATATTCATGGCCGAAGACAAACCCACTCTCACGCTGGTAGGCCGCGTCCTGGCTCATGTGGAGGTCGCTGCCGCAGATGCCGCAGCGCTCCACCCGAACGACGACTTCTCCTGCGGCCGGGGAGGGATCGGCGACCGCTTCGAGCGTCAACGGCTCGCCGACCTTGTGGAAGACCGCGGCCCGCACGTCAGGCCTTCAGCAACGCACGCGCCTTCTCCGCGACGCCCTCCGCTGTCAGCCCGTAGAGCTGATAGAGCGCAGGCGGGGTGGAGACTTCGAGGTCGCGGTCGGGAAGGCCGTGGATGGCGAAGTGCGCCGGCGCGCGATGCCGGGCGAGGACTTCGCCGACCGCCGAGCCGAGCCCGCCGATGACGTTGTGCTCCTCGACGGTGAGCACCCGGCCGGTCGCCTCTGCGGCGGCAAGGATCGCAGCCTCGTCCAGCGGCTTCAGATAGAGTGCGTCGAGTACCGTCACTTGGATGCTCTCTTCCGCGAGCAGCTTCGCCGCGGCGAGCGCGGCCTGCGTGCCGAGCCCAGTGCCGACGATGGCGATGTCTGCGCCGTCGCGCAGCTCGACGAAGCGGCCGGGCTCGATCAGGGGCGGCTCATCGTAGATCGGCTGTTCGCTCCCCTGCATCAGCCGGAAATAGACGGGGCCGGGATGGTCGAGCGTTGCGCGCAGCAATGCGCGCGTGGAGTTGCCGTCGGACGGCGCAACCACCGTGAGGTTGGTGATCGAGCGAGTGATCGCGATGTCCTCGACGGCGTGGTGGCTCGTGCCGAAATACGCGAGCGCCAGGCCGGGCAGGCTGGAAAGAATCCGGACCGGCAGATTCGGGAAGGCGATGTCGTTCCTGATCTGCTCGGCGCATTTCAGCGCGCTGAAGCAACTCATCTCGATGACGTAGGGCCTGAGGCCGCATGCCGCCATGCCGGCCGCGGCCGAGAGGCTGTTCGCCTCGGCGATGCCGAACTCGAAGAAGCGATCCGGATGCCGTTCGATGAAGGCGGTGCCAAGCGGACCCTTGCCGAGATCGGCGGCGACAAGGACGATATCGTCGCGCTCATCGGCGAGATCGGCAAGCTCGAGGCTGGCGACATGCGGGCGTCTGCCGCCTTTCTTGGAAGCAGCAGCGAAGGGATCCTGCATCAGACTCATCGGAGCCGCGCCTCGATCTCGCGAGCGGCTCGCGCACGATCCTCCGGCCCGAGATGGCCGAGATGCCATTCGCGCGGCGCAACCTCCATGAAGGAGATGCCCTTGCCCTTCAGCGTGCGCGCGACGATGCAGGTCGGAACGTTCGACTCGGGCGGCGGCAGGCCGTCAAAAGCCTCGACGATTTTCGCCACGTCGTGCCCGTCGATCTCGACCGCGCGCCAGCCGAACGCCTCGAACCGCGCGGCAAGCGGCTCGATGTTCATCACCTCGGACGTCGGGCCGTCGCCCGAGGAGCCGTTGGCGTCGACGACGGCGACAAGATTGCCGAGCTTGTGGTGGCTCGCGGCCATCGCCGCCTCCCACACCTGCCCTTCATGCATTTCGCCGTCGCCGGTCAGCACGAAGATGCGAAAATCCTGGCCGCGGAGCCGCGCCGCCAGCCCCATCCCGACGCCGACGGAGAGATTGTGGCCGAGCGAGCCGGCGGAGAAATCGACGCCCGGCACGCGGCGCATGTCGGGATGGTCGGTCAGCTCGCTGCCAAGCGTCCCGAAGCGGGTCAGCCATTCCTGTGGGAAGAAGCCGAGCTCGGCCATGAGCGGCCAGAGCCCCACCGCCACGTGGCCCTTGCCGAGGAGGAATCGGTCGCGGTCCGGCCATTTCGGATCGCTCGGCGCGAGGCGAAGCGTGTGGCGGTAGAGCACCGTCAGAAGCTCAACGCAGCTCATCGTGCTCGAATAGTGGCCGAGCTTTGGGATGTCGATCAGGCCGAGCACTTCGAGGCGCAGCCGGTCGGCGCGCCGGCGAAGCTCGTCGAGGTCCGCCGGCCGCTGGCGCTCGAGCACGTTCGGCCGCCCGGCGTTCGTCGGCGTCAAAGGAGGTGTCCTCCGTCGATCGCGATCGTCTGGCCGGTGATCTGCCGGCTTTCGTCGGAGGCGAGAAAGAGCACCGTTTGCGCGATCTCGTGCGGCGTGACCTTCATCCCGAAGGGGATGTTGGAGAGGTAGAACTGCTCCGGGTCGTTGAAGCCGAAAGCCTGCATCTCGCCCTCGATGCGACGGAGCATGTCGCTATCCACGAAGCCCGGATGGATCGTGTTGACGCGGATGCGGCGTTTGGCGGCGTCGCGAGCCGCGGCGCGCATGATGCCGACCACCGCATGCTTGCTCGCCGAGTAGCCGATGGCGCGCGGCGTCCCACGCAGCCCCATGATCGAGGATGTGATGATGACGCTTCCCCATTCCGGCATTTTCGGCAGCACGTATTTCATGCCGAGGAAGACGCCGGTGGCGTTGACCGCCATCACCTGTTCGAAGCCGTCGAGCGGATAGTCGGCGACGTGCTTGATCGGCCCCTCGATTCCGGCGTTGTTGAAGAAGACGTGAACCAGGCCGAATCTCTCTTCCGCTGCAGCTGCATAGGCCTCCACCTCGTCCGCCCTGGCGACGTCGGCGACGAAAATCTCCGCCGCCTTCGTGTTCAGCTCCGCGGCGACGGCGTCGAGCCGTTCAGCGTCGCGATCTACCATGAAGACGCGGGCGCCTTCGCTCAGGAACAGGCGCGTCACGGCCAATCCGATGTTGCCGACGGCGCCGGTGACGATCGCGTTCTTGCCTTTGAGGCGCATCGCCGCCCACTCAGCCGTGCACCAGGACGACGCGGCCGATTACCTTGCCGCCATCCTTCAGGTCGCGGAGCGCATCGCCGGCCTTGTGCGCGGGGACGCGCGTGACCGGGATCGGCGCGAGCTTCCCGGCCTGCGCCAGCGCGATAACGTTCTTCAAGTCGTCGAGGGTGCCGACATAGGAGCCGGTGACCGTCACGAGCTTGCTCGGGAACGTCATCGTCGAGAGCGAAATCGCGCCGCCAAAAAGCCCGACGATGACGACGTGTCCGCCGCGCCGGACGATGTCGATCGCGTATTTCACGGTTTCGGGCGAGCCGACGAAATCGATTGCGGCGGCGGGTCCGCCGCCGGTCGCGTGCTGCATTTCCTTGACAGCGTCGCTCCCGCGATTGTCCACGGCCTTCTCGGCGCCGGCTTTCAGCGCGTGCGCGCGCTTCGCCGGATCGATGTCGGCGGCGATCACGTGCGCCCCGACCACGGTCCTGGCGAGCTGCACGGCGGAAAGCCCGACGCCGCCGACGCCAACGATCGCGAGCCAGTCCTGCGGCTTGAGGGGCGGCACCTTCTTCAAGGCCGAATAGGCGGTAATCCCGGAGCACGCGTATGTGCAGGCGAGCTCGCGCGGCAGCCCGTCATAGGGGACGAGATAGCGCGCATTTGGAACGATGACGTGATCGGCATAGCCGCCGGCGCGGCGGACGCCGAGCGAGCGGGGGTTGTCGCACAAAAGCTCCTCGCCGGCAGTGCAGCGGGCGCATGTCCCGCAGCCTATCCACGGATAGACGACGTAGCTCCTGCCGATCTCGACGCCGCTTGCATTCGGTCCGAGCGCCTCGACTGTGCCCACGATCTCGTGGCCGGGCGAAAAGGGGAGGCTGACGCGCGCGGACATCTCCCATTTCTTGCCGTCGCCGAGGTCGAAATATCCGTCCCAGATGTGGACGTCCGAATGACAGACGCCGCACACTTCGACGCGAACCAGCACTTCCTCGCCGGCGGGCGTGGGCGTTGGCGTTTCGATTTCGCCGACCCGCCCGCCCCATTCCATGATTGCTATCTGCCGCAAATCTTTCTCCGCTGTCTCCCCGAAAGCTCAATCCATGGTGCTCGGCAGGAAGAGCGAGATCTGCGGAAAGCCGAGGATCAGCGCCATGATCACCACCTCGCAGAC
Source organism: Propylenella sp. (assembly GCA_050728815.1). Classification (GTDB taxonomy): domain Bacteria; phylum Pseudomonadota; class Alphaproteobacteria; order Rhizobiales; family Afifellaceae; genus DASWJZ01. The sequence continues at coordinate 34,149 of JBOHKB010000338.1, forward strand.
CAGGAACCAGCCGATGCCGCGGAAGATCGTCTCGAGGGAAATGGCATCCCCCACGACGCTCTTCACGACATAGGCATTGAAGCCGACGGGCGGGGTCAGGAGCCCGATCTCGATGTACTTGACCACGATCACGCCAAGCCAGATCTCGTCAAGGCCGAGCGCCCGGAACATCGGCTGCACGATCGGCAGCGAGAGCAAGAGCACGCCGAGCGGGTCGAGGAACATCCCGAGAATGACATACATGATCGAGATGCCGACCAGGAGAAACAGCGGGTCGAGCGCCCAGCCGCCCATCAGGCCGCCCATGACGCCGGGGACGCCCACAAGCGCCAGGAATTTCGTGAACATGACCGCGCCGTAGGCGACGAAGAAGAGCTGCGCGGTTGTCGTTACGGCTTCCATCACGCTGTCGCGGAGGACCTTCATCGACAGCCGGCCTTGCGTCGCCGCGACGACGCAGGAGAGGAAGGCGCCGGCCGCCCCCGCCTCCGTGGGCGTGAAGACGCCGGCATAGAGCCCGCCGATGATGCCGAAAATCAACACCAGGAGCGGCCAGATCGGAGCGAGCGACCGCCACCGCTGACGCCAAAGCTCCTCGCGCGACAATTCCCATGAGATGCGCGGCGCCAGCTCCGGATTCCACCAGCAGCGCGCGACGATCATCATGGTGTAGATCGCCGCGGTCAGAAGGCCGGGGAAGACGCCAGCGATAAGGAGCTTGGTGATCGAAACCTCGGCAAACACGCCATAGATGACAAACATGACCGAGGGCGGGATCAGCGCGCCGAGCGTGCCGGCGCTGGCGACGACTCCGGTCGCGAGCGCCTTGTCGTAGCGATGCTTCAGCATTTCGGGGATGGCGAGCCGGCCCATCGTTGCCGCGGTGGCGACCGAGGAGCCGGACGCGGCGGCAAACCCGGCCGATGCAAGGTTGGTCGCGACCGCGAGCCCGCCCGGAAGGCCGCTGAACCACAGCCGCGCGGCATGGAACAGCGCCGAGCTGATGCCGGAGTGATGCGCGACCGCGCCCATCAGGATGAACATCGGAATCGCCGACAGACCCCAGTTCGCCGCCACCTCGAAGGGGACGCTCTTCACCACCCCAAAGGCGACGTTGATGTTGCGCTGCAGCCAGAAGCCGAGAAACGCCGCCACTCCAAGGGCGACGCCGATCGGCACTCTTATCGCGATCAGGATCAGAACCAGGGCAAAGCTGGCGAAGCCCAGCGTTGGGCCGCTCAAAGGTCACCCTCACCGCTCGGGACGTGCCGGCCTTCTGCGCCGATGCCGCCGGTGTCGACCTTGGGGTAGTCGCCGGTCCTTACGCTGCGGAAGTCGCGTACGATGTAGATCAGGAGATAGACCGCCATCAGGCCGAAGCCGATCGGGACCACCCAGCGCGATTGCCAGATCGGAATGAAGCCGGTTCCCGCTTCGCGCGCCTCGCCGATTCCGGTTTTGTCGATCGCGAGGAGCGTTGTCTGCCACGTGAACATGACGACATAGACGAGCGAGAGCAGGGCAACGATCACATCCACCAGAGTGCGTCCGCGCCGCGACATCCACGTCGTGAACAGCTCGACGATGATGTGGGAGCGCTCGCGCGTGATGAGGGCCAGCGGCAGAAATGCGAGCCCGGCCATATAGTAGGCGGAGACGATCTCGATGGTGCCGACGAGGGGCGAGTTGAACACGTAGCGGCCGACTACGTCGGCGCTCACGTGCAGCATCATCAGCACGGTGAGCACGCAGGCAAACCAAGTCAACGCATCGACCGTCAAGTCGAGCGCCCGCTTGAGCTGAAGCATGGAAGCCCCCTGGAGCGCTGGCTGCGTGGAGCGATTGCGCCTCCGCGGTGTGGGCGAAGGCGCGTCTCAGTCCAGAAGCTCAGAGGCTCTCGGGATCGACCTTGGAGTAGACCTCGCGCGTGAGCGCCTCCTCGAACTTCGCGCGATCGCCGCCGATCTCGTCGACGATCTTCTTCCACTTCTCGTAGGCCGCAAGATAGAAGTCGAGGATGGCCTCCGGATTCTTCACGCCCGCGGCCTTCGCGTTCTCCACGTTGAGCCCGTACTGAATCTTGTCGCGCTCCACCATGACGCCGTGGAACGGCTCGCCGCCGTCGACGAACTTGACGCCCTTCGATTGGGCCTCGGCGACGACGCTCTCGTCTTCCGCAAGCTGGGCGTCATAGGCTTCCGAGACGACCGATGATGGCATCAGTTCGACGTGCACCTTGCGCTGCTCCGGCGTAAGGCTCTGCCAGACTTCGCGGTTGACGTACATCAGCACCGGCGGGCCGCCCATGCCCATCGGGGCCTGGATGACCGTATCGACGACGTCCATGTAGCCAAAGCTTTTCAGCCACTGGACGCCGCCGAGCACGCAGTCGAGCGCGCCGCGCTCGAGCGCCGTCGTGGCCTCGTTGGGCGGCATCGCCACCGGCGTTCCGCCGGCGATCTCGATGATGTTCACGCCGCCGCCGGAGCCGCGGACTTTGAGACCCTTCAGGTCTTCGAGCGAGTCGGGCTCGCCGCGGCACATGAAGAGGTACGGCGTGACGCCGTAGCCGCCGAAGCCGACCGCGTTGTTGGCGTGGAATTCCTCTTTGCACTCCTCGCACCCGAGCATCAGCACTTCGTTCATGGCGCCGATCGAGGCGAGGAAGTCGTCGCCGATCAGCGACTGGCTGAAGATCATGTTGGTTGCCGGCAGCATCTTCGGAACGTAGGGCGCCATGACGAGGCCGGCGTCCATGAGGCCGTCCTTGACTGCGTCCGGTGTCCCGGGGCCGTTCGCGAGCTGTCCGCCGCCTACCAGCTTCCACTCGATCTCGCCGCCGGTCGCTTCCTTTACCTTGGCGAAATAGGGCTCGAGGTTCTTCGTGTTCGTCGAGTTATTGGCGCCGAGCCACGAGCCGTAGATCAGCTCGCGCGCCTCGCCCGGCGCAGCCGACAGCGCCATGACAAGAACGGCGCAAAGCAATCCGACTGATGGGGATTTCTTCATGCTATTTTCCTCCCTGGCTTGTGCTCATCCGGCGCACGGTGTGCTGCCTCGCGCCCAGTATCGCACAGTACCCAATGCGTTGCCTGTCGTGAAAACTCAAAATCAGCTGAAACGAACGTTCCACGCGGAGGGTGCAACGATTGCATGGGCCGGCTCGGCTGGCGACCGTCCGCTATTTGACGGCCGGGCGGCATCCCCTATCCTGCCCGAATGTCACACGGCGGCCCAATCAGCACGGAAACGAGGATCGTCCGGCAGAATGGCGCCGCCGCCCCGCGTGCGGCGGAAGCCGATATCTGCGTCGTCGGCGCAGGGATTTCCGGGGTTTCCGCCGCGCTCGAGGCCGCCGCGCTCGGCCACAAGGTGGCGCTCGTCGACGGGCTACCGGCGCTCGGCGGGCAGGCGGTGAACTCGATCATCGGCACGTTCTGCGGGCTCTTCTCCAACGGCACGCACGGCTACCAGTTCACCCATGGGGTGGCCGACCGCATCCTCAGCGACCTCGACGCGGAGGGGGCGCTCTACTTCCGCCACGGGCCGATGACCACCGTGGTCTATTACGACGAGGTGGCGCTCTCGCGCTGGGTCGAGAAAGCCGTGCTTTCCGCCGGCATCACGCCGATCGTCGGCGCGGTGCTGCGAAAAGTGCGCCGCGACGGACGCCGCATCGAGGCGCTCGAGCTTGCGACGCGCTACGGCGACGTGGAGCTTCGAGCCTGCGGCTTCGTCGATGCGAGCGGCGATGCGGCGCTTACCTGGCAGGCCGGGCTCGAATGCCGCGAGCCGGCCGACGGGCCGATCTACGGCTCGCAGATGGTGGTGGTGGAGGGCATTCACGAAAAGCACCAGCCGACGCGCGAGGAGCTTTCCGAGCGGGTTGGCGAGAAGGCCGAGGAATACGGGCTCGTCCGCAGGAGCGGCATCGCCTTCTATTTTCCCGGGCGCGGCACCGCGGTCCTCAACATCACGCACGTCGAGACGCCGCTCGAACCGCTCGAAGCCTCGCGCAAGGGCATCGAGGGCAAGGACCAGGCCGACCGCGCCGTCGAATTCGTCCGCAAGGAGTTTCCGAAGGCGTTTGGCGCCGTGAAGGTGCGCTCCTACGGTTTTCCCGGCATCCGGCAGACGCGCTGGATCAAGGGCCGCCGGCAGATTACGGCCGACGAAGTCCGCGCCGGGCACCGCTACGACGACGCGATCGCCCGAACCGCCTGGCCTATCGAGCTGCACAATCGCGCGAGCGGCTATGTCTGGGAGACTTTTGGCGAGGATCACGTACACTATGTGCCGTTTTCGGCGATGACGCCGCCCGAGGCCGACAATCTCGTGGCTGTCGGCCGCTGCATTGACGGCGACCCGGCGGCCCTTTCGAGCGTGCGCGTGATGGGGCCTTGCATCGCCGTGGGCGCGGCGGCGGCGCACGCGCTCGATCTCGCCGGCTCGGGGAGCGTGCACCAGATCGATATTGCGGCGTTGAAGGAGCGGCTAAAGGACAATCTCGAGCGGACCGACCGAACGCCGCACCGCGGCGAGTAGAGAGAAGCGATGAAACTCACCGACGCCGAGAAGGCCATGCTCGACGGTGCGGCGGGGCCGGCGAAGCAACGCGCAATGGACCTGCTCGTGCGCTACGGCGAGGCGCTCGGTGCGGAGCGGCTCGTCGCGGTCACCAACGTCGCCGGCACCTGGAACGCCGCGTCGCCCCTCGTACGCCCATTCGCAGACAAGGGCGGCATGGACGCGGTGTTCTCGAAATTCAATCTCGACGCCGACGACGTGGTGGAGACGCCGCAGGCGGAGGTCTACACCTGCCAGCTCATCCACGGCATCGACACGCGGAACGCCGGCGTCACCGGCGTTTCAGAAGAAGTGGCTGAGCGGCAGCGCGAGGCAGAAAAATATTTCGGCCAGCGCGGCGTCGCGATGTTCAACACCTGCACGCCCTATCAGGTCGGGAACGTGCCGGTGCGCGGCGAGCATTGCGCCTGGATGGAGTCGTCCGCGGTCGTCTACTGCAATGCGGTGCTCGGCGCGCGCACCAACACGGAGGGACGCGAGAGCACGGGCGCCGCTTCGATCACGGGCCGAATTCCCTATTGGGGCCTGCATGTTCCGGAGAATCGCCGCGCGACGCACTGTGTGGACGTCGAGGTCGACGTCGAGTCGATGATGGATTGGGGACTGCTCGGCTACTACGTGGGCGAGATCGTCGAGGAGGATATCCCCGTCATTGCCGGCATCCGCGAGACGCCGAGCATGATCAAGCTCAAGCATTTCGGCGCGGCGGCCTCCTCATCCGGCGGGGTGGAGATGTACCACATCCCCGGTGTCACGCCGGAGGCGGAGAGCGTGGAACAGGCGCTTGGCGGAGGCGCGCCGGTCGAGACGATCCGCTACTGCGCGGCGGAGAGGCGGCAGGCCTATGAATGGCTGAATTCCATAGCCTCCAGCGACCGCGTCGATTTCGTCATGCTCGGTTGCCCGCACGCCTCCGTCGAGCAGGTGCGGCTTGCCGCGCGTCTCCTCGACGGCAAGCGGCTGAGCGAAAACACCGCGCTCTGGATCTTCACGCCGCGCGCGCTGAAGGACACCGCCGATCTCAGCGGCTACACCGAGATCATCGAGCGGGCAGGGGGGCACGTGCTCTCCGACACCTGTCCGGCGATCGGCCGCGTGCTGCCGAAGGGGACGAAGGTCGTCGCCACCGATTCCGCCAAGCAGGCGCACTATCTGCCGGCGATCATGAACGTCGAGTGCTGGTTCGGCTCGGTCGAGGACTGCATCGAGGCGGCGCTCACCGGCCGCTGGCGGGGAAGCGTCAGATGAGCGAAGCGCTCGACCGCGTCGTCATCCGCGGCCGTAAGGTCGTCGGCGGCGTCGCCGAGGGCGAGGCACTCGTCACCCGCGACACCATTTCCGGTTGGGGCGGGATCGACGCGAGGACCGGCACGATCATCGAACGCCGGCATGAGCTGTGCGGAACAAGCTTCAAGGACAAGGTGCTGCTCTTCCCGGGCGCGAAGGGGTCGTCGGGCTATTCGCACTATTTTCATCTCGCGCGCGTCAGCGGCGCTGCGCCGAAGGCGATGATCTTCACCAAGATGACGACCAAGGCGGCGCTCGGCGCGGTGGTCGCACGCGTGCCGGCGATGACCGACCTCGACCGCGATCCGTTCGCGGTTATCGAAACGGGGGACTGGGTGAAGGTCGACGCGGATCGGGGGGTGATCGAAGTCAGGAAGCGGCGGCGGTGAACAAAGATCGACCGCGGCAGCGCTCCATGTCTGACACCCCTCACCCAAACCCTCTCCCCACAAAGGGGGAAAGGGATTTCCCGCCGCGCCTCCCGCGCATGAACATGCCCCGTCCGCTTCGCAGCAATTTTACCTACGGGTCCTCCGCCTGGGCCATGCGCCGGGCGCAGTGGAGGGCGCTTGGGATCTCCGACGCCGACATGGAAAAACCCAAGATCGCCGTGGTGAACACGTCGTCCGAACTTGCCATCTGCTTCGCCCATGTGGACGGCGTGGCGCGGGTGGTGAAGGAGGCGATCCGCGCCGCCGGCGGGCTCCCGTTCGAGATACGCACCACCGCGCCGAGCGACTTCATCTTCAGCCCGGGCGGGGCGGGCGGCTACATTCTGGCGAGCCGCGACCTCGTCGCCGCCGACATCGAGGTGCAGGTGGAAGGCCCGCAGCTCGACGGCATGGTCTGCCTAACCTCCTGCGACAAGACCGTGCCGGGGCAGCTGATGGCGGCGGCGCGGACGAACATCCCGACGATTCTCGTGATCTGCGGCTACCAGCCGAGCGGCGAGATCGAGGGTCGGCATGTCGACATCGAGGACGTGTTCCTGACCGCCGGGCATGTTGTCGTGGGGAAGGCCGATGCGGCGGCGCTCGAGGCGATGTCGGAGGTCGCGGTGCGCGGTCCGGGCGTCTGCTCGGGAATGGGCACGGCGAACTCCATGCACATCGCCTGCGAGGCGCTCGGCATGGTGCTGCCGGGCGCCGCGCCGGTTCTGGCGAACAGCGAGAAAATGTTCGACTACGCCCGCCGTTCCGGAGAGCGCATCGTCACGATGATCGAGGAGGGCTTGCGGCCGCGCGCGATTCTGACGGCAGGGGCGATCGAGAATGCGCTGAAAGCCGTGCTCGCGGTTTCCGGTTCGATCAACTGCATCAAGCATTTGCAGGCGGTGGCGATCGACGCCGGGCTCGACCTCGACGTCTACGGCATCTTCGACCGTGTGTCGGAGGAGGCGCCGGTGCTTTCCGCCGTCAGGCCGAACGGCGACGTTTCGATAGAGGCATTCGAGGCGGCGGGCGGAGCCCGCGCCGTGATGAAGCGGCTGGAACCGCTGCTCGATGCAAATGCGATGACGGTGACGGGCAGGACGGTCGGCGAAAATCTTGCCGATGCGCAAGTCCGCGACCCCGAAGTGATCCGCCCGCTCGACCGGCCGTACTCCACGCGCCCGCCGATCGTCATCGTGCGCGGCTCGCTCGCGCCCGAAGGCGGCATCATCAAGCTCGGCCTACGTGAGGGGCGGAGCCTGCAGTTCGAGGGCCCGGCGATCGTGTTCGAGAACGCCGAGGACGCGCTCGCAGCGATCCGCGAGGGGAGGGTGAAGTCCGGCCACGTGCTGGTGCTGCGCGGCCTCGGCCCGCGCGCCACCCCCGGCATGGGCGGCGCCTCGCGCGTCGTCTTCGCGGTCGACGGTGTCGGCCTCGGCCCGAAAATCGCGATCGTCACCGACGGGCAACTTTCCGGACTGGTCAACAAGGGGCTGGTGGTGGGGGAGGTGCAGCCGGAGGCGGCGTCCGGGCCGCTCGGCGTGGTGGAGGACGGGGACATCATCTCGATCGACGCGGAGCGGAGGACGATCGAACTTGAGGTGAAAGAGCGAAAGCTCACCGCCCGCTATGCGGAACGCGGCTGGGTATCGTTCCCGCCGCTCAACGGCTGGATGGGCATCTACCGCGACAACGTCCAGGCGCTGATCCGCGGCGGGGTGGTTGGGCGGCGGCCGTAGTGGCGCGGCTCATCACCACGCTTGGGCCGAAAGACGCCGACGAACTGGGGCCGATCTTTCCGCACGAGCACGTCTTCGTCGATCTCCGCACCTGGGACAAACCCGGCTACGCGCAGGCGGAGACCGGCGAGGTCGTGGCGCTGATGGCGCCGGAGATCGAGCGTATCAAGGCGCTCGGGTTCACCGCGCTGGTGGAGTGCTCCACCGTCGGAGTCGGCCGCCGGGCGGACATCGACAAGGCGGTGTCCGAGGCGACCGGCTTTCCGATCGTCGTGCCGACCGGCATCTATCGCGAGCCCTGGGTTCCGCCGTTTGTGCATGAAGCGAGCGAGGACCAGCTCGCCGAATGGATGATCTCTGAGCTGGAAGAGGGGATCGAGGCGAGCGGCGTCCGCGCCGGCTGGATCAAACTCAGCGCAGGCGACGATGGGATCACGGAGGTCGAGCGAAAGATCCTGCGCGCCGCGGCGCGGGCGGGCGCAAAGACCAACGCAATCATCGGCAGCCACACGATCCGCGGAAGCGTCGTCATGGAGCAGCTCGCGATCGTCGAGGATGCCGGCCATGCGCCTGGCCGCTTCATATCCATCCACACGCAGGCGGAGCCGGACTTTTCGATGCATCTCGCGGTCGCGCGCCGCGGCGCGTGGATCGAGTATGACGGGATCGGCGGCTGGGGCGACGACGAGACATACGTGAAGAACATCAACCGCGTCCTCGACGCGGGGCTTGGGGATCAGCTGCTCTTGAGCCACGACCGCGGCTGGTTCGATCCCGCCAAACCGGGCGGCGGCACGCCGAAGCCCTACACCTATCTCAGCGAAGTTTTTTTGCCGAAGCTTGCGGCGAGCGGGGTCGATCGGGCTACGATCGACAAGCTCATCCGGGACAATCCCTTCAGGGCGTTCGCGCGGTAGCGGCCGAATGCGCCCGCCGCGGACTGTTGGAGGATCAGCCGCCCGCTTCCGCCTTCCTCGCAACGACAAAAACCGCCTTGCCCTTTCCCGGCCGCCACTGATGGTCGATCTCGAAACCCGCGTCGGTCATGCTCTCCACGAGTTCCTGCGCGGTGAAAAACCTGAGCACGGAAGGTGCGTATCGAACCAGGCGCGCAATCGGCACGCTTCAGGTAGTTCTGCGTGTCCCCAAGGCATGCCGTGCTGGTGACGAAGATGCCGCCCGGCTTCAGCACCCGGTAAACCTCTGAAATCACCGCATCCCTGTCGGCCACGAGGTGTAGAATGCTGTGCCCCATCACGACATCGAAGGTTTGATCCGGCACGCTGAGTTCGTCGATGTCCGCCTGCCTGAACGTCACGTTCTCGACTTTGGCTGCCTCAGCCTTGCGTCGCGCGATCTCGATCATCTTCGACGAGACGTCGATTGCCAGGATATGCTTCACGTAAGGCGCGTGCGCGATCGCGGTCGAGCCTGTCCCGCAGCCGAACTCCAACACCTCCATGTCCGGCCGAAAATATTCGCGCGTAATCCGCAGCTTCTTCTGATAGGAGGCTTCATCCGCCACCGGCTGCCTCGAGTATTTTTCAGCAACTTTGTCCCAGAACTTGCTCGGCTGAGCCATCACGCCTCCACCACAACGTAATCGTCCTCTACCCGCACCGGGAACGTCTCGGCGACGTAGGGCCCCTTCACCAGATCGCCGCCGGACTCGACCTCCACCGCGTATGTCTTCACCCGCATTCTTCGCGGGTCGCACCAGGACTGGCCGGTGGCAAGGTCGTACTCCCAGCCGTGCCAGGGACAGCGCACGATTTCGCCCCGCCGCGAATAGCGGTACTCGCCGGGCTCGGAGGATTCCACGAGCCCCGTCAGCGCGCCGCAGAAGAGACTGCCGCCCTGGTGTGGGCAGCGGTCGAGGATCGCGTAGAACGCGCCCGCGACGTTGAAGATCGCGATCTTCCGCCCGCCGATCTCCACGAGCTTCCGCGCGCCGGCCGGAAGCTCCACGGCCGGCGCCACCACGTGCCGCGCCATCAGGCAAAGCCGTAAACTGCGCGGGCGTTCTCCGAAAGGATCGCGCGGCGCTTGTCCGGTGCGATCCGGACCGGGAGCGAGAAGCGCGGGTCGTCGAAATCCCAGTGCGGATAGTCGCTGGCGAAGAGGATGCGGTCCCAGCCGATCCAATCCATCACGTCGATCAGGTGCGCCGCCTCGAGCGGCTCCTCCATCGGCTGCGTCGTGACCCAGATGTTGGTCTTCAGATAATGCGAAGGCGGGTGCTTCACGTGCTGAAGTTCCGAGCGGTTCCGCTCCCAGATCTTGTCGAGCCGCCAGCCGAGCGCCGGTATCCATGCGAAGCCCGATTCGATGATGACGAGCCTGAGCGCCGGCCAGTTGTCGAACACGCCCTCGAAGATGAGGCTCGCGAGCACCGCCTGCGTGGAGGCGGAGTGCTCGGTCATCTCCTCGATGTAGAAGGACGGCCAGCCGCCGTTGGTGATCGGCCAGCCGCCATAGCCGAAGACGTGGATGCCGACGGGCAGGCCCGCCTCGACTGCGGTCTCGTAGATCGGCCAGTAGCGGCGTTTGCCGAGCGGCTCGGCCGTGCGCGAGAGCATGAGGACCTGCGCGAAGTCCGGCGCGCCGGCGTGCTTCTCGATCTCGGCGCGCGAGAGCGGGCCGTCGTCGTAGGGGACGAGGATCGACGCCTTCAGCCGACGGTCACGGCTGGTGAACGCCTCGATCTGCCAGTCGTTGGCGGCGGAGCAGACAGCAGCCGAAAATTCCGGGTTGGTGTAGCCCTGGCCGGGCGAGAGCGGGTTCAGGATGCCGAACTCGACGCCGTAGAGGTCGAGGAGCTGTCTTTGCATCAGGCCGAGGTCGCTCCCCGGCGTGCCGCCGCCCTCCGGCCAGGCGTCGCGGCGCGTCGCCATGGGCGAGGCTTTGGGGTAGGGAAAGCTCGTCGCATAGCCGTGGCGGTAGCGCGGGCCGTAAGTGGTGAGATGCTCCCACCAGCGTTTCGAAAGGTGCGGCTTCAGGTCCTCGAACGAGCGGATTCTCGGGTGCACGTCGCAGTCTATGACGGAAAGCTTCGTCTCGGCGCGCGGGGCGACGGCCGTCTGAACGTTCATGCCGCGTCCTCCTTGAGCCGAGGATAGGCCGAAAGGGCGTTCGCCGCCAGAACGCCGTCCGCGGCGGGAAGGCCGGCGGGCCAGACCTCGTCGCCGTCGAACTGCCAGTGCGGATAGTCGGACGAGAAGAGCAGCCTGTCCGTGCCGCCGATGTGCTCGATCAGCTTCTCCGCCGCGTCCGCCGGCGCGTCGAAGGGCTGCAGCGTGAGGAAAAAATGCTCGCGCACAATCTCGGCCGGATCGCGGTCGACCCACGGCACCTCGGTGCGGATGCCGCGCCAGAATTTCGAGAAGCGCCAGAGATAGGCCGGCAGCCAGCTCACGCCTGATTCCATCAGCACGACTTTCAGCTCCGGGAATTTTGAGAACACGCCCTCGGTGACGAGGCTCGTCACCTGACCCTGAAACGCCTGCGACTGCGCGGCGTAATCTTCCGCGTGCCAGGTTGGCCAGCCGACGGAGGTGGGGGGATGGCGGTAGGCGCTGCCGGCGTGGATGCCGATTGCGAAGCCGTGCAGCGCCGCAGCCTGGTAGACCGGCCAGTAATGGCGCTTGCCGAAGGGCACGTCCTCCATCGCCGGAAAGAGCACCTGCACAAAGCGGCGGTCATGCGCCCAGTGCTCGATCTCGGCGGCGGCCTGTTCGGGGTCCTGCAGCGGCACGACCAGGGAGGCGCGGAGCCGCGGCTCACGGTCGAGCCATTCCGCCGCGAGCCAGGCGTTCACGGCGCGCGCGAAGGCGGCGGCCAGGTATTCGTCGAAGAGGAGGTGAACGCCATAGAGGCAGGTGGCGATGCCGAGGCGGAGCTCGAAGTGATCGAGGAGATGCTTGCGGACGGCGTTGAGATTCCGCGCCGGCACGCCGCCGTTCCGCCAGTCCGGTCGCGCGCTGATCGGGGCGTTCGGCGGGTAGGCGACGGAGTCGAGCGAACTGATGCCGCGTGCGACCACTGTGTCGCGCCAGTGCTCGTCGAGATAGGGGAGGAGCGCCGACATCGCCGGCACGCTTACGTGCATGTCGCAGTCGATCGCGCCTTTCACCTGCATGGCTTTTCCCTTCACTGCGCTCGTCTCCAACGCACTAGGCGGGATCGCGCTCGAACTGGTCTGCTCCGGCGATCGGCGCGAGCCATTGCTCACGGCGGATGATCCAGCCCTCGTGCGTCGGCGCAAGATCGCTCGGTGCGTCGTCGAATGCCCCGAGCATGATCGAGGCGCTCCCCTCCGAGAGGTGAAAGACGCGAGAACCGCAAACCGGGCAGAAACTCCGGCCGACATGTTCGCGCGCCTCGCCGGTGGATGCGAAGGCGGAGCGCGGCCAGTTGGCGTAAGGCATCGAGGCCGCGCCGGTCGCCTTCCTGCATTCGAGGCAGTGGCAGACGCCCACCTCTTTCGGCTCGCCGCGGACCTCGAACCGGAC
>JBOHKB010000339.1:0-4669 GCA_050728815.1 Propylenella sp.
CCGTTGCGCCAAAGGCTGAAGGCGTTGCCGTCCGTGTAGACCAGGTTCGGGAGCGACTTCAGCTTGCTCCACTGGTCCTTGTCGTGCGGATCGGAGAACTTGCGGGGGTCTGCGCCCTTGCCCGGCGCCTTCACCTCGATGAAGCCGATGAGGGCATTGCCGACGGTCACGGCGAAGTCGGGTCGCGTTTTGAGATCGGCGAGCGAGGTCTCGCCGACGAGATCCACGGATGCAATCGGCACTAGCGCTGCAAGATCTTGGATCAGCGTCTCCAGCGGGCCGCGGAGCTGGTCTTCCGGTGCGCCCAAAATCGCTGGGTTGGATAGCTTGCCTTTGGCGCTCGCGCCGAACGCCGAGATCGCGGCAGCAAAGGTCTTGCTCAAACGCTCGACTCGGCGACGTTGATCATCTGGAGGTTGTCGCGTGCCACTCTCTGAGCCGTCAACCCCGACGTGGCCTCCTACTTATCCCCACCCCCTCTCCCCCGTGCTACATCCCGCCTCACCGCTGCTCGTGAGGGACCGGACGCGCGACCGGAACCGTTCGGGAGCAGTCCGCCTACGCCCGTTCCGCCTTCGCCCTTTGGGCTTCGGCGGACAGGTGGGCACGGCGCGACATGTCCGCTTGAGGCGTCTCGACGCTTGGGCGGGCAGGCGGGCGGCGCCGCGGCAGGTCCGCCGGACGGGCCTGACTCGGCGGTTCCCGGAAGGGTCCCCCGAGCGCCACTACGAGCGCTCTGCCGGATGTTGTCGGCTGTATGGCCCTGAGGAGGCGGCGCGAGCCGCCCTCGAAGGGACGGAAGACGAGGACGAGTCGGGAATCGTAACCGCCGCGCGGGGCGCTTGAGAGGCGCCACAACAAATATGCCGAGGCGTCTTTCAAGCGCCCCGCTCCCTTCGTTCGATCGCCTCGCGCTGAACACGGCGGCGGGCCAAGAAAGCGCGTACGTTTAATGTCGTCATTGCTGGACTCGATCCGGCAATCCATGCCGAGGCGGAGGTCGCAAGCTGGACGGTTCCGGAATGGATGCCCGGGTCAAGCCCGGGCATGACGACAGCGGTGGGTCCGCATCCCGCCTGCGGCGAAAGGGCGGCGCCGGAGCGCCGCCCTCAACTCAACGCGACGCTACGTCAGTCGAAGCAGAAATAGCCGAAGCCCGGGAAGTAGACGCACTCGCGACGGCGGCGGCGACGCCTCCGCCGACGGCGGCGCCGGCGTCTCCTGCGGCGATAGCGATCGCCACCGCCCCAGTCGTCATCGCCGTCCCAGCCACCCCAATCGGGGTCGTTGTACTGCGCCTCGGCGGGCGCCGGCAGGGCGACGACCACGACGCTCGCGATCGCCGCGGCGCCGCCCAAAAGCAGCGCCCGGCGGCTCACGTCCGGCCGGTCCTCGGTTTGATGCGGGGCCTGGTCGAGCGGACCGCCGATCCGCACGATTCGACGCAGCCCAGCGGATATGCGCTTCATCATGCGCTGTCCTCCTTCTGGGCCCCCTCTGCGAGCCTCCCGGAGGTAAGCATCGATGCCTCCACTTTACGAAAGGTTCGTCGGGAAGGAAATGCCTATCGCGGTCGGTCGGTTCCGGCCCGGAAAGGCGGAGACCGCACGGTTCCGGCGCTGCTCGCGCTTAATTGACCTCGGTGGCGGCGACGCGGCCGTCGTCGCGCACGAGCAGGTTGTCGATGCGCTGCCGCTCCTGCTCGAAGGCGACCATCTCCGCGCCCTGCAGCTCGCGCCCGCGCGGCACGCGTATCTTCATCGGGTCGACGAAGCGGCCGTTGACCAGCACCTCGTAGTGGAGGTGCGGGCCGGTGGAGAGGCCGGTCGAGCCGATATAGCCGATGATCTGGTTCTGCCCGACCTTGTCGCCGCGCTTCAGCCCCTTCGCGTAGCCGCTCATGTGGTTGTAGGTGGTCTCGTAGCCGTGCAGATGCTTCAGCGTGATGGAGCGGCCGTAGCCGGCGCGGGTGCCGATCTTCTCGACCGTGCCCTCGCCGGCGGCGAGGATCGGCGTGCCGGTCGGTGCCGCCCAGTCGACGCCGGTGTGCATGCGGTAGCGGCGCACGATCGGATGGCGGCGCATGCCGAAGCCGGAGGTGAAGCGCGCCTGCGTCACCGGCTTCCTGACCAGGAATTTCTGCGCGCTCTTCCCTTCCGCGTCGTAATAGTCGATCGCGCCGGTCTCGGTGCTCCGGAAGCGGTAGAAACTGTGAGAAATATTGCCGAGGGTGAGCGCCGCGTAGATGATTTCCGGGCTCTCGTCGTCGGCCTCCGCCGAATAGATGACTTCCAGGCTGTCGCTTGGCGAAAGCCGCGTCTGATAGTCGCTGTCGTAGGAGAAGATGTGCACGAGGTTCTTCAGCACCTCCTCCGGCATGTCGAGCGAAAGGCCGGTACCCCACAGCCCCGCATGCAGCGTCGGCAGCACGCTCGGCGGGCTCGCCGCCTTCTCCTCCGCTACGATCAGCTCGTCCGCGGCAACCGGCTGCTGTGCGGCGACATAGACGCCCGTATCGGAAAGCGCGACGGTGGCGATGTGGCGGCCGTCCGGCTGATAGAGGCTGACGCGCACGGGGCGGACCGCACCTGAATCGGGCTCCGGGGCGAGCCCCAGGCGGATCTTCTGGCCGGCCCGGAAGTCGAAGGAGAAATTGGCGACGAGCGCCGACTGGATGCGGCCGGCGGCGTCCTCGTCGGCGCCCTGCTCGATCAGCATCTTGCGGAGCGACGCGCCTTCCTTCACCTGCAGCACCTTGTCCTCGATGCCGATCTCGGCGCTGTCATCGCTCTTCTCCAGGAGCGACACGTTCTCGGGCGTGATCGCCACGGCGAGCGCGTTGAGAGCCCCCGCTTCGGCGCTCGCCATCTCGAAGCGCGCCGGATCGACATAGGGGAGCGAGGCGACCGCCACCGCGCCCTCGGCGAGGTCCGGCGCCGCTTCGCGCACGATCTGCTCGACCTCGACCACGTCGAGCTCGGCGGATTCCTCGAACGGCAGGCCGGCGAGCGGGAAGTCCACCACCTTGATCGCCACCTCGCCGTCGACCTCGGCGCCGTAGATGGAGTCGCTCGCGACGGCAGTGTCCATCGGGACGTCCGCTTCCCCCTCGGCGACGGTGAAGACTTCCGCCGCGCGGAAATCGGGGATGCGGGCAGCGACAGATTCTTCGACCGGCGCGGCGAGGTTGGTCAGGACATGCGCGTAGGGCCTGACGCGCACGATGTCGCGGTCGCCCGAGCGCGTCACGGTGGAGATCTGGATGACGCGGCGCGTGACCTCGGTCTCGGGTACCGGGCGGAAACGGTCGCCCTTGACGGCGACAGCTCCCGCCTCGCCGAAGCCGCGCGCCAGCGCCGGCCGCACCACCAGATATTCGTCGACCCCGATCGCCGCCTGCAGCGCGCCGCCGACCAGCGCCGCGGAGAAGATGCCGGTCAGGACGGAGCCGGCGAGCCAGCGTATGCTGACGCGGCGGCGGTCAGGCGGCCCGTTCGTGATATTGCGCGTGAAAAGCGGCTCTTCGTCGCCGAGGTCGACGAGCGGCCGGTCGAGACGTTGTCGCTCCTGAGCCGCCAAAGCCCCCAATTCCTCCCACGCGAAGCAGTTTTGTCAGGAGGCCGCAGGAATTTGGCCTCTTCGTGGCAGTTCCTGTGCAAGCGCCGGCTTTTTCGTGTCAACGCCGGAATGGGATCTCCTGGTCACCGAGAAAGGCGCCGCCGCGCGCTCGGGGTTTTCGGCGCAGGCCGCGCTCCCCATATTGAAGGCTGTAGCCGGCGGCTGAAAAAGCCGCTAGAATCTTTCGGTTGGGAGGGTCGCTTGGCTCCCGCCGATGGGCTCGCCGAAAAGTTCGCGTTTGGCGGTCGTGCGGCGGTTGACACGGTTAGTGGCGGTCAATATATCAGGCGTCCCATCGGCCGCAGGGTCCAGAGTTCGCTCGCCTCTGCGGTTTGGTGTTCCCGACAAGCAATAGGGTCCTCCCGGCCTGGCCGGCGAACCTGTTGCGGCCGAGAGGTGATCGATCGGCTGGGCGGCCTGCCTGTCTCGCGATGGCGCAGTCCGGTTCTTTGACAATCTGGTTTGAAGAAAGAGAAGCGTGGACGGCGAGGTCTTTGCGGACGCCTTCGGGCGTCAGAACGAGACTTCGGCGGTTTGCGTATTCTCTGAGAACTCACATGTCGCCGTCCGTTCTTCGGAGCGGATGGTCGACGGTGTGACCTCGTCAATGCGCGATCAGTGCCGGTTCAAGATCTCATTCAACCTGAGAGTTTGATCCTGGCTCAGAACGAACGCTGGCGGCAGGCCTAACACATGCAAGTCGAACGTGAAGCCACCTTCGGGTGGTGGAAAGTGGCAGACGGGTGAGTAACGCGTGGGAACGTACCCTTCGGTTCGGGATAACCCGGGGAAACTCGGGCTAATACCGGATACGTCCGCAAGGAGAAAGATTCATTGCCGAAGGATCGGCCCGCGTCCGATTAGCTAGTTGGTGAGGTAACGGCTCACCAAGGCGATGATCGGTAGCTGGTCTGAGAGGACGACCAGCCACACTGGGACTGAGACACGGCCCAGACTCCTACGGGAGGCAGCAGTGGGGAATATTGGACAATGGGCGAAAGCCTGATCCAGCCATGCCGCGTGAGTGATGAAGGCCCTAGGG
Organism: Propylenella sp.; assembly: GCA_050728815.1. Lineage (GTDB taxonomy): Bacteria > Pseudomonadota > Alphaproteobacteria > Rhizobiales > Afifellaceae > DASWJZ01. The sequence continues at coordinate 4,661 of JBOHKB010000339.1, forward strand.
TTGTAAAGC
>JBOHKB010000340.1:0-8046 GCA_050728815.1 Propylenella sp.
GGCGTATGCCGGCGACGTACGGCGGCTGCTCGGCGACGATCCAAGAATGCTGGAGGCCGTGCTCGACGGCCTCTTCGAAATCGCCAAGGCCGACGGCGCGGTGCACGAGCGCGAGCTTGCCTACCTAACGCGCGTTGCGGAGCTGTTCGGCGTCGACGCCGTCGCCTTTGCCCGCGTCCGCGCCCGGCATGTCATCGAAGGAGGCGCCGATCCGTTCATAGTGCTCGAGGCCAACCGGGGTTGGGACTTTCAGCGGCTGCAGCGCCAGTACCGCCGCCTTGTTTTGGAGAACCATCCCGACCGCCTTATCGCCAGTGGCGTGCCGGAAGAGTTCATCCGCATCGCCAACGACCGGCTCGCCGCGATCAACGCCGCGTGGGAGCAGGTCGAGCGAATGCGTGCGCGGGCGACATGACGACGCTCACAATCGAGCCGCATCCCTCGCGCAATCACGGCGAGCGGAAACCGGGGCCCGTCGACATCCTGCTCCTCCACTACACCGGCATGCCCGACGCCGAGCAGGCGCTCGCCTGGCTCTGCGATCCGGAGAGCAAGGTCTCGGCCCACTACTTTGTTTTCGAGGACGGCCGTGTTCGCTCGCTGGTGCCGGAGGCGCGCCGCGCCTGGCACGCCGGCGAGTCGTGCTGGGGCGACGCGACGGACATCAACTCGCGCTCAATCGGGATCGAGATCGCCAATCCGGGGCACCCCGGCGGCCTGCCCGACTTTCCGGACGCGCAGATCGAGGCGCTGATCGCGCTCTGCCGGGACATCGTGGGGCGGAATCCCATATCGCCCCATCGCGTGCTCGCGCATTCCGACGTGGCCCCGGGACGGAAGCTCGATCCGGGCGAGAAGTTTCCTTGGGCCCTGCTGGCGGAAAGCGGCGTCGGGCATTGGGTCAAGCCCGCTGCAATCGACGGGAGCGCAGGCGCGCTCGGCGCCGGCGATAACGGGACGCGGGTGGAGGCACTGCAGCAGATGCTGGCGCTCTATGGATACGGCATCGAGATCACCAGCGCACTCGACCAGCGGACCGAGGACGTGGTCGCCGCGTTCCAGCGCCACTTCCGCCAAGCGCGCGTGGACGGGGTCGCGGACCGAAGCACGCTTGAGACTTTGCGGCGCCTTCTCGAAGCGCTCCCGTAAGAACCGCCGAAGAAAGAGAAGCGCCAGCCGGCCTGTAAGCCGGGTTCTGTAAGGCCGCCGGGCGCACCCGACGGCGCGACGGCCATTCATCTGGAGCGCCGGTTGCCCGACGCTTCACGCGACCGACCCGGACGGCTGGCCTGGATCAAGCCGGGCCCGATCCCGAAGGACAAGGCCCGCGCCGTCCCATCTTGGTCTTGCTCCCGGTGGGGTTTGCCGTGCCGTTCCCGTCGCCGGGTCCGCGGTGGGCTCTTACCCCACCCTTTCACCCTTACCCGCCTTCACCTTCGGCCTTTTCTCGCGGGGCGGCCCTTTAGGGACCTTCCCGCCATATCCGCCAAATCGAGAAGGCGAGCGGTTTGCTTTCTGTGGCACTTTCCCTGGGGTCGCCCCCGCCGGGCATTACCCGGCACCGTTCATCCATGGAGCCCGGACTTTCCTCTCCGCCGCCCTTTCGGGACTTGGCGAGGCGGCCGTCCGGCCGGCTGGCGAAGGAAGAGGTGGCATCGGAGGCAGGGAACGTCAAGGCGGGCCGCGCGGCGTGCTTTCGCAGGCGTTCTTGCCTAGAGGCGTGGAAAAGGGATAACTATTGAGAGTTGCGTGGCGTGTTGGGGAGCGCTCCGTCTGGTAGCGTTGCGTCGATGACGCCGATCTATCTCAACGCCGGCCTTGCTGTCGGCGCCACGAACGGCGCGGCCGTGCAGGCGTTGCAACGCGACCTCCGCGCGCTCGGCTATCTCCGGCGCGGCATTGACGGCGGCTTCGGCGACGGAACGAAGGCGGCCGTCCGCGCGCTGCAATTCGATCTCCAATTCAATCGCGGCGTCGGGAGCGACGGGAACGCGCCCGTCGCGGTCGCGGACTACAACAAGGGACGCGCCACGTCGATCACCGGCTCGGTCGATCCTGGCACCGCCGCCTGCATCGGCGACATGCTCGACGACGCGGCCTTTCCAAAGCTGCCGTCGGCAGCCGATCCGGCCGCCGAGAATGCGAAAGCGCTGGCTGCGATCGCAGCCGCTCCGAGCGCCAAGGCGCCGACCCCCTTCCTGCTCGCCATGATCAAGCAGGAAAGCGGAGGTCAGCATTATTATGTGCCCACGGCGCGCGACGCAGACAATTTCGTCGTCACCGGCCTCGACCGGTCGGGCTCGATAGACGACCAGATTACGTCGCGGGGCCACGGCATCGGCCAGTACACGATCTTCCATCATCCGCCGAGTCAGGAGGAAATCGCGGACTTCATCCTCGATCCGGTGCGGAACGTGGAGCGCGCCTACGAGGAGTTTCGCCAGAAGTGGCAAGGCTTCGTCGTCGGACCCGCCGACGTCGCCGACGACCGCAAGGCCGAGCATCCGCTGCTGCCGCTCCGGCCATGCAAGTATGCGCAGTCCGACGCAAGGTACATGCGCGACTGCAAGGCGTGTGCTCTCGCGGCCGGCCGCGTGACGATCATGGAGGGAACGCCGGTCCACGCCGGGGCCACTACGACGATGCAGCCGACGCAATACTACAAGTCCGCCGCTTACGCGAATGTTCCGAACCGCGCCGACTTCGGCTGCGACTGGCCCTACGCCGCCCGCCGCTACAACGGCAGCGGCGTCAACTCGTATCACTACCAGGCGCGCATTCTGAAGAACCTTGCGGCCCTGGCTTGAGGGGGAATCGATGTCGATCGGGGCAATTCTGGAAGTCGGGATCGGATTGATCTTCGTCTATCTGCTGCTCGGCCTCGTGGTGAGCGCGCTGCAGGAGGTCATCGCCGCACTGATCGGGCTACGATCAAAGTATCTGATGGAGGGACTATCGACGATACTGAGGGAAGCGCGCGACGATTGCTGGCTAGCGCGGCGGCATATCCTGCCCTGGTCGAACAAGCTCGATGAGGGGTCTGATCTCTTCAAGGCTGTAGCTAGCCACGCGCTCGTCAACGGCATCACGCCTTCCACCCTCCCCTCCTATGTGCCGGCTGGCAATTTCGCCACGGCGCTGATCGAGACGCTCAGGGGCGGAGCCACCGGCTCGGTCGCCAGCGAGGTGGAGAAGGCCATCGGCGCGTTGCCCGACGGGCCGGCGAAGCAGGCGCTCTCGGCGCTCTTCGTCGACGCCAAGGGCGACCTCGACGCGTTCAAGAAGAGCGTAGAGACCTGGTTCGACGGGGCGATGGACCGCGTGTCCGGCGTCTACAAGCGGTGGACCCAATGGTTCACGCTCTTCTTCGGCGTCGCGGTCGCGATAGCGCTCAACGTCAACACGATAGAGATCGGAGGCGCGCTCTGGCGCGATCCAATTCTGCGCGAGGCCGCTGTGAAGGCTGCCGAAGCTTACGTCGAGCGGTGCAAGGCGACCCCGACCGCCGAGGACTGCGTGCCACCAAAAGAGGAAGCGCCGCCGGCGGGCGTGCAAGGAACCACTGGCACTGAGACAGGCACACAGCACCAGCCGAACGCGCAGGACTCGCTGAAGGCATTCAAGGGCGTCGTCGATCGGGTTGACACCCAGCTCAAGGAAATCGGCTATCCGGTCGGATGGTCGGACGAGGATGTCGCCGCCGTCAAGGCGAAGTCATTCAATTGGGTGGTGGCCATCTTCGGTTGGCTCATCACAGGTCTTGCCGTCTCGCTCGGCGCGCCGTTCTGGTTCGACATGCTGAAGACGTTCCTCAACATCCGCGGCGCCGGGGGAAAGCCGAAGCCCTCGGGCACGCCGCAAGACCAGCCGACGACCTGAGCCGGCTTGCAGCGGAAGCCTGCTCGGTCGGCGTAAACTGTCGGCTGTCGGATGCGTCAAATGGTCGGATCAAGTCGCGCAGCGGAAAAGAGCACGCCGAACTGCTCGCACCAGATGACCACGCTGCCATAGTCGCCGACGTTTACGTCTTCAGGGATGAGGTAGTTCTGGTCTCCCTTGTTGCCCTTCAACGGCCCAAGCGAGACCCATTCGCTCGCCCTCACGTCGCCTGAGCTCGCAATCGAATCCGCCTTGACCAGCCACACCTTCAAGTCCGGCCCGTTGGTGACCTCAAAGTCTGTGAAGCGCAGCACCGAGGATCCGCCGACCAGCGAGAAAATGGTCGCGATGCCACCGCCGCGATGCACGCTGTCGGCATCGACAAAGGCGCCCTCGCGCTCTTTCGACATCTGCAGCGCCGCCGGCAGCTCCTCTGACACGACGCGGTCGATCCAAAGCGGCGAAGCGAGGTACCAGAAGGCGTTGCCAGCGACGAAGCCGACAAGACCCGCGACGAGCGCCGTGACGGCAATTGCTTTCCACATGCGTTGCCCCGCTCCGGTCACGACGGAGATCATGACATGGAATCGCGGCGGATGGCAGCATTCCAGGCGTCTCGACAGAAGGATGACCGCCACCTAGCGTCCGCCCTGTGTCGACGGAGCGGCTGAGTGACAGGCATGTGGGATTTCTGGATCGATCGCGGCGGCACGTTCACCGACGTCGTGGCGCGCGATCCGGACGGCCGCCTCCACGCCACAAAACTGCTCTCGGAGAACCCAGGAATCTACGGCGACGCAGCGGTCGAGGCGATCCGGCGGCTGCTCGGCATCGCGCCGGACGAAGCGATCCCGGCTGAGAAGATCGGCGCGGTGAAGATGGGCACGACCGTCGCCACCAACGCGCTGCTCGAGCGGAAGGGCGAGCGCACGGCGCTCTTGATCACGCGCGGACTTAAGGACGCCCTCCGCATCGGCTACCAGGCGCGCCCCGACATTTTCGCAAAGAAGATCGTGCTGCCGGAGCTGCTCTATGCGCGCGTCGAGGAGATCGACGAGCGCGTGCGCGCCGACGGCACGGTCGAGCGCGCGCCGGATGAGGCGAAGGTGCGCGCGATGCTGGAAGCGATCGCCGCCGACGGCTACCGCTCGCTCGCCATCGTCTTCATGCACGCCTGGAAATACCCGGCGCACGAGCGGATGGTCGCGGCCATCGCGCGGAGGATGGGCTTTCCGCAGGTGTCGGTCAGCCACGAGGTCTCGCCGCTCGTGAAGCTTGTCGGGCGCGGCGACACGACGGTGGTGGACGCGTATCTGACGCCGATTCTGCGGCGATATGTGGAGCAGGTGGCGGGGGACTTGGGGGTAGCGAACGCGACGCAACCCTCTCCCCCTCGCGGGGAGAGGGTTGCCCGCCGAAGCCTTGGCGAAGGCGGGCTGGGTGAGGGGTTGCGCCACCCCTCCCCTAACCCCTCCCCGCAAGGGGGAGGGGAATCGCCCCGCCTCATGTTCATGATGTCGTCCGGCGGTCTTACCGCCGCGCATCTCTTCCAGGGCAAGGACGCCATCCTTTCCGGGCCGGCCGGCGGCGTGATCGGCGCAATCGAAACCGCGCGCATGGCAGGCTTCGACAAGGTCATCGGCTTCGACATGGGCGGCACATCGACCGACGTCTCGCACTACGCGGGAGAGCTCGAGCGCGCTTTCGAGACGGAGGTCGCCGGCGTCCGGATGCGCGCGCCGATGATGCGCATCCATACTGTGGCTGCGGGCGGCGGCTCAATCCTCCACTACGAGTCCGGGCGCTTCGCGGTCGGGCCAGATTCCGCCGGGGCCGATCCCGGCCCGGCCTCCTACCGGCGCGGCGGGCCGCTGACGGTGACCGACGGCAACCTGATGGCCGGGAAGCTGATGCCGGAGCATTTTCCCAGAATCTTCGGCCCGAACCAGGACGAGCTGCTCGATGCCGGGATCGTGCGCGAAAAATTTGCGGCGCTCGCCGCGGAGGTCGGGAAGGCGCCCGAAGAGGTAGCCGACGGATTTCTCGCGGTCGCCGTCGAAAACATGGCGAACGCGATCAAGAAGATTTCGATCGCGCGCGGCTACGTCGTGACGAAGTACGCGCTCGCATGCTTCGGGGGGGCCGGCGGCCAGCACGCCTGCATGATCGCCGACCGGCTCGGCATGCAAGTCGTGCATATTCATCCGCTGTCGGGCGTGCTTTCCGCCTACGGCATGGGGCTCGCCGACATCCGCGCGAACCGCAGCCGCGCCGTGGTGTTGCCGCTCGAAGCTGAAGTTGAAGCAGAGCTTGAACGCATCCGCGCCGCGCTCGCGGTGGAGGTCCGCGCCGAACTTCACGAACAGGGCCTGACCGACTCCGACATCGAAATTTCTTCGCGCGTGCATGTCCGCTACGACGGCACCGACATGGCGCTCCCCGTCGCGTTCGCGCCTGCGGAGGAGATTCGCGCCGCCTTCGAGGCGGAACACCGCGCCCGCTTCGGCTTCATCTACGAAGGAAAGCCGCTGGTGGCGGAAGCGATGGAGGTTGAAGGTTCCGGTGGCGGCGCTCGCATGGATGAGCCGGACCGCCCGCTGATTGCGAAGGAAGCGAGGCCAGCGAAGAAGACGCGCTTCTTCTCCGAAGGGAGCTGGCGTGCGGCGGGCATCTTTCCGCGCGACACGCTCCGACCCGGCAACAAAGTTGCCGGTCCGGCGCTCATCATGGAGCCGCACCAGACGATCGTGGTCGAGCCCGGCTGGGCGGCGGAGGTGACTGCGAAGGACCATGTCGTGCTCCGCCGCGTCGAGGCGCGCGCGCAAGCCCGCGCCGTCGGGACGGATGCCGATCCGGTCATGCTCGAAGTGTTCAACAATCTCTTCATGTCGATCGCCGAGCAGATGGGCGTCACGCTCCAGAACACCGCCTACTCGGTGAACATCAAGGAGCGCCTCGACTTCTCCTGCGCGCTCTTCGACGAAACCGGCGCGCTTGTCGCCAACGCGCCCCACATGCCGGTGCACTTGGGCTCGATGGACCGCTCCGTAGACATCGTTCGAAAACTCAACCCCGACATTGCGCCGGGCGACGTCTACGCGCTGAACGCGCCCTATAACGGCGGCACGCACCTGCCGGACATCACGGTGGTGACGCCGGTGTTTGAGGACGCCTGGCCCTCTCCCCCCTTGCGGGGGAGAGACGGAGAGGGAGGAAAGGCTGAGGACGCCGAGCTTCCTTCCCCCCTCCCTGACCCTCCCCCGCAAGGGGGGAGGGAAAGGCGTATACTCTTTTGGGTCGCGTCGCGCGGGCACCACGCCGATGTCGGCGGGACGGCGCCCGGCTCGATGACGCCGCGCGCGACCACGGTCGACGAGGAGGGCGTCCTCATCGACAATTTCCGGCTCGTCGAGCGCGGGCGCTTCCGCGAGCGCGAACTCTACGCGCTCCTCACCGATCGTCCCTACCCCTGCCGCAACCCGGCTCAGAACATTGCCGACCTGAAGGCGCAGATCGCGGCGAACGAGAAGGGCGTCGCCGAAATCCGCAAGATGGTGCGGCAGTTCGGCCTCGACGTGGTGCAGGCCTACATGAAGCACGTCCGCGATAACGCGGCGGAGAGCGTGCGGCAGGTGATCGACCGGCTCAAAGATTCGGCGTTCGACTATCCGACCGATCAGGGCTCGATGATCAAGGTGAAGATCAGCGTCGACAGGGAACGGCGCAAAGCGAGGGTCGATTTCACCGGCACAAGCGCGGCGAAGAACAACAACTTCAACGCCCCCGCCCCGGTGACCCGCGCGGCCATCCTCTATTGCTTCCGCGTCATGGTCGAAAAACCGATCCCGATGAACGCGGGATGCTTGGAGCCGATCGAGATCGTCATCCCCGAGGGCTCGATGCTCGCTCCGCAATATCCGCGCGCCGTCGTCGCCGGCAACGTCGAGACGAGCCAGCACGTGACCAACGCCCTTTTCGGCGCGCTCGGCGCGCTCGCCGCGGCGCAAGGGTCGATGAACAACCTCACCTTCGGCAACGACCGCTACCAGTACTACGAGACGATCTGCTCCGGGGCGCCGGCGGGCGTTCTGAACGACGGCAGCGGGTTCGACGGCGTCGACGCGGTCCACACGCACATGACCAATTCACGGCTCAGCGACCCGGAGG
>JBOHKB010000341.1:0-19309 GCA_050728815.1 Propylenella sp.
GTGTAAGGATGTTTCGGGTCGGCGAAGACGTGCTCGGTCGGCCCGCGCTCGACCACCCTCCCCTCCTTCATCACGATCACCTCGTCGGCCATGGCGCGAACCACGGCGAGGTCGTGGCTGATGAAGAGGTAGGAGAGGCCGTGCGCCTGCTGCAGCCGGCGGAGGAGCTCGACGATCTCCTTCTGCACCGAGCGATCGAGCGCCGAGGTCGGCTCGTCGAGCACGACCACTTTCGGCTTCAGAATCATGATGCGGGCGATGGCGATGCGCTGGCGCTGGCCGCCGGAAAACTCGTGCGGGTAGCGGTTGCGCATACCGGGATCGAGTTGCACCTCCTCCAGCGCCCGGATGGCGCGGCGGTCGCGCTCGGCCCGCGACAGGCCGGGCTCGTGCACGAGCAGCCCCTCCGTCACGATCTCGCCCACGGTCAGGCGCGGCGACAGCGACCCGTAGGGGTCCTGAAACACAATCTGCAGCTCGCGCCGCAGCCAGGGCTCCTTCTTGAGATTGACCTTGGTGAGGTCGCGGCCCTCGAAGCGGATCGCGCCCTCGGAGGGAAGGAGCTTGAGCAGCGCCCGCCCGAGCGTCGATTTGCCGGAGCCCGATTCCCCCACGATTCCGATGGTCTGCCCCGCGTGCAGCGACAGCGAGACCCCGGCGACGGCGTGAAGCTCGAACGACTCGCCCCCAAACCAGCCGCCGCCTAGATGGAACACGACGCTGATGTTGCCGGCGTCGAGAAGGGACGGCGCGTCCTCGGCGACCGGCGACTTCGATCCGGTCGGTTCGGCCGCGAGCAGCATTTTCGTATAAGCGTGCGTCGGGTACGCGAAAATGCGCTTCACCGGCCCCTCCTCCACCACCTCGCCCCTCCGCATGACATAGACCCGATCGGCGAACCGCCGAACGATGCCGAGGTCGTGGGTGATGAAGATCACCGCCATGCCAAGGCGCGACTGCAGCTCCTTCAGCAGCTCCAGAATCTGCGCCTGGATGGTCACGTCGAGCGCGGTGGTCGGCTCGTCGGCGATCAGGATGTCGGGGCCGTTGGCGAGCGCCATGGCGATCATGACGCGCTGCCGCTGCCCGCCGGAAAGCTCGTGCGGATACGCCCGCATCCGCCGTTCCGGATCGCTGATGCGTACGAGGCGCAGCAGCTCGAGCACGCGCGGACGCGCCGACCGCGCGGTCATGCCGCCGTGATGAATGAGGGGCTCGGCGATCTGGAAGCCGATCGGGTAGAGCGGATCGAGCGAGGTCATCGGCTCCTGGAAGATCATGGTGATCTTCACGCCGCGGATCTCATTGAGATCGGAATGCGGAAGCCCGACCATCTCCCTCCCGCGGAAGCGCGCCGAGCCGGTAACGCGGCCGTTCGAGGCAAGGAGCCCCATCATCGCCATCACGGTCTGGCTCTTGCCCGAACCGGATTCGCCTACGATCGCGACCGTCTCCCGCGCCGCGACATCGAGATCGACGCCGCGCACGGCCTGAACGATTCCGTCGTTTGTCTCGAAGTTCACTTCGAGATCGCGGACCATCAGCAGCGGTTCCGCCATTTCAGCGGTCCTTCGGGTCGAGCGCATCGCGGAGGCCGTCGCCAAGGAAGTTCAGCGCGAACAGGATCAGCATCAGCGCGATCGACGGATAAATCAGCAGCCAGGTAGCCGCGCGGATATTGCTCGCGCCCTCCGAGATGAGCACGCCGAGGCTCGTCAGCGGCTCCTGCACGCCGAGCCCGAGGAACGACAGGAAGCTTTCGAGCAGGATCACCTTCGGCACGAGCAGGGTCAGGAACACCACGACCGGACCGAGGGTGTTCGGGATGATGTGGCGCCTCAAGATGCCGGAGCTGTCGACACCGAGCGCCTCCGCCGCCTGCACGTATTCCTGGCGCTTGATCGAGAGCGTCTGGCCGCGGACGATCCGCGCCATGTCGAGCCATTCGATCGCGCCGACGGCGATGAACATCAGGACGAAATTCCGCCCGAAGAACACGACGAGCAGAATGACGAAGAAGATGAACGGCAGCGAATAGAGAATATCGACGATGCGCATCATGACGCCGTCGATCCGTCCGCCGAAATAGCCGGCGATCGAGCCGTAGGTGACGCCGATCAGGAGCGCGACGATCGAGGCGAGGAGTCCGATCGCAAGCGAAACGCGGATGCCGATAAGCGTGCGCGTCAGCAGGTCGCGGCCGTTGCCGTCCGTGCCGAACAGGAAGCGGACGCGCGAGACATCCGCGACCATCACGCCGCGCCGGCCGTCTGCGCTCAATTCCTCGATGCGCGCGCGATCGAAGAGGTCGGAGCGATCGACATAGCGCACGATCCGCGGGTCGAGCGGCTCATCGTCGGAGATCGGCGCGCTGACCGTCGAGCCGGTTACTTCGACCGCGCCGACGGTGACGCGCGCGCGGCCGAGCGCGCGTTCGAAGGCGGGAAGGATATCGTCCTCACGCGGGTACTGCTCGAGGCTCGCGGGCGCGCGCACATATTGCGGGTAAACTCGGTCGTATGGATGCGGCGAGAGAACAGGGCCGAAGAGGCTGGCCAGACCGAGCAGGATCAGCACCAGCGCGCCGCCGACCGCCGCCCGGTTCTTGCGCAAACGACGCCATGCGTCCTGCCAGAGCGACCGACCTACAACCGGCCCGGCGGCTGACCCGTCGGCGAGAACAAACGATTCGGTGCTGCCGATCTGCGCCATCGCCCGCTCAATCGTAGCGGATGCGCGGATCGAGCCACGCATAGAGGATGTCGACGAGGAGGTTGAAGACGATGACGAAGATCGCGACCACGATCACCGTCCCCATGACCAGCGTGTAGTCGCGGCCGAGCGCGCCCTGCACGAAGTAGCGCCCGATGCCGGGAATGCCGAAGATCGTCTCTACCACGACCGAGCCGGTGAGAAGCGCCGCGGCGGCCGGCCCGAGATAGGAGACGACGGGCAGAATCGCCGCGCGGAGCGCGTGCACGACCACGACGACGTAGGACGGGAGCCCGTAGGCGCGCGCCGTGCGCACGTGGTTGGAGCGCAGCGCCTCGATGGTCGCCCCGCGCGTCAGCCGCGCGATGATGGCGATCTGCGGCAGCGCCAGCGTCGTGACCGGCAGGATCTTGTTCTCCCACGAGCCGTCGCCCCAGCCGCCCGCCGGCAGCCAGCCGAGCATGACGCCGAAGGCGAGGCTCAGCACCGGCGCCACGACGAAGTTCGGGACTGTCATGCCGAGGGTCGCGGCGCCGACGACGAGATAGTCGACCGTGGAATTCTGGCGGAGAGCGGCGACCGCCCCGAGCGTGGCCCCGGCGATGAGGGCGAGCGACAGCGCGAGCGCGCCGAGCTGCATGGAGACCGGCAGGCCGGTGCGGAAGAGGTCGACGACGGAAAAGTCGCGGCGCGTGAAACTCGGGCCGAAATCGCCGCGGACGATATTGCCGAGATAGAGCAGGTACTGCTGCCAAACCGGCTTGTCGAGATTGTAGGCCCGGTTGATGTTTTCCATGATCTGCGGGTCGATCGGGCGCTCCAGATCGAAAGGGCCGCCCGGCGCGAGCCGCATCATGAAATAGGCGATGGTGATGATGACGAAGATGGTCGGAATAGCGCTCGCAAACCGCCGCAGCACATATCCGCTCATCGCCTTCTCCGTAAGCCGGCGGCGCTAGCGGCCGCGGCGTTCCGAAGCTTTGAGCGCCCGCGCGGAGGACGCCACGTTCCGCGCGGGGCTCGTGAACCGCCTCCGATCAGTTTTCGAGCGACAGGAAGCGCGTCCCGTGCACGTTCATGACGTTGTCCTCCCAGCCCTTCAGCTTGCTGGAGACGAGGCTCCGCGACGAATAATAAAGGATCGGGATGATCGGCAGCTCTTCAAGCAGAAGCGCCTCAGCTTTCTCGAGCAGGTCGGAGCGCGCGGCGAGATCGGTCGTCGTCTCCGCCTGCTCCATCAGGCTGTCGTATTCCGCGTTCGACCAGCGCGGATAGTTGAAGCCCAGATTGTCGCTCTCGTAGAGGAAGAGGAAGTTCTGCGGGTCGTTGTAGTCGCCGATCCAGCCGGCGCGAGCCATGTCGAAGTCGCCGTCGTTCTTCATGTAGTCGAAGTAGCCGGTGCCTTCCTTTTCGTTCAGCGTCGCCTCGATGCCGATCTTCTTGAACATGTCGGCTATGGCGGTCATCGTCGCCTTGTGGTTCCCGCCGGTGTTGAACATGAGCTCAACCGACAGCTCGCCCGGCTCAATACCAGCCTCCTCGAGCAGCGCCTTCGCTTCGTCTTCGCGATCGAGCAGGTCCTTGTCCTTGATGTCCATGGTGAGCGGATCGTCGTAGTTCGCGATGCCCGGCGGCACGAGCGAATAGCCGGGGATCATCGTCCCCTGCCAGATCTCCTCGGCGAGGAACTCGCGGTCGATGACGAGCGACATTGCGTGACGGATGCGCGGATCGGCGAGCTTCTCCTTCTTCATCTTGATCGGGAGATAGTAGACGCCGAGATACGGCGCGATTCGGAGCTGATCGCCAAGCGTCTGGCGCATGTAGTCCATCTGCTCGGCGTCAACGTCGGCGCAGGAGTGTATTTCACCCGCCTCGAATCGTCGCAGGCAAGCGGCGCGGTCCTCGAAGGGGATGTAGTTGATAGTGTCGATCTTGACGTTTTCCGCGTCATGGAAGTTCGGATTCTTCTGCATGACGATCTTGTCGTTCGGCGTGAACGATACGAGCGTGTAGGCGCCGTTCGAAACGAGGTTGCCGGGCTGCACGAACTGATCGCCGAACTGCTCGACAGAAGCGCGATGGAGCGGCAGTCCCGTCTGGTGGGTGAGCAGCTCGAGGAAGTAGGGAGTCGGGTTCTCCAGCGTGATCTCGAGAGTCTTCGGATCGAGCGCCTTGACCCCCAGTTCCTCCTTCGGCATTTCGCCGTTATTGATCTTCTCGGCGTTCTTCATCGGGTAGAGTACGTTGGCGTAGCCGGCGGCCGTCGCGGGGTCCTGGATGCGCTGATAGGCGAAGACGAAATCGTCGGCGGTCACGTCGTCGCCGTTCGACCATTTGGCGTCGGCGCGCAGCTTGAACGTGTAGACGAGGCCGTCGTCAGACACTTCCCAGCTCTCGGCGACGCCCGGAACCACCTCGGCCTTCGGGTTGTAGATGACGAGGCCCTCGTAGAGGTCGCGCGAGAGATTCGACTCGGCGATGGTCGATGTCTTGTGGTGGTCGAGCGAAACCGGATCGGTATCGTTGCCGCGGTTGTAGACGACCTGAGCAAAGCTCGCGCCGGAAACCATCGCGGCGAGAGAGACGCCCGCCGTCAGTTTCGCGAGGGTCCTAATCATTTATCCACCTCCTGCTCGATGACGCCAATCGGCGATTATCCCCAGCCTAACCCTGACAAATGGACCGGACAATCGGTCATGCGTCATCAAACCGCCAAAGAATAAGAAAGTTGCGCGGGATTCCGCTTGAAGCCGGCCGCACAAAGCGCCAGATAGGCCGCGCCGATTTTCCGTGCGGCCAGCGCCGCACCGGCGCCGCGCCATTTCAGAAATGCCAAGGGAAGGCCGTCCCCCCTCCTTCACCGCCCGATCCGACCTCAAGGTCCGCAAGGCTCGACCGTCCGACGCAGATCAACTGGCGAGGCTGGAAGATTCCATTTTTGCGTCCGACCGGATGAGCCGCGCCCGATTCGCTGTGCTGGCGAAGCGGCCGTCGGCGAGCGTGCTCGTCGCCTGCGAGGGCCGGGACATCCTCGGCTACGCCATCCTGCTCGCCCGCCGCAGCGTCCCGAGCGTCAGGCTTTATTCGATAGCGGTCGCGCCGGAGTCTACCGGCCGCGGCGTCGGCAGGCGCCTGCTTGCGGAGATCGAGGCCGCGGCCCTCCGGCGGCGCGCCCGCCGCCTGCATCTCGAAGTGCGCGCCGACAATCCGAAGGCGATCCGATTCTACGAGCGCGCCGGCTATGCGTTGGTCGGGCGACGCCCCGACTACTACGCCGACGGGATGACAGCGCTTCTTTATTCGCGCGACCTGCCGCAGCGGATGCGCCGGCGAGCGCCGCCGCTGCGGCGCGCCGCCTGAGGGTCCGGAGCGGGCATGGACAACTGGGTCCTCGTCGCCGACCAGCCTCGCGACCTCGACGCGCGCGACCTGCCGCACATCATCGTCTCCTCCGACGATTACGTGACGCGGCCGTACATGCTGGGCGGCGCGCGCCAGAAGATCATCATCCTCGCGCGCTCCTACAATTATCAGACCGCCGGCTATTATTGTGCGCTGCTGGCGGAAGCGCGCGGCCACCGGGTCATGCCCAACGTCGAGACGATGCTCGATCTCAGGAGCCGCGCTCACTACGAGCACGCGCTGCCGGAGCTGGAAGAGGCCTTGAACCGCGACCTCAAGGCTTTCTCCGGTGATCCGCCCGCCGCCCTTTTCGTCGCCTTCGGCCGCCCGGAGATTCCTGGCTTCGAGCGCTTCGCGCAGGCGCTTTTCGAGTGGTTCCGCGCTCCCACTCTGACAGTCACGCTGAAGGGCGACCAATGGCGCGCGATCCGCAAGATCGAGCTCACCGCGCTTGCTCGCTGCACGCCCGACCGGAGGCGATTCTTCGCAGCAACGCTCAAGGCCTATACCGGTCGCAAGTGGCGGGCGCAGAAGCCCCGTTCGGTGCCGCGCTATTCGATCGCGGTGCTCTACGACCCCAACGAAGCGCTCCCGCCGAGCGATCCTGCGACCCTCAAACACTGGGCGCGTATCGCGGCTCCGCTGGGCGTCGAAGTGGACGCCATCACCAAGAAGGACCTCGGACGGCTGGCGGAATACGACGCCCTCTTCATCCGTGAAACGACTTCGATCCGCAACCACACCTACTATTTCGCCCGCCGAGCGACGATGGAAGGCATGCCCGTCATCGACGATCCGATCTCGATGATCCGATGCACCAACAAGGTCTACCTGTGGGAGCGCCTGACCCATGCCGGGCTGCCGGTGCCGGAGACAGTCGTCATCCAGGAGCAGGCCGACGTCGAACGCGCTGCCGACATCCTGGGCTTTCCGATCGTCGTAAAGATCCCCGACGGCTCGTTCAGCCGCGGGGTGCGCAAGGCCGACAGCATGGAAGCGCTGAAGCCGATCGTTGCCGAGTTCTTCAAGGAAACCGACATCGTCCTGGCGCAGCGCTTCGTGCCAACGAAGTTCGATTGGCGCGTCGGCGTGCTCTCCGGCCAGCCGCTGTTCGTCTGCCAGTACAAGATGGCGAGGCGGCACTGGCAGATCGTCCGCTACCGAGAGGACGGCACCGCCGACGAGGGAAACGCCCGCACAGTTCCGATCGATCAGGTGCCGCCAGCAGTGCTCGACGCCGGGGTGCGGGCGGCGAACCTCATCGGCGACGGCCTCTACGGGGTCGACCTGAAGGAGACGCCGGACGGCGTCTCCATCATCGAGATCAACGACAATCCGAACCTCTGGCACGGCGTCGAGGACGCGGTCGGCAAAGCCGACGTCTGGAACCGCTTGACGCGCTGGTTCACCAACCGCATCCGCCGTTAGGCTTCGCCCGCTTTCTGTGGGCCACACGCGGTATGGCAGTAAAATATCAGTAACGCTCCTTCACAATCTGGATAGTTTTCGAATTCTTGTTGGATTCGACTCAACTTGAGCAGTAACAAACGCTTGCCCAACCAGAAGTCGGGAGTTGTTGGGCTTTGGGAGGAGTCATCGAGGAGGGCAAAATGGAGAGTATGTCCCGGCGGGCTTTGCTCGGGAAGCTTGGTTTGCTGGCCGCCGCCTTCGCTTTTCCGACGCTGACGACGAGCGGCGAAGCCGAGGCGGGCGGGCGCAAGCGGAGAAAGAAGAAGCCGCCTCACAAGCCGCATCGGCCCAAGATCAAGTTCCCCCACAAGCGCCGCAAGAAGCACTAGCGTATCCTGGGACAAAGCCTGCAATCGAGCCGCGGCCGCGAAGCCGCGGCTCTCGTTTTGCGCTCCGGCCGCCTGCGCCGATTTCGACCGTCATCATTGCGTGACACTGCCCCACTACGAAGTTTGGAACGGTTCCAGGAAATCTGGAGCCGTCGCTTTAAGTTTCTGCAGAGGGGCCACGTCGATGAACAAACACGCTCAACCCGAGTTTTCCGGATTTCGCGCCAGCCTTCTCGAACATGCTGCCGGGGAGCCGCGCAACCCGACCGACAACCCCACCATGGGGGAGATCATCGCAGCCCGCTTCTCGCGCCGCGGCTTGATGAGGGGCGCGCTCGCAGTCTCCGCTATCTCGGCTACGGTGAGTCCGCTTGCCCTCCTCGCCTCCGAGGAAGCAAAGGCCACAGGCGGCTCCGCGTTTTCCTTCGCCGAGTTGGAAGCTGGCGTTGACGCCGACCATCACGTCGCCGACGGCTATGACGCGGACGTATTGCTTCGATGGGGCGATGCGCTCTTTTCCGACTCGCCGGCGTTCGATCCGACCGCGCAGTCGGCCGACAAGCAGCGCCGGCAGTTCGGCTACAACAACGACTTCATCGGCTACGTCCCTCTCGAGGGATCTGCGGAGCACGGCCTGCTTCTTGTGAACCACGAATACACCGACGCGCAGCTGATGTTTCCAGGCATCGTCACGATCGTCGAGAAGGAGGGAAAGAAAGTCATCGAGACGACGCCGCTCACGAAGGAACAGGTTGACATCGAGATAGCCGCGCATGGCGCCACCATCGTCGAAATCCGCAAGGTCGGCGGCAAGTGGCAGGTCGCGACCGACTCGCCCTACAACCGCCGCATCACCGCCGACACCGAAATGTCGATCACCGGGCCGGCGGCGGGCCGCGACCGCCTGAAGACGAGCGCCGACGCGAGCGGCGCCAAGGTGTTCGGTATGCTCAACAATTGCGCCGGCGGAGTGACGCCCTGGGGCACCTACATCTCCGCGGAGGAGAATTTCCACGGCTACTTCTCGGGCGAGCTGCCCGCCGACCATCGCGAGGCGAAGAACTACGAGCGCTACGGCGTGCCCGATGGGTCCTACGAATGGGCGAACCACTATGACCGCTTCGATGTCGGCAAGGAGCCGAACGAGCCGAACCGCTTCGGCTGGATCGTCGAAATCGACCCGATGGACCCGAACTCCCTGCCGAAGAAGCGCACGGCCCTCGGCCGCACCAAGCACGAAGGCGGCGAGTCGATAGTGGCCAAGGATGGCCGCGTCGTCTTCTATCTCGGTGACGACGAGCGCTTCGACTACGTCTACAAGTTCGTCACCTCCGGCACATTCAACCCGGACGACCGCGCCGCTAACACGGACCTCCTCGACGACGGCACGCTCTACGTCGCGAAGTTCTCCGAGGACGGCACGGTGAGCTGGCTCCCCCTCGTTCACGGAGAGGGCCCGCTGACGGCGGAGAACGGCTTCGATAGTCAGGCTGACGTGCTCATCGAAACGCGGCTCGCCGCCGACCTGCTCGGCGCCACCAGGATGGACAGGCCGGAGGACATCGAGCCGAACGGCGCCAACGGCAAAGTCTACGTCATTCTGACGAACAATACGCGGCGCAAGCCCGAGCAGATTGATGCCGCGAACCCGCGCGCGGACAACGCGTTCGGCCACATCATCGAGATCGGCGAGGCCGACGGCGACTTCGCCGCGACGTCAGGCACGTGGGAGATATTGCTGCGGTGCGGCGACCCCTCCCTTGCGGCGGTCGGCGCGACCTTCTCGACTGCCACGACCGCCGATGGCTGGTTCGGCATGCCGGACAATTGCGCCATCGACGCGGAGGGTCGTCTTTGGGTCGCGACGGACGGACAGAACCACAAGGCGACCGGCCGCACCGACGGCGTCTGGGCGGTCGACACGGAAGGCGACGCCCGCGCCACGTCAAAGCTCTTCTACCGCGTGCCGGTCGGAGCGGAACTGTGTGGCCCGCGGCTCACTCCTGACATGACGACGATGTTCGTCGCCGTACAGCACCCCGCCGAAGGCGGCGAGGAATGGCCGGGCTTCGGCCGGCCGTCCTACTACGAGGATCCGTCGACCCGCTGGCCCGACTTCGACGACAACATACCGACGCGCCCGTCGGTCGTCGCCATCACGAAGCAGGGCGGCGGCAAGATCGGCGTCTGAGACGCCCGACGAACTATGAGGAAGGGCAGCCGCGCTGCCCTTCCTGGCAGGACCGCCGAAACGCCTCTCGCTTCGGAGCGGCAGCGCGGGCGGGATTGTCGATTCGTCCACCGCAGCGAAAAACGTGACTTGACCTCACTGCGCAGGGGCATAGATTCGAGATGTCACAAGCGGAGAGGAGGTCTAAGAAAATGAAGCCTCCGAAGCAGCGGCAGCCGGTTCCGTAGATTTGCGCGCGAACCTGCGAGATCGGCACACCTTAAGCGACAATCGAATCGAAATAACCGTGCAGTTTGACCTGCGGCGATGCTTTTTCCGAGGGTCGCAGAGACGCGATTCGACAGGATGCGATGGTCGGCGCAAGGTCTTCTGCAAGACATGAAATCAGGAAAGGGGTTCATTCGGGCTCTTTGATGGGGCCAAAAGACACCGGCCTCCGCAGCAATGGTGGGAGCCTACCAGCAATCCGATCCCAGGCGGCCTGTGCGGCGTGCCTAGCGCCGGCAGGCCGCTTTTTATGCCTCCTCTTGCCGCGATCGGCGCATCAGGCTCTTTTCACCGCTCATGCTTGACGCCCTGACCGGCTGGCTCGCCGACCCCGTGGTCCGCGGCTGGTATCTCACGTTCGGCTTTGCCCTGATGATCCTGCCCATGCTTGTGCTTGCGCTCTGGTATCACCGAACGATCCGCGCGACCGAGGGCGGACGCGCGCTCATGCGGCGGCAGATGCGGCACTCGCCATCCCGGTTTCGGCCTAATATCGGCGAGGGCCTGGCGATGGCGCGCGACATCGAGGCCGGGCGTTACGGCCCCGAAGCAAAGGCGGCGCAGCACAGAGTCTATTGGTTCTGCGGCGCCTGGGTTGTCGCGCTCACGATCGCTTTCGGGCTCCTACTCTACGCCGACGAGGTGAACCGGGCCGCAGCCCCCTGATCCTGGCCGGCTTCCGCCGTCCGGATCGCCCTTGCCCAAGCGCCACACTGTTCCATTGACGCGGATTGGCCTATGCCTAGCGCCGTTGCCCGGCAACCGGCGATTCGAGCCCAGAATCGGCGGAATGCCGCGGTTTCATCCCCTTGGCCAAGCCCGCGTCGATTGGCAGACTTGTTTACCGAATCGTGAACCATATGGCCCGCATGGACCGCTCAGACCTGTTCTCGATCTCCTCCGACGAAACTGCGCCGGCTGAAGGCCGCGCGCCCCGCAACGGCCGGCGCCGGGCCGGTGGCGATTCCTCCGGCTACACCGCCGCCGACATCGAGGTGCTGGAGGGCCTGGAGCCCGTCCGCCGCCGGCCGGGCATGTATATCGGCGGCACCGACGAGAAGGCGATGCACCACCTCTTCTCAGAGGTGATGGACAATTCCATGGACGAGGCTGTCGCCGGGCACGCCACCTGGATCGAGGTCGAGCTCGACAAGGAAGGCATGCTCACCGTCACCGACAACGGCCGCGGCATTCCGATCGATCCGCACCCGAAGTTCAAGGACAAAACCGCGCTCGAAGTCATCATGACCACCCTGCATTCGGGCGGAAAGTTCGACTCGAAGGTCTACGAAACCTCAGGCGGCCTGCACGGCGTCGGCGTCTCGGTAGTGAACGCGCTTTCCGACAAGCTGGAGGTGGAGGTCGCGCGCGACCGAAAGCTCTATCGCCAGAGCTTTGCCCGCGGAAAGCCCACTACAAAGCTGAAGGCGGCGGGCGAGGTGCACAATCGCCGCGGCACGCGCATCCGCTTCCATCCCGACCCGCAGATTTTTGGGCCGAAGGCGCATTTCGATCCGGACCGACTGTTCCGCATGACCCGCTCGAAGGCGTACCTTTTCGGCGGGGTAGAGATCCGTTGGAACTGCGCCAAGAGCCTCCTCCCGGAGAAGAGCGAGACGCCGGAGAAGGCGGCCTTCCATTTCCCCGGCGGGCTCAAGGACTATCTCGCCGAAGCGCTGAACGGCGAGGCGCTCGTCGGCAGCGAGATCTTCGCCGGCCGCACCGACCGCCATGGCGGCCACGGCTCGGTGGAATGGGCGATGGCCTGGTTCGGCGGCGACGGATTTACGCGCTCCTACTGCAACACAATCCCGACTCCGGAAGGCGGCACTCACGAGGCGGGCCTCCGCTCGGTGCTCCTCCGGGGCTTCAAGGCCTACGCGGAGCTTTCCGGCAACAAGCGCGCCTCCGTCATCACCTCCGACGACATCATGACGTCATGCGGGGCGATGCTTTCGGTGTTCCTGCGCGAGCCGGAGTTCGTCGGCCAGACCAAGGACCGCCTGGCGAGCGTCGCCGCCGTCCGCATCGTCGAGGACGCGGTTCGCGACGCCTTCGACCATTGGCTCGCCGCCTCGCCCAACCAGGCAAACCAGCTCCTGGAATGGGTGATCGAGCGCGCCGAGGAGCGGCTGCGGCGCCGCCGCGAGAAGGAAATCGCCCGCAAGACCGCGACCCGCAAGCTGAGGCTCCCGGGGAAACTAGCCGACTGCTCGTCCGCCTCGCGCGAGGACACGGAGCTGTTCATCGTGGAGGGCGATTCCGCCGGCGGCTCCGCCAAGCAGGCGCGCGCCCGCGCGACCCAGGCGATCCTCCCCTTGCGCGGAAAAATCCTGAACGTGGCGAGCGCCGGCAAGGAGAAGCAGGCGCAAAACCAGCAGCTCTCCGACCTGTTGCAGGCGCTGGGCTGCGGCACGGGCAGCCGCTACCGCGAGGAAGACCTGCGCTACGGCAGGGTCATCATCATGACCGACGCCGACGTCGACGGCGCCCACATCGCCTCGCTCCTCATCACGTTCTTCTATCGCGAGCTGCCCGACCTCATCACAGAGGGGCATCTCTATCTCGCCGTGCCGCCGCTCTTCCGCATCGCCCAGGGGCCGAAGGTGCTTTACGCGCGCGACGAGGCGCACCGCGACCAGCTACTCAAGACGGAGTTCGCCGGCCGCGGCAAGGTCGAGATCAGCCGCTTCAAAGGTTTGGGCGAGATGCCCATGCAGCAGCTCCGCGACACCACCATGGATCCGGCGAAGCGCGTGCTGCTCCGCGTCGGCATCGTAGACGACGAGGTCAGGCTGACGGAGACGATGGTTCAGCGCCTCATGGGCAACAAGCCCGAAGAACGCTTCTCCTTCATTCAGGAGCGCGCCGAATTCGCCTCGGAAGAGCTGATCGACGTCTGAGCGAGTACCCCCTCTCCCGCCTACGCGGGCCGAAGCCGCATATCTGAATACACGCAAAGTTCTTGCTTCGGCGGGCGAAGACCCGGCCTTCGGCCAAGGCCGAAGGCCACCCTCTCACGCAAGGGAAGAGGGCGAGCGTAGCCCGGATGGAGCGGAGCGAAATCCGGGGTGGCGCCCAGGTGGATAAAAGGCTGTCCCGGATTACGCGCCTGCGGCGCTTCATCCGGGCTACGAGCCGGGATCAGAGCCCGCCGAACAGGTAGCTCACACGGCCGCGGATGACTTCCGAATCGTCGGCGGCGAAATCGTAGTGGAGGTATTCTACCCCAATGATCCAGCGATCGGTGAGCGCGTATTCCACGCCCGCTCCGGCAATCCAGCCGACCAGCTTGACGAAATCCTTGTTGGCGACGCCGAAGGTCCCGTAGGCGAGGAGGCGGTCGAGGGCGAGGCCGCCGCGCATGCGCAACGACTGCACCGAAGCGACGTCGCTCCAATCGGCCCAGCTGCCGTCCGCTTCGAAGCCGAAGAGGAAAGCGCCGTACTGCCAGTTGACGCCGACCTGGCCGCCCGAGATCGCGCCGTCGGTGAAGGCGCCGTCGCCGAAGCCAAAACCGCCGTGCCCGCCGAAATAGAAGCCGCTGAAACTGAAGGCGAGGAGCGTCGGCGCGGTCAGCACCGAAGGCGGCGCAACGGTGATCGGCGGCGGGAGGTCGGCCGCGGCGGCAACGCCGGCGAAAAGTGCAAGCGCGGAAACAGAAACTATTGGGCGCAACATGACAGGACCTCAGACACCCGAGTTGAAGAGGTAGTTCACGCGGCCGCGGACGATGTCCGCCTTGTCGCCGCCAACGTAATCAGCGTGCAGGTATTCGGCACCGAAGATCCAGCGGTCGGTCAGCGCGTATTCCACGCCGCCGCCGATCGTCCACCCGACGGAATCTTCGAAGGCGAGCCCACCCGCAGCATAGGCGAGGAAGCGGTCGAAGGCGTAGCCGCCGCGGAGCCGCAGCGAGCCTGCTTCCGTCACCGGTCCCCAGTCGACGGAGCCCCCCTCGACCTCCATCCCAAGCACGAACGCGCCGAACTGTTGGTTCACTCCGGCCTGGCCGCCGATCTCGTAGCCGTCGGATATGGCGCCGCTGACGAAGCCCCAGCCGCCATGCGCGCCGACATAGAAGCCGCTCCAGTCGAAGGCGCCGGGCGTAGCCATCGCGATCGTCGAAGGGGAACCGGCGAGGCCGCCGAAAAGGTAGTTCACGCGCCCGCGGAAGATGTCGGAAGAGTCGCCGTCGAACTCGACGTAGAGGTATTCAACGCCCGCAGTCCAGTTGGCCGCGAAAGCGTATTCCACGCCGCCGCCGACGACCCACCCGGCATCGCCAAAATCGCGGAACACCGCGCCACCCGTGGCGTAGACAAGGAACCGGTCATGGGCGAAGCCGCCGCGAAGGCGAGCCGTGGTGAGGGCGTCTGCGCTCCCCCAATCGACCCAGCTGCCGTCGCCTTCGGCCCCGACGACGAAGCCGCCGAACTGCCAGTTCACGCCGACCTGGCCGCCGGCCACGAAGCCGTCCGTGATCGCCCCCTTACCGAAGCTGTAGCCGCCGTGACCGCCGAAGTAGAAGCCGCTCCAGTTGAAGGCGAGCGGGATCGGCGCGGTCATCACGGGAGGCGCGACGCTCATCGGAGGCGGAAGGTCGGCGGCGGCTGCGATGCCGGTCGGTAATGCGAACGCGGTGGCCGAAGCAAAGCAGCGCAACACGGAACGCCCTCCCTGCCCCAAGGGGGCGCGCCCACACTAGGCAAGGAGCGCTGCGTTGACCATAGCGGTCCGGCAACGCCTGCGGCCTTCCGTCAGCGCGCTGGTGCCTCAGCGAAGGCGGGGAGAAGAAAAGCCCGGCACACGGCCGGGCTCTTGTTTCTCGGACTACCGGCGACGACTAGAGGCCCGCGAGCCCGCCAAACAGGAAGTTCACGCGTCCACGGATCACTTCGGACGTGTCTCCGCCGAGATCGTAGTGGAGGTACTCCACGCCGATGGTCCAGTTGTCCCAGAGCGCATATTCGAGGCCCGCGCCGGCGACCCACCCGACATCGTCGAAATCCTGGAACGCCGCGCCGCCGGTGCCGTAGGCGAGGAACCGGTCGAAGGCCAAGCCGCCACGCAGGCGCACCGTGCCGACCGCGTCAGT
The DNA here is from genome assembly GCA_050728815.1 of Propylenella sp. GTDB lineage: Bacteria > Pseudomonadota > Alphaproteobacteria > Rhizobiales > Afifellaceae > DASWJZ01. The sequence goes on from JBOHKB010000341.1 coordinate 15,473, forward strand.
GGCGCCCCAGTCAACCCAGCTTCCGTCGCCCTCCGCGCCGATGACGAAGCTGTTGAACTGCCAGTTCACGCCGACCTGGCCGCCGATGACGAAGCCGTCGGAAAACGCGCCGCTGCCAAAACCCCAGCCGCCGTGCCCACCGAAGTAAAAGCCGCTCCAGTTGAAAGCGATCGGTATCGGCGCGGTCAGCACCGGAGGCGCGACGGTGATCGGCGGTGGAAGGTCGGCGGCGGCGGCAACGCCGGCCATCAGCGCAAACGCGGAAGCGGAAGCAACTAGGCGCAACATCTGAGCCCCCTCTGCTACTGTTTTCTTTGATGCATAACGCAGGCGCCGCGACTTTGGCTGTGCCCATTCGGCAACGCCCGCTGGTTTCAACGCGACACTAACCTTGCTCACCAATTACACTTGGCGGCGCGCCGGGCTTTCTAGCGGCGCTTCCGTGGCAATTTCAGGGCGGACGCGGGATCGAATCGAAATCACGCGAGAGCTGGCGCAAGGCGGCCAAAAAAGCGACGAGGAATATCCTAAACGAAAACAACCCGACGGGCGCCCCGCCGGGTTGCTCGAAGGGCGCTATGCCCGCGATGCCTTTACGGAGCGCCTAAGCCGCCGAACTTGAAGTTGGCGCCGATCTTGGCGGTGTGAATGGTCAGGTCCGCGGTCCCGGGATTGCCGAACGAGGTTGCTGTCAGAGGCTCATCACCCAGATCGTAGTAGAGATACTCGCCCTTGATCGTGAAGTGATCGGTTAAGGCGATTTCGATGCCCCCACCGGCGGTCCAGCCAACATGCGTGACATCGTCGCCGCCGCCGAAGGAAACGCCGGTAGCGTTCAGGATAGCATCGTATTCGACACCCGCGAATCCGGCACCGCCCGTTCCATAAATCAGGAACCGGTCGAATGCCGCGCCGACGCGCGCGCGAAGGCTGGCCAGCCACTCAACGTCCGTCGTGCAGGAAAACGCAGCATTAGGACAAGCCGTCGATCCGTCGATGTCTGACCAGCTGGCGTCCCCTTCCACGCCAGCCACGAACCAGTTCCACTGCATGTTGACGCCGACTTGGCCACCAGCGAACCAGCCGTCAGGTTCGTCATCGAAGCTCGTTCCGTTGGCAAAATCGGCGTCGACATCGCCCCAGCCCCAGCCACCGTGGCCGCCAACATAGACGCCCGTCCAGCTGTAGCCCGGGGCGACGACGACCTCCTCCATCGGCTCCATCGGAACCGGGAGGTCGGCCGCAAACGCCACGGTCGAAAGAAGCGCGATGGCGGCGCTGGAAGCAAGAAGGCGCGACATGGGAAGCCCCCCGTAACACGATTGATTGGCTGGCAGCATACCCACTTCGGCAGCCGGGGCTGTGCCCATTCTGCAACTGTGGAGAAAGGATTCGCGTGCGGGTTCCAGGGGTTGCGAGCCCGGACCAGCAAGAGCGCGACGGCGGCGGCGGGAGCAAGAAGACACAGCATGGGAGGCCCCCGTGTGTTCAATGACTTGCCAGGAGACTACGCCCACCGCCGCCCGATCGCTGTTCCCATTTTGCAGGTATCGCGGCCAGAGCCGGCGTCGCTCGCTGCATGAGGCGCGGCGCTCCAAAAAAACAAGCAACCCGGCGGTCGTGCCGCCGGGTTGCTCGAAATGCGCCCACTCTGCTCTACGGGGCGACTGCGCCAAACTTGAAGTTCGCGGAACCACGGACGACGACGAAATCAGCTCCGATGTCTACTTGGGAGAACAGCGGGGGAACCGCGGCATAAGTCTCGTTGTCCAAATTGACAAAGAGAGCCTCGGCACCGATCGTAAGATTGTTGGTCACTCCAAAACCAATTCCGCCGCCTGCCGCCCAGCCGATGTGTGTCTCGTCCTGCGTTATCGCGGCTCCGCCGCCGGCCGACTGACGTTCGATACCGCCATAGGCGAAGCCGCCGGTTCCGTATATCAGGAACCGGTCAAGCGCGACGCCGACATTCCCGCGCACAGTGCCGAACCACTCCACATCGACATTGCAGGTGAAAGCAGGATTTGGGCAAGCCGCATTGCCCTCGATGTCTGACCAGGAAATGTCGGCCACCGCGCCAAGCACGAACATACCGGACTGCCAGTTATAGCCGATCTGTCCGCCTGCGACCCAACCCTCCAGGTCGTTCCCGACATTCGGAGTGCCGGCGACCTGCGTGAAAATGTAGTCGTAGTCGCCCCAGCCAAAGCCGCCGCTGGCGCCTATGTAGACGCCGCTCCAGTCGTACGCTGGCGCTGCGACAACCTCCTCCATGGGCTCAACGGGGAGCGGTAGGTCGGCGGCGAATGCTGCGGTCGAAAGGAGCGCGACCGCGGCGGTGGAAGCAAGAAGGCGCGACATGGAAAGCCCCCCATATGTTGGTCGGTTGCCGGCATATTAGCCGCGCTTGCGACCCATGGCTGTCGCACATCTGCAACGCTCGCCGCCTAACGGCCTCGCCCCGGCTCGTGAACCAAATCCTCTGAAATTCCCGAAACTTACCGCCGGCGCGCCTTGACTCTCGGGATTCCGCACCTATGTTGCGCTGCAAACATAACCGCCCGCGCGATGATTCCATTCCGCAGTCGGGCAAAAAGAGCTTCATGAACTTCGATACGCTGGGACTAAGCGAGAAGGTCCTCTCGGCCGTCAGGGCCTCAGGCTACACCACCCCCACCCCCATTCAGGCGCAAGCCATCCCGCATGTGCTCGAGCGCCGCGACGTGCTCGGCCTCGCGCAGACCGGCACCGGCAAGACGGCGGGCTTCGTGCTCCCGATGCTCACGATGCTGGAGCAGGGCCGCGCGCGGGCGCGCATGCCGCGCACCTTGATCCTCGAGCCGACGCGCGAGCTCGCCTCACAGGTGAAGGACAGTTTTGGGCGCTACGGGATCAACCACAAGCTCAACCTCGCGCTGCTGATCGGCGGTGTCTCCTTCGACGAGCAGGACAAGATCATCACCCGCGGCGCCGACGTTTTGATCGCCACGCCCGGCCGCCTGCTCGACCATTTCGAGCGCGGACGGCTGCTTCTGACCGGTGTCGAGATTCTCGTGATCGACGAGGCCGACCGCATGCTCGACATGGGCTTCATCCCCGACATCGAGCGGATCGTGAAGCTCCTGCCCTTCACGCGGCAGACGCTGTTCTTCTCGGCCACCATGCCGCCGGAGATCGCCCAGCTCGTCGACCGCTTCCTGCACAATCCAGTGCGGGTGGAGGTTTCCAAGCCGGCCACGGTCGTCGATACGATCACCCACAAGGTGGTGTCGTCCGGCTCGAAGCCGCACGAGAAGCGGGCGACGCTCCGCGCCCTGATCGACAACGCGCCCGATTTCACCAACGCCATCATCTTCTGCAACCGCAAGCGCGACGTGGCGACGCTCCATCGTTCGCTCGAGCGGCACGGCTATTCCGCCGGCGCGCTGCACGGCGACATGGACCAGTATGCGCGGCTGAGGACGCTCGACAGTTTCCGCGACGGCAACATCAAGCTTTTGGTCGCGAGCGACGTGGCGGCGCGCGGGCTCGACATCCCGGCGGTCAGCCACATCTTCAATTTCGACGTTCCGACCCATTCGGAGGACTACGTCCATCGCATCGGGCGCACCGGGCGCGCCGGCCGCAGCGGCGCGGCGTTCACGATCGTCACCAGGCCGGAGACGAAATACGTGCACTCGATCGAGCGGCTGATCGGCAAGGAGATCGAGAGGGCGGCCGACATGGAGGCGCTTGTCGTCGTGCCAGACGACGAGGCTGATGAGGCAAGGCCGCGCCATTCCGCGCGGCGCGGCGAGCGGCGCGGAAATCGCCCGCGCGGCCGCGACGGTGCGGGGG
>JBOHKB010000342.1:0-2877 GCA_050728815.1 Propylenella sp.
AGGCCGGATTGAGCTAGAAAACCGCCACCTCTAGAAAAGCACGATTCTTCCCTTGGCAGACGAAAGCAAAACGCCGCCCTCCGACCGCGACGGCGACATAAAACCAATCTCGATCACCGACGAGATGCGCCGCTCCTATGTCGATTACGCGATGAGCGTGATCGTGGCGCGCGCGCTCCCCGATGTGCGCGACGGCTTGAAGCCGGTGCACCGGCGCATCTTCTATTCGATGAGCGAGAACGGCTACGACTGGAACAAGCCGTACCGCAAATCGGCCGGCGTCGTCGGCGACGTGATGGGCAAGTACCACCCGCATGGCGACCAGGCGATCTATGACGCGCTCGTGCGCATGGCGCAGGATTTTTCCATGCGCGTGCCGCTGATCGACGGGCAGGGCAACTTCGGCTCGATCGACAACGACCCGCCGGCGCAGATGCGTTACACCGAGGTGCGGTTGGAGAAGATCGCGCACTCGATGCTCGACGACCTCGACAAGAACACCGTCGACTTCCGCCCTAATTACAACGACGAGCTGAAAGAGCCGACGATCCTTCCGGCGAAGTTCCCCAACCTCCTCGTCAACGGCGCGGGCGGTATCGCCGTCGGGATGGCGACCAACATCCCGCCGCACAATCTCGGCGAGGTGATCGACGCGACGATCGCGCTGATCGAAGATCCCCGCCTCGACCTTGCCGCGCTGATGCAGATCATCCCAGGGCCGGACTTCCCGACCGGCGGGATCATCCTCGGGCGCGGCGGCATCCACTCCGGCTACGCCGTCGGACGCGGCTCGATCGTCATGCGCGGCAGGACGCAAATCGAGGAAATCCGCAAGGAGCGCGAAGCGATCATCATCAGCGAGGTGCCCTACCAGGTAAACAAAGCGACGATGCAGGAGAAGATGGCCGAGCTCGTCCGCGAGAAACGGATCGAGGGCATCTCCGACATCCGCGACGAGTCGGACCGCGACGGCATCCGAGTGGTCATCGAGTTGAAGCGCGACGCCGTCGCCGATGTCGTGCTGAATCAGCTCTACCGCTTCACGCCGTTGCAGACGAGTTTCGGCGTGAACTCGGTGGCGCTGAACGGCGGCCGCCCGGAAGTGATGGGGCTGAAGGACATCCTGACCAGCTTCATCGCCTTTCGCGAGGAAGTGGTCAGCCGCCGTACGAAATTCCTGCTCAACAAGGCGCGCGAGCGCGCGCATGTTCTGGTCGGTCTCGCCACCGCGGTCGCCAACATCGACGAGGTGATCGCCGTGATCCGCGGCGCGCCCGATCCGCAGACGGCGCGCGAGCGCCTGATGGAGCGGCGCTGGCCGGCCGAGGACGTGGCTCCGCTCGTGCAGCTGATTGCCGACCCGCGGCACCTGATCGCCGAGGATGGCACCTACAAGCTGTCGGAGGAGCAGGCGCGCGCCATCCTCGATCTCAGGCTCCAGCGGCTGACCGCCCTCGGCCGCGACGAGATCGCCGAGGAACTGGAGAAGATCGCTGCCGAGATCCGCGAATACCTCGACATCCTCGCGTCGCGGGCACGCATCCAGACGATCGTGAAGGACGAGCTGAAGGCGATCCGCGACGAGTTCGCCACACCGCGCAGGACAGAGATCGTCGAGTCGGGCGCCGACGTGGAGGACGAGGACCTCATCCAGAGCGAGGACATGGTCGTGACGGTGAGCCACGCCGGCTACATCAAGCGCGTGGCGCTGTCGGAGTACCGGGCGCAGCGGCGTGGCGGCAAGGGCCGCTCCGGCATGACGACGCGCGAGGAGGATTTCGTCACCAAGCTCTTCGTGGCGAACACGCACACGCCGGTGCTGTTCTTCTCCTCGCGCGGGCAGGTCTACAAGGAGAAGGTCTGGCGTCTGCCGCTCGCCGCGCCGCAGGCGCGCGGCAAGGCGCTGATCAACATGCTGCCGCTCGAGGAAGGCGAGCGCATCACCACGATCATGCCGCTCCCGGAGGACGAGGCGACCTGGGACCAGCTCGACGTGATGTTCGCGACGACCGGCGGAACGGTCCGCCGCTACAAGCTCTCCGACTTCGTCGACGTCCGCCGCTCCGGCATCATCGCCATGAAGCTCGGCGAGGGCGACGCGATCCTCTCCGTCGAAACCTGCACCGAGTCGGACGACGTGATCCTGACGACGGCGCAAGGCCAGTGCATCCGCTTCCCCGTTTCCGACGTGCGCGTCTTTGCCGGCCGCAGCTCGGTCGGCGTGCGCGGCATCGCGCTCGAGGCAAGCGACACGGTTATCTCGATGGCGATTCTGCGCCACTTCGAGGCGAATCCGGCCGAGCGCGGCGCCTATCTCAAGATGAGCCGCGCCGTGCGCGGCGAGGGCGAGCCGCAGGAGAACGGCGGCGAAGCCGAGGAGGAGGTCGCCGGCGAGCTGTCGCAGCAGCGTTACGCCGAGATGGGCGCCGCCGAGCAGCTCATCCTGACCGTCTCGGAGAACGGGTTCGGCAAACGCACCTCGTCCTTCGAGTACCGCATCACGCGGCGCGGCGGAAAGGGGATCGTGGCGATGGTCGTGAACGAGCGGAACGGCAAGCTCATCGCTTCGTTCCCGGTCAGCTCGGAGGATCAGATCATGCTCGTCACCGACGCCGGCAAGACGATCCGCATGCCGGTCGAGGGCGACAAGCCAATCCGCATCGCCGGCCGCTCGACGCAGGGCGTGATCCTGTTCGATACGGAGGAGGGCGAAAAGGTCGTCTCCGTCGAACACATCCCCGAGCAGGCGGAAGGGGAGAATGGCGACGGCTCTGGCGATACTGGAACGACTGACGACGGGGCGCCAGCGGGCGTATAGTGCGCTCGAGGTGGAAGGTGGGTGTGCATGACGAAATCCGCGTGGGTGGTGTCCCAGCC
>JBOHKB010000343.1:0-5238 GCA_050728815.1 Propylenella sp.
ATCACCTCTCGGTACGATCCTTTCGGCCGCTCGCCTGCCGGCCGCCCGCGCTCCGCGATGCTTTCCGGGCTGTCGCGGCCGAATGCGATCCACGCGAGCGCGACGAGTACGGCGACAATCGCATAGAAAAGAAGCGCGCCACGCCACGACCCCGCCAGCGGCAGCACGGTGCTGTTGGTGAGCGCGAGCGCGAACACGCCGCCCGCCGACGAGCCGGTGACGTAGATGCCGGAGGCGACGCCGCGCTTCGCGCCGCTGAACCAATCCGCGACGAGCTTCGGCAGGCCCGTGGAGACGATGGGCCCACCCAGCCCGAAAAGCGCCACGGCGAGGAAGAGCACGCCGAAGCCGTCGGCGAAAACTCTCACGAGCCCGGAGAGCGCGATGATCGCCGCGCCGATGCCGAGGGCGCGTTTTGGGCCGATGCGGTCGATCAGGATGCCGCCCGGCGCGGCGGCGAAGATGTAGACGAGCTGCCAGGCGCCGAGAACGACGCCCATCTCGGTGTAGCTGATGCCGAGCTCGTCGCGGACCGGCGTGATGATCGGCACCAGCGACACCGCCACCATGCCGAACGAAAAATAGACCAGCCAGCCAAGCGCGAGCTGCGTCCAGTTGGACTGCGGCGCGACGGAGGACTCGCTCAACGCCCGCCTCTCACCAGGTGGGAAACATGAGTTACGGAATCTCCGCGAGCCACGCCGGAAGCTCGGCGAGCGAATGCAGCTCCTTGAAGCGCGGATGCGCGGTCGGCGCGTCGGCCGCCTCGTTCACCCAGACGATCGGATAGGGGACGAGCGCCGCGTAGCATCCCGCCTCGAGCGCCGGGAGGATGTCCGAGCGCACCGAGTTGCCGACCATGACCGCGTGCTCGGCGCCCGCGCCGTGGCGCTCGAAGATGCTGCGGTAGGTATCGGCGTTCTTTTCGCTGACAATCTCCACGCCCGCGAAGAATTCTCCGAGGCCCGACGACGCGAGCTTGCTTTCCTGGTGGAAGAGGTCGCCCTTGGTGATGAGCGCGAGCCGGCGTTCGCCCGACAGTTCTTCGAGCGCGGTCTCTACGCCGGGCAGCGGCTCGACCGGATGCGTCATCATCTCGCGGCCCGCCGCCAGAATCTCGCCGATCACGTCGGCGGAGACCGAACGTCCGCTCACCTCGAGCGCGGTCTCCACCATCGACAGGGTGAAACCCTTCGCGCCGTAGCCGAAGACGCCGAGGTTGCGCCGCTCGGTCTCGGCGAGCCGCGCCTCCAGCGTCGCCGCGTCTGCGTAGGGCGCGAGCAACTCGTTGAAGCGGTCCTGCGTGAGGCGAAAAACCCTTTCGCTGTGCCAGAGCGTGTCGTCGGCATCGAGGCCTACTATCGTGATTGTCATCTTGGCGCCTGCCGCGATTTAACCTCCCCTTTGAGGGGAGGTTAGTCGTGCCTCTCCGCAAGCCAAAGGGTGCGGTCTCGTCAGCCGCGCCTGACGCCCGACATCGTTTCGAGCACGGTGCAGGTCGCCGCCACGTCGAGGTCGCCGAGGCCCATGCCGTTCCCGGCGGAATAAATGGGGATGGTCGAGCTGAATAGAGGCGTCGGCGCGCCGAGCGCAGCCGCGAACTTGCCGATCACCGCCATGTCCTTCTGCCAGGTCGATAGCCGCATCGTGGCAGGGAGATAGTGGTTCTCCGCCATCATCGGCGCGCGCAGCTCGAAGATGCGCGAATTGGCGGCGCCCGCGGAGACGAGCTTCACCACCTGCTTCAGATCGAGCCCCGCCTTTTCGGCCAGAACCATCGCCTCGGCCGATGCGACGTTGTTGATGGCGACGAGGAGATTGGCGACGAACTTCATCTTGCTGCCGTTGCCGAATTCGCCAAGGTCATGTGCTTCGCGTGAGAAGCCGGCAAAGAGCGGCATCCGCGATTTGATGGAGGCGGAGTCGCCGCTCGCATAGACGACAAGGTCGCCAGTCTGCGCCTGCGCCCCCGTGCCGGAAAGCGGGCAATCGAGCGCGATATGCCCGCCCGCTTCCAGGAGCCGGCGGATCTCCGCCTTGTCCTCAAGCGACAGAGTGCTCGTCTCGGCTACGACGCGCTTCTCTTTTGCGCCGGCGAGTTCGCTTGCAACGGCGAGCGCCGCTGCCGGGCTCGGCAAGCTCATGATGATCGTCGGTGCTTCGGCGGCGACGGCGGCGGCGCTCTTCGCGAGCTTTACTCCAGCCTCCGCCGCGGCGCGGCGCGCGCCTTCGTCGATGTCGAAGCCGAAAACCGTCCACCCCGCCTTAGTGAGATTGCGGGCCATCGCCCCGCCCATGATGCCCAGCCCGACAACGCCGGCGACGCCCTTCATGTCCCTCACCTCTCGTTTTCCGCGGCGCTCTCATGTCCGCGGCTATTCCGCGGCGGCACGCGACTCGATACGGTGCTGCGCCTTCACCACGACCTTGATCGCGTCCCCCACCCGGTCGCGCGCATAGCGGAGCGCTTCCGGCAGCTCTTCGAGTGCAAATGTGTGGGTGTGGATGAGCGTTGCGTCGAATCGCTTCGCCGCCATCAGCGCCATGGCGCGATGCGTTGCGCTCTTCCCCTCGCCGCGTATGCCGTAGATATAGACGTTGTTGCGGACGAGGTTGGCGACGTCGACTTCGATCGGCTCGTGCGGAAATGCGGCAAGGCAGATCTTGCCGCCGCGGTTGACCATACGGCCGGCTTCGTTGATCGCGTCCTTCGTGCCGGCGCATTCGACGATGTAGTCGGCTCCAATGCCGCCGGTGAGCCGCCTCGCCGTCTCAACGGCATCGCCACTCCGCACGTTGATGACGTGGTCCGCGCCGAGCTTCCGGCCTATCTCGAGCCGGGCGTCGCGCGTGCCGGTGAGGATGACGGGACTCGCGCCGAGCGCCTTGGCGACCGCCACGGCAAGCAGCCCGATCGGTCCCGGGCCGGTGACGACGACGCTTTCTCCAGCCACCAGCCCCCCAAGCTCCGTCAGTCCGTACATCGACGTGCCGGCGGTGACGACGAGCGTGGCCTCCTCGTCCGACATGTCGTCGGGCACGCGCACCAGCGTGTTGATATTGTTCACGGCGTACTCGGCAAAACCGCCGTCGGTGGTGAAGCCGTTCGCGCGGTGGCCCTTGTCCACGTCGCCGTAGTTCATGCCGTAATTCAGGCAGGACGTGTACATCCCCTGCCGGCAGCGCTTGCACTGGCCGCAGCCGGCGTGGATTTCCACGGTGATGCGCTGGCCGATCCGGTATTCGTCGACGCCGGGCCCGAGCGCGACCACGGTGCCCATATATTCGTGTCCGGGGGTGAAGTTCTTGTTGAACGGAAGGCCGCCCTGGATCTTCGCGGGCGAGCCGTAGTGGATCACCTCGAGGTCGGTGGCGCAGATGGCGACCGCGTCGATGCGCACCAGCACCTCGGCCTTCTTCGGGACGGGGGTCGGCTTCTCGCGGTAGCTGAGCCGATCCGGGTCGCCCAGAATCCAGGCGCGCATCGTCTCCGGCACGGGGAAGTTCGGCAGCGTCTTCACGCCAGGCGGAGCGTACACGCTTTCCCTCACCGTCCCCCCGTCACCGGCAGCACCGCGCCGGTCACGTAGGACGCCTGGTCCGATAGGAGCCACAGGATCGCCTCGGCGCATTCCTCGGCTGTTCCGACGCGGGCCATCGGCACGGTCGGCACCAGCCGCTTCAGCCGCGTCTGCGCAAATTCGCCGGCGTGGATATCCGTGTCGATCAGGCCGGGGAGGATGGCGTTGACGCGCACGCCCTCGCCCGCCACCTCGCGGGCAAGGCCGAGCGTGAACGTAGAGACGCCGCCCTTCGCCGCGCCGTAGGGCGTATATTCCCGGGGCGCGCCCTCGCGCGCGGCGACGGAGGAAAGATTGACGATCGCGCCTCCGTTGCCGCCGTGCTTGGTCGACATGCGCAGAAGCGCCTCGCGGCAGCAGAGGATCAGGCCGAATAGGTTCACGTCGAGGACGCGTTTGATGTCGGCGGCTTTGGTACTGTCGAGGGGGCCAGGCGGACCGGTGATGCCGGCATTGTTGACGAGCGCGTCGATGCGTCCGACCTCGCGGCCGACCGTCTCGAACATTCTCACGATCGACGCCTCGTCGCCGGTATCCGCTTGTACGACGGACGCCTCGCCGCCCTGCGAGCGGATGTCGTCGGCGACCGCGTTCGCCGACTTCTCGTCCCGGACGTAACTGATGCACACACGATAGCCGCGCGAAGCGGCGAGCCGCGCCGTCGCTGCGCCGATGCCGCGGCTGCCTCCGGTGACAAGAACCGTCTTCGCCATCGGCTAACGCTTGCTGCCTTCCTTTGCCCAGTAGGCCGGATAGGCAACACAGTCGATTCCGGATTTTCCCGCTTCCGCCGCGCGATCGAAGAGGGAGAGGACATCGGCGACGAGCGGGCTCTTCTTTCCCTTCGCCTTTGCCGCATCGAGCATCAGGCCAAGGTCCTTGCGCATGGTGTTCAGGTCGACTGTCAGCGGCACGTCCTCGCCGTTCAGCGCCTTGACGATGTTGGGACCGCGCACCTTCAGGGTGTTCGGGCCGCCGGAGCTCTCCGAAAACATATCGACCAGCCACTTGGCGTCGAATCCGTAACCCTCGCAGAGCGCCACCGCCTCCCCAAGGGCCTGCCAATAAACCAGGAGGGGCAGGTTGATCGCGAGCTTCAGCGCCGCGCCGGCGCCGACGGGGCCCGCATGGTCAAGGCGGCGGCAAAGGTGTTGAAGCACCTCGCGGGCGCGCTCCGTGTCGTCGGCGTCGCCGCCGGCAAAGCCCAGGAGGTTGCCTTCGCTCGCGACCTTCACGGAGCCGCCGACGGGGCACTCGAGGAACCTGCCGCCCACGGCCGCCACCTTCTTTGCCAGCTCCTGATGCGTTGCCGGACGGACGGTACTCATGTCGATCAGGAGCTTGCCCTTGCAGTCGCCCGACAGCAGCCCGCCGGCCCCGTCGAACACATCCATCACCGCCGCATCGTCGGAGACGATCACGAGCACGATATCCGACTGCGCAACAAGCTCCGCTGGGCTCGCCGCGACTTTCGCCCCGCGGCCTTCAGCTGCCTTGGCCTTCCCCGCGGTGCGGTTCCAAACCGTCACGTCGTGCCCCGCAGCGATAAGCCTGTCGACGAAAACGGTTCCCATCTTGCCGAGCCCGGCAATTCCTACGCGCATCGCTGATTTCCCCTCATCAATTTGAGACGCCTGTGGCGCTCAGCGCGACAGGC
>JBOHKB010000344.1:0-12243 GCA_050728815.1 Propylenella sp.
TACAACACCGACCTGTTCGAGAAGGCCGGACTCGACCCGAGCAAGCCGCCGACGAGCCTGGCCGAGCTCCGCGATTACGCCGACAAGATCACCGCGCTTGGCGGCGACATCAAAGGCTACTTCCTGCCGGGCTCCTGCGCAGGGTGCAACATCTTCACCGTCGGTCCGCTGTTGTGGGCTTCCGGCGTCAAGATCGAAACCGCTGGCCCCGACGACGAACCGCTCGTCGGCGACAACCTGAAGCCCGTGCTCGAATGGCTGCGCTCGATGGCCAAGTCCGGCAACATCCATGAGGACGCCCGCGCCGAGAACGGCGAGACGTTCGCCAAGCGCTTCGGCGCGGGCAACATCGGCATGATGGGCACCGGCAACTTCCAGATCACGCTCGTGCGCGATCAGAACCCTGACATGAAGTTCAAGATCAGCCTGCTCCCGGGGCTCGAGCCGGGTTCGACGGCCTCGTTCATCGGCGGAGACCTGGTCGTGATCCCGAAGGGCTCGACGCGCGTCGACGACGCGGTCGACTTCATGGCGTTCCTGCTGTCGGACGAGGTGCAGGTCGAGGGCTACGCCAAGCTTCTCAACCTCACCACCCGCTCCGACATGACGGACAACCAGTACTTCAATGCCGAGCCGCTGGTTCAGGACGTAGCGAAGGCGCTGGCCGTCGGCCAGACCCCGTACACGCTGACCTTCTTCGAGCAGATCAACTCGCCGCAGGGTCCGTGGCTGCAGATGCTGCAGCGCGTCTACTACACTGACGACGATCTCGACCAGGTCATCGCCGACGCGAAGGATCAGATGAAGGCGATCGCCGCGCAATAGTCGGCGAACCTGATTGTTGCCCTGGGGCCGCGGCGCTGCGAGAGTGAGGCCGCGGTCGCCTTTTTGGGGCGATTTTCGGTTACGCGGCAGAGCGGCGATGGGCGGCGGGCAGGCTGAGACGACGAATGTACAGTAGCTCCAACAGCCGGACGATCGGCATGCTCTATCTGATGCCGGCGCTCCTCTTCGTGCTGGTCTTCACCGCATATCCGCTGGTTCAAATGTTGTGGATGTCTCTCCACAACTGGTCGATCATCGAACCGGCGCGCTGGGTCGGATTCAACAATTTTGTCAGGGCCTACAATGACCGACAGTTCTGGGTGTCGCTCGGCTTCACGCTGAAATACACCATCTACCTGACGCCGATCCTGATGGTGCTCGGCTACTTGATCGCTCTCATCGTCGCCCAGAACACACCCCTGCGGCAGTTCACCCGCGCCATCGTGTTCGTGCCGGTCGTCATCGGGCTCAGCGTGTCGAGCCTCCTCTGGTACTGGCTGTTCAGCTATCACTACGGCCTGGTCAATCAGGGCCTTATCGATCTCGGTATCGTTGCAAAGCCGATCGTATGGTTCGGCGAGAACGCCGACCGGGCGCTCTGGGCCGTCATCATCTCGATCGTCTGGAAGGTCGTCGGCTTCGGGATGCTGCTTTTTGTGGCCGCCATCCAGGCGATCCCGCAGGAGGTCACCGAGGCCGCGCTGGTCGACGGCGCCAGTTACTGGCAGCGCGTGGGACGGATCATCCTACCGCTCACCGCGCGCACCGTGCTGCTGGTGACGTTGTTCAGCATAATCGGGTCGCTGCTCGCCTTCGACCAGTTTTTCCTGATGACCGCCGGACAGCCGTTCAATCGGACGGCGTCGTCGGTCTTCTGGATCTATCTGAACTCCTTTCCCTACCTGAAGCTCGGCTACGGCGCGGCTCTGTCGCTCATCCTCTCCGCAATCATCCTGGCGTGCACGGTTGTGCAGATGTACCTGACCCGCCGGGCGCACACAGCAACTTGAGGCCCAAGGTTGAGCGCCACACACACGATCGAGGGCCAACCGCCGAGCTTCGCGATCCGCGCGCTGATCGCGGAGGTGTGGGAGGGTCGCGGCAAATACCTGCTTGGGGCGATCCTGGTCGGGGTGAGCGTCGTCATGGCGGCGCCGCTCGTGCTGACGGTCCTCGCGTCCTTCAAGACGACGATCGAGGGCGCCGCGATCCCGCCGACCTATTTCCCTCATGCGCTCAGTCTCGACAGCTACGACAAGCTCTGGTTCTACCAGGACGGCCTGCCGACCTATCTGTTCAACAGCGCCGCGACCGCGATTCTCGCGATCGTCTTCAGCTTGGCGTTGACGATCCCCGCCGGATACGCGCTCGGGCGTTTCCCGATTCCCGGCAAGGAGTATCTTTTCATCTTCCTGCTGCTCGCGCTCATCATCCCGTACCAGGCGCTGATCACCCCGCTCTTTTTCATGTTTGTGACGCTGAAGCTCGCCAACACCCTCGTAGGGCTCGCCATCATCCACACGGCCATCCAGATCCCGTTCAGCGTCTACATCATGCGCAATAGCTTCGAGGCGGTGCCGCTCGAGCTCGAGGAGGCCGCGATCGTCGACGGCGGCTCGAGCTGGCAGATCCTGACGAAGATATATCTGCCGGCGATCAGGCCGGCGATCGTCACGGTCTCGCTCTTCGCATTCATCACGTCATGGAACGAGTTCCTGGCCGCGCTCGTCATCATGAACCGCGGATCGAGCTTTACCTTGCCGCTGGTGCTCGCCGCGGCGCGCCAGGAGACGAGCATCGGCGGCACCGACTGGGGCATGTTGCAGGCCGGGATCACCATCTCGATCATCCCCTGCATGCTCTTCTATCTGCTCCTGCAAAAATACTATGTCTCCGGCTTCCTGAGCGGAGCGGTGAAATGAGCGGGCCGGTGACGCATGGATAGGCGATCGGGCGACATTCCCCCGGCCGTTCCCCCTGAGGGTCTGGGGCGGGCCAAATCGCGCAGGGCGCGCGTCACCATTCGCGACGTTGCGCGCATCTCCAACTTCAGCATCGGCACGGTTTCCAAGGCGCTCAACAACAGCGGCAGCTTGCGCGCGGAGACGCGCGAGCGGATCGTGGCCGTGGCCAATCAGCTCGGCTTTCAGCCCAACGATCTCGCGCAGAGCCTGCATCGCGGCCAGACCTTCACCGTCGGGCTGATTTCGAACGACAATTTCGGCCGCTTCAGCATTCCCATCATGGAGGGACTGGAGGAGCACCTCACCGACAGCCGCATCTCGGTGTTCATGTGCAACGCCGCCGACGATCCGGAGCGCGAAGCGCGGCACATCGAATCGCTTCTGAAGAAGCGCGTGGACGGCATTGTGATCACCGCCCGGCGTGTCGACGTCCGCCGCGCGCTCGAGGTCGGGGCGTCGGGCATGCCGATCATCTATGCCTTCTCGCAGGCGGACGATCCCAACGCGCACTGCATCCTGCCGGACGACGAAGGCGGCGCGGCGATCGCGACGGAGCATCTCGTCGATCTTGGGCGACGCCGGATCGCGCATGTGAGCGGGCCGGAGCGCTTCCAGGCCGTGCGCGACCGCCGCGACGGCTATCGCAAGGCCTTGCGCCGACACGGGCTGAACGAGCCGGAGGGATACTACCTTCCCGGCGTCTGGTCGGAGGGATGGGGGCGCGAGGCGGTCGCGCAGCTCTTCCGTTCCGGCGGCCCGCCGCCCGATGCGATCTTCTGCGGGAGCGATCTGATCTGCCGCGGCGTCGCTGACGCGCTGCGCGAGCGCGGCGTGCGCGTGCCGGACGAGGTCTCTCTCGTCGGCTTCGACAATTGGGAGGTGATCGCCGAGGCGACGCGTCCCCCGATGACGACGGTCGACATGAATCTGAGAATTCTGGGCAGCGAGGCCGGCCGCCGGCTGATCGAGATGATCGCGGGCGTCGAGCTGCGCGGGGTGGTGCGCATCCCCTGCTCCCTCGTCGTCAGGGAATCCTGTGGCGCGCGGCGAACCCGGGACCTGACGTGACACGACACCGACGCGGCGACTCCCCGCAGCCGACGCGGGAACGAGGAAGGCAGATGCGAAAGTACAATCCGGTCAATTTTGCCAAGGTCAACATTACGGGAGACTTCTGGCGCGAGCGCCTGGAGACGGTTCTTACGAAGACCGTGCCCAGCCAGTACGAGCAGCTGCGGGTAAACGGCATCCTGGAATCGCTGACGCTGCCGAAGCCCGTTCCGCCGCTCCGCATCCCGCGCAATCAGCACAACTTCACCACGCAGATATTCTGGGATTCCGATATCGGAAAATGGATCGAGGCGGCGAGCTACGCGCTCTCGCACCGCCGCGATCCCGATATCGAGGCCAAGATCGACGAGATCGTCGACCGGCTCGCCAGGGCGCAGCTGCCCGACGGCTACCTGAACCTCTGGTACATCGGCCGCGAGATCGACAAGCGCTGGACCAACCTCCGCGACAATCACGAGCTCTATTGCGCCGGCCACATGCTGGAGGGCGCGCTCGCCTACTTCCAGGCGACCGGCCGCCGCCGCTTCCTCGACATCATGGAGCGCTACATGGACCATGTCGCGACCATGTTTGGGCCCGGTGCGAACCAGAAGCGCGGCTATTGCGGCCACCAGGAGATCGAGATCGCCCTCCTCAAGCTCTACGAAGAGACGGGCGACAGACGGCGTCTCGATCTTGCCGCATACTTCATCAACGAGCGCGGCCGCCAGCCGCACTACTTCGACCAGGAGGCCGTCGCGCGCGGCGAGGATCCGAAGGATTTCTGGCACAAGACCTACGAATACAATCAGTCGCACAAGCCGGTGCGCGGGCAGGACAAGGTGGTCGGGCACGCGGTCCGTGCGATGTACATGTACGCGGCGATGGCCGACCTCGCGGCGGAACTAGGCGACGCTTCGCTGAAGCGTGCCTGCGAAGTCTTGTGGAAGGACGTGACATCGAAGCGGATGTACGTGACCGCCGGTCTCGGGCCGGCAGCCGACAACGAAGGGTTCACCACCGACTACGATCTGCCGAACGCCACAGCCTACGCAGAAACTTGCGCCTCGGTGGCGCTGATCTTCTGGGCGCACCGCATGCTCAACATCGACTGCAACGGCGAGTATGCCGACGTGATGGAGCGGGCGCTCTATAACGGCGCGCTTTCAGGCCTGTCCCGCGACGGGACCCACTATTATTACGAGAACCCGCTCCAAAGCGCCGGGAGTCACCATCGCTGGACCTGGCACCGCTGCCCCTGCTGCCCCATGAACGTGGCGCGACTGATCGCATCGGTCGCAGGGTATTTCTACAGCGTCGGAGACGATGTCGTCGCCGTGCACCTCTACTGCTCGAACTCGGCCGAGCTTTCCCTCAGCGGGCGCAAACTTCGGATTCGGCAGGAGACCGACTATCCCTGGTCAGGCGACGTGAAGATCGTCGTCGAGCCGGAGGGCGACGCGAAATTCGCGCTCCGCATGCGCTTACCCGACGGACGGAAGCCGACGGGACTCGCCGTGAACGGAAAGAGCACGGACGTCAACCTCGTCAATGGCTACGCGGTCATCGAACGCACATGGCACGCAGGCGATACGGTGTCTCTCAAGCTCGACATGCCCGTGGAGCGGCTCTACGCGCACCCCGCCGTGAAGATGGACATCGGCCGCGTCTGCCTGAAGCGCGGGCCGCTCGTCTACTGCATGGAAGGCGCGGACAACCCGAACGTCGCGCCGGCCCTGGTGCGGCTGCCGCGGGACGGCGCGATCAAGCCGGAGGAGAATTCTGATCTCTTCGGCGGCATCGTCCAGCTTGTGGCGGCCGGCTCGGCCGCCACCACGACCGGGTGGGACGGCGCACTCTACCGCCCCGCGCCGCCCGGATGGACGCCGGCGGAATTGACGCTCGTGCCCTACTATCTCTGGGACAACCGTGAGCCGGGCGAGATGATGGTCTGGCTCGCGGAGTGCTGAGCAGATTCGGCCCACCTGCTACTAGGCGGCGTCGCGCACACGCGCCGCCTCGCTCCCGCCGGAAGGCGCGGCCGCCACCGGAGCGGCACCGTCCGATCCGGTGATGAGGCGCGTGCCGCGCTCGAAGGTGAGGTAGTTCCAAAACCAGCTCAGCGCCACCACGAACCGGTTGCGAAAGCCGATCAAGCCGTAGATGTGCACGAAAGACCAGAGCACCCAGGCGAAGAAGCCGGTGAACTTCAGTCCCCTGATCTGGGCGATGGCGCGACTGCGCCCGATCGTCGCCATGGACCCGGGGTCACGATAGCGGAAGGGTCCGGGCTCCTTCCCCCGGGCGCGCGACTGGAGCAGCCTGGCGACGTACTTGCCCTGCTGCTGGGCGACTGTGGCGACGCCGGGG
Organism: Propylenella sp.; assembly: GCA_050728815.1. Lineage (GTDB taxonomy): Bacteria > Pseudomonadota > Alphaproteobacteria > Rhizobiales > Afifellaceae > DASWJZ01. Next base: position 6,210 of record JBOHKB010000344.1, read on the forward strand.
AGCGGCGTGCCCTTGTCATCTTTGGCTAGCGCGGCGTCGCCGATCACAAAGACATTCGAATGACCCGGAACCGAGAGGTCCGGATTCACCATGACACGGCCGGCGCGATCGGTTTCGGCGTCAAGCCACTTTCCTGCCGGCGAGGCGCGGACACCGGCAGCCCAGATCATGGCGCGGCTTTCGATTCGCTCCTCTCCGAGCAAAACGCCGAGCGGGCCGGCATCTGTCACAGCCTTGCCGAGAAGCACTTCGACGCCGAGACTTTCGAGCGCCTTCTTCGCGTAGTCCGACAGTTTCGGTGCGAAGGCCGGAAGCAGGCGCGGGCCGGCCTCGACGAGCACAATCCGGGCGTCGCGCGGGTCGATATTGCGGAAGTCGGCGGCGAGCGCCTTCTTCGCAAGCTCGGCGATGGCTCCAGCCATCTCGACGCCGGTCGCGCCGCCGCCCACCACCACGAAAGTCAACAGCCGACGGCGCTCGTCCGCATCCACCTCTGTCTCCGCACGCTCGAACGAGATCAGGATGCGGCGGCGTACCTCGGTCGCGTCCTCGACCTTCTTCAGGCCGGGGGCGAAGGACTCCCACTCGTCGTGGCCGAAATAGGCGTGCCGCGCTCCCGTCGCGAGGATCAGGTAGTCGTAGGGAATCGTGCAGCGGTCGGTCATCACAGTCCGCGCTTTCGTATCGACGTCGGTCACCTTGGCGAGCTGCACGGTGCAGTTCTCAGCGCCGCGCAGGATGCTGCGGATCGGCGCGGCGATATCGGCCGGCGAAAGCGCCGCCGTCGCCACCTGGTAGAGGAGCGGCTGGAAGAGGTGATAGTTCCGGCGGTCGACCACCGTCACCGCGAACGGCGCTCTGGCCAACGCCTTGGCGGCCTCCAGGCCGCCGAAGCCGGCTCCCACGATGACGACCCTGGCAAGCGAGGTGTGCGTAGGCGATCGGGACATCGGTTCCTCGGCCGTATGTTGGTGGTGCATCATTTGCGGCCCGCCGCTCTCTGCGGAAATATAGTTTGCCTATCGCCTCGGTGCGACCCGCGCATCATGCGGTGATTGGCTATTTCATCGCGAGCGCCGTCGTTCCGGTCCAATCGGAGGTCGGCGGTAGACGGAGGAAGTCGCGGCAGCGTTCGATCATGACGCTGGATGCCTCGTCCCTGCCCTTCAGCGCGATGACGGCCTCGAAGCGCTCGACGGCGGCAGCGAAGTCGCGCGCACGATATTTTTCCAGCCCAAGCTCGTAGGCCGGCGCCCATTCCGGAACAGGGCTTTCGCCCGCAAGGCCAAGCAGCTCGAAGATGGCGATGCCCTCCACTCTGCCATAGACGGCGATGCGGTCGAGCTCGCGCACGACGATCCTGGCGCCCGCCTCCTTCCGCGTGGCCTCGCCGATGATGATGTCGGTGCCATAGACCTTGTTGGCGCCCTCCAACCGGCTCGCGATGTTCACGGTATCGCCGATTGCCGTGTAGTTGAGGCGCGTGTCCGAACCGATGTTCCCGACGAGCGCAGTGCCGGAATTCAGGCCGATCCGCATCCGGAGCGGGCGGCCGCGCTCGTCGACGAGGCCGGCTTCCTGCAGCGCCGCCGCGCACGCTAGTCCCGCCCGGCAAGCGGCGAATGCGTGGTCCGAGTTCTCCGCAGGCGCGCCCCAGAACGCCATCACCGCATCCCCGATGAACTTGTCCACTGTGCCGCGATGCTCGCCGATGGTACGTGAGAGGAGATCGAGGTAGCTGCCGAGGAGCGGCACGATCTTGTCGCCAAGCCGTTCCGACAGGCCGGTGAAGCCGGCGATGTCGGCGAAGAGGACGGAGATTTCCCGGTTGCTGCCGCCAGGGCGTGCTTCGATGCCCTCCGCCACCAGCGTCCGCACCAGGTCGGCGGGAAGATACTTGCCGAACGCCGAGAGGCCGGAGGCCATGCGCGCGATCGCATCCGACAGCGCATTGATCTCGGTGAGCCGCGAGGCGTGACGCCGGACCTCCGTCAGCTCGAACCGCTCGACGTGCTTGAGCTCGGCGGCGACGGTCGCGAGCGGCGCGGCGATCAGCTTGCGCCCGAGCCAGACCGACAGTCCCGCGAACACGAGAAGCGCGATGGCCAAGCCGATGGCGAGGCGGCGCGTGGTCGCTTCGATCGGGCCCAAGAACTCGGCCTCCGGGATGACCGTGGCGAGCATCCAATCGGAGAAACCGAGCGGCGTCAGCGTCACCGCATAGGCGTCGCCGCCGACCACGTGGCGCATGGACATGGTTTCGTCTTGGCCCATGTCCGGACCTTCGAGCGCATGGGCGAGCGCGCCCTCGGCGATCGGGAGCAGCGGGTGGCCGGCGAGGTCGGCGGGGTGGGTCTCGTCGGCCTCCGCGTCGGGCACGGCGATCACGCCGTCCTTGCCGCTCAGGATGAAGGCCGACCCCGTCATCCCGACAGCGAGCCCGGATAGCAGGCGCGAGAAGCGCTCATACTGAACCATGATGGCGAGCACGCCGACCTTGGTCACGTAGACCTGCACCGGCCCGGCGTAGGCGAGCGCCGGATGGACGCCGTCCGGGTGGTCGGTCACGTAGGTCCAGCGCGGCACGGTGAGGTCGAAGCCCGCTCGGTACCAAGGCTGGCCGGTCGACTCGAACTCTGACGGCTCGAACCGCCGCTCCTCGAACTGGATGTCGCCGACAACAACCGTATAGCGGTCGAGACGGCGCTGGCGCTTGCCCTCCATATCGGCGATTTCCGACATTTCGATCTCTTCGTCGCCGAGCTTGCGAGCGGAGAAGAAATCGCCGTTCGGCCAGCCGAACACGATGCGCGAAACGGTGCTTTGGGCCTGCAGCTGAGACAGGAAGACAAACTCGCGCTTGTCCGCCTCGCGGCTGTCGAGGACGTTCTGGAAGAAGAGCGTGCGGATGGCGCCGTGCGCCGCGCGCGCCTGCGCCGCGATCTGCTCGACCTCCTTCTGCACCGCCGCGACAATCTGGGCGTTGATCGTTTCGACCAGCGCGCGGCTGTTCGCCTCCGCCGTGCGCGTCCAGAGCGAATGCACGGCGCCGGCGCTGATCGCGATGGCGCCGAGCGCGAAGATCGAAAGGGCGAGGCGGATGCCGATGCGCAAGGGGCTGCCTCCTGAGCGGCGTCAATCCAATTGTCCAGGAGCGCCGGAAAAGCCAGCAAAACCGCGATAATTGTGGCGGCACCCCTCCTGGTCGTCGCGGGGCTCTTGATCTGGCTCCAGGACCGGGGCCCCGTCATCTACACCGCAGATACGAGTAGGCAGGGGCGGGGTTACATTTCGTTTGTGCAAGTTCCGCGCGATGAGACTGGACGCGGATGCTTGTCTCGTAGACTTGCGGGCCTGCGATCCGCTTATCGACCGCGAGTGGAGGGAGTTCCAGAAGCTCAGAAACGACCCGATGGTTACGCCGATCGGAGCGATATTGCGGCGCTGCTGCATCGACGAGCTGCCGCAGTTGGTCAACATCCTTCTCGGCGAAATGGGCGTTGTCGGACCGCGCCCGATAGCAGCCAACCAAGTCGCGGATTACGGCGCATCGTTCCGAAGGTATGCCACGGTCCGTCCTGGCCTCACCGGACTCTGGCAAGTGGCGCGCCAGCGCAACCCCTCCTTCCGCGGGAGGATTGCTGCCGACCGCCTTTACCTCCGGCGAAAGTCTCTCCTTCATGACCTGTGGATCATCTTGCGGACGATTCCTGTGGTGCTTCTCGGGAAGGGCTGCCACTGAGGCGGCGGACAGCTTGGCGGCCGCTCTCTGTTTCTTCTTCTCGGGACTTCAGCGGACGGTGTCGAAGGCAGCTGTGGTGCACATGCCGGCACCAAACTGCCAGATTAAGACGTTGGAAAAGTTGCCGCATCAGAAAAGACCGAAGGGCGGATACCAACGTTGCTACCAACAAGCCTTAGTCGATTGTCTTCATTCTGAGCCTCGTGCCGCCGGTATCCGTGCATGGTATTGCCCCAATAGGACCGCTTGGCAGGGCTGCCATTATCATTGGCGATCTCAGGCGGAACCGTTTGCCGCGACGCTCGGTACAAAAACTGACGATCGCCACCGAATGGCAAGCGCATTCCGCGCGGGTTCGTATCCGGCCCCGACTAAGCGGGGAGGTTCACACGCCATCTCCTTAGTGACAGCCTCTCCCCAGGACCACCACCGGAACTGTTCTCAGGATGATCCACAGGTCGCGCAGAAAGGATTTTCGCCGGAGGTAAAGGCGATCGGCGGCAACGCGCCCCCGGAAGGAGGGACTACGACCGCGTGAAACCTGCCATAGCCCGGTGAGTCCCGGACGAACCATCGCGTACGATTGAAGCGATCGGCCGTAATCGACGATCTGGTCGGCCGCTATAGGGCGCGGTCCGACAATGCTCATTTCTCCGAGAAGGACGTTGAGCAATTGCGGCAGCTCGTCGATGCAGCAGCGCCTCAACAAAGCTCCAATCGGCGTGATCCGCGGGTCGTTCCTGAGCTTCTGGAACTGCCTCCACTCGAGGTCGACGCGCGGATCGGAGGCTCGCAAATCCACGAGACAAGCATCCGCGTCCAGCCTCATCGTGCGGAACTTGAACAAGCAGAAGGGAACTCCGTCCTTTCCCACACGCGTCTGCGTATAGATGATGGATCCCCCGTCCTGGAGCCAGATCAAAACTGCCGCGGCGACCAGGATAGGTGCTGCTACGATCAGTCCGGCCGAGCCGACGACAATGTCAAAAAGCCGCTCGCCGCTCCACTGACCTGGAGCAGCTACTCTATAACGGCCATTTGCGAAGTTTATGCCGGAGGCGGTGACTTCAGACGCTACGCCGTAGTCCATACATCACTTGCAGCTAGAGATGCCGCATCTAGCCGAACTCGGCCAAACCTCCCTGCTGCCCCTTCTTAACGTTGCGGTTATCCGCCCCCATTAATGAATTAGATACCATAACCTGCGCGGGCGTCAATGTTGGTTGCTAGTACCTTAATTAACTCCCGCAAATTGCATTCCAAAGGTGAGGACCGCGTGCATATTCCGGCGTTCCGCGCCTCGAAAACCGAAGCTGAGCCCGTGCTGATTGTATACGTGGCTCTAAGCCCTATCTCCGAAAGCTGGCTAAGTTCAGCAACGCATGGGCGCTGCTCGGGCGCGCAGACGATCGGCCCTTGCCTAAACGCTGCCCAAAGTCGTATTAATCACTTGTTAGGTATCCATTTTGGGGAAGCACCATGCGTATCCGGAGCCAACTGGCGGCCCTTTCAGCTCTTTCCATTCTGCTTGGGGCTGGCTTCACTGCGGTCGCGATCGCCCAAGAGGGGCAGCAAATCTGCCAGCCGCTCGACGGACGGTTGGCGGCAGTGCCCGCAACATGCGACGAAGGAGGCGACTGCAGCTGCCCGGCCGGCTTCGTCCTCGTTGAAGATATCGAGCCTGCGGCGATCGGGACAAACCCCCCGCAGGTATCCAGCCCGAGCTAGTCTCGGCCTCCTCTCGGCATCGCCAGAAACGGTGCCTTCATTGAGATACGCCCGGCGCCGGCGGCGCCGCCTCCTGAGGCTGCGATTAGTTGGCACCCGGGTCTAGTGCGTCGTCAGTGGCGCGCATCGGCGCCGCGGGACGCGTCGCTTTGTGCGCTCTCATGATCTGGGCGCCGCTGCCGCTCGGAAGCAATCGCGCAATCTTCTGGTCCGTGAACGCTTTCTTTGCGTCGCTGGTCGTGGCGTTCTTTCTGATTGAGGAAGCGAGACGTGGCTACACCGAAAAGTTGGACTGGCCAACGACAGCCTGGCTGCTCACCGGGCTTGCCGTCGTCGCGGCATGGATGCTGATCCAGGCCCTGCCGCTTTCGACCCCGATCCTTGAGCACCCGCTGCGGAGCCGGCTGGCGGAAGGGCTCTCGCCGCCATCGGGAGCAATCACCGCGAATCCGTCGGCGACTTTGTCCACCGTCGCGCAATTCGCTCCGCCGGTGTTTGTCGCCGCGGTCGCCGCCATCTTGGGCACGAATGGGCGGCATGCGGCCCTCCTGCTCAAAGTCATTG
>JBOHKB010000345.1:0-7902 GCA_050728815.1 Propylenella sp.
AGGTTGAACAGGTTCGGATGGGCCTTTTCGATCTCGTCAAGAACAAGCACCGCGTGCGGCGTTCGCATGATCGCTTCGGTCAGCAACCCGCCCTGATCGAAGCCGACATAGCCGGGCGGCGCCCCGATCAGCCGCGAGACCGTATGCCGCTCCATGTATTCCGACATGTCGAAGCGGAGGAGCCGCACGCCCATCAGGTCGGCGAGCTGGCGCGCAACCTCTGTCTTGCCGACGCCGGTCGGCCCGGAGAAGAGGTAGCAGCCGATCGGCTTTTCCGGCTCGCGCAGGCCGGCGCGCGCAAGCTTGATCGCCGACGACAGCGCGTCGATCGCCTTTTCCTGCCCGAACACGACGCGCTTCAGGTTGACGTCGATGTGCTGCAGCACCTCGGCGTCGTCCTTGGAGACGGATTTCGGCGGGATGCGGGCCATCGTGGCGACCGTCGCCTCGATGTCCTTGATGCCAATCGTCTTCTTGCGCTTGCCCTCGGGCAGGAGCTTCTGCGACGCGCCCGATTCGTCGATCACGTCGATCGCCTTGTCCGGGAGCTTCCGGTCGTTGATGTAGCGCGCCGAAAGCTCTACCGCCGATTTGATGGCGTCGCTCGTGTAGCGGACCTTGTGGTGGTCCTCGTAGTACGGCTTCAGCCCCTTCAGGATTTCGATCGTGTCGGGGAGCGAAGGCTCGTTCACGTCGATCTTCTGGAAGCGGCGGACGAGCGCGCGGTCCTTCTCGAAGAACTGCCGGTATTCCTTGTAGGTCGTCGAGCCGATGCAGCGCAGCTTTCCGGAGGCGAGCGCCGGCTTCAGAAGGTTCGACGCGTCCATCGCGCCGCCGGACGTAGCGCCCGCGCCGATCACGGTGTGGATCTCGTCGATGAACATGATGGCGTTTTCGTGCGCCTCGAGCTCCTTGATCACCTGCTTCAGGCGCTCCTCGAAATCGCCGCGATAGCGCGTCCCCGCGAGCAGCGCGCCCATGTCGAGGGTGAAGATCGTCGCCCCGGCGAGCACGTCCGGGACGTCGCTCTCCACGATCTTCTTGGCGAGGCCCTCGGCGATCGCGGTCTTCCCGACGCCGGGATCGCCGACATAGAGCGGGTTGTTCTTGTTGCGCCGGCATAGGACCTGAATGGTGCGCCGAAGCTCCAGCTCCCGGCCGATCAGCGGATCGATCTTGCCGGCGCGGGCCTTGGCGTTCAGGTTGATGCACCAAGCCTCGAGCGCGCTCTCCTTGCCGCCGCCTTCCTCCGCCTCGTCCGAGTCGCGGCCGCCCTCCTCGCGCACACCGCGCACGGGGCGTATCTCGTCCGCGCCGGGGCGCTTCGCTATGCCGTGCGATATGTAGTTCACCGCATCGTAGCGCGTCATGTCCTGCTCCTGCAGGAAGAACGCCGCGTGGCTCTCGCGCTCGGCGAAGATGGCGACGAGCACGTTGGCGCCCGTCACCTCCTCGCGTCCGGAGGATTGCACGTGGATGACGGCGCGCTGAATGACGCGCTGGAAGCCCGCGGTGGGCTTCGCCTCCTCGCCGTCGACGCTGACGAGATTGGACAGCTCGGCGTCGATGTATTCGTTCAGGTCGGCCCTGAGCTTGTCGAGGTCGACGTTGCAGGCGCGCATGACCGCCGCCGCGTCCTTGTCGTCGGCGAGCGCCAGGAGGAGGTGCTCGAGCGTCGCGAACTCCTGATCGCGCTCGTTGGCAAGGCTGAGGGCCTTGTGAAGCGCCATTTCAAGCGAGCGGGAGAATGTCGGCACGTCGGACCTCACCTTCTTGCGCGGCCAGACTGGCAGCGCGTGCCTGTCATATCAAGACGCCCACCCGGAAGCGCAATGGCATTCGCCTCCACGGTATGGCTCGTTCCCCCGATCATGTCTTTTCCATCACGCATTGGAGGGGATGCTGGTGTTTGCGCGCGAAGTCCATAACCTGCGTTACTTTGGTCTCGGCGACCTCATATGTGAAGACCCCACATTCGCCGACCCCGTGATTGTGAACGTGCAGCATGATGCGCGTAGCGTCGTCCTGCGTCTTCCCGAAGAACCGCATGATCACGTGGACGACGAATTCCATGGGCGTGTAGTCGTCGTTGAGCAGGAGGACGCGATACAGATTCGGCCGCTTGGTCTTGGGCCGCGTCTTGGTGACGACCGCCGTGCCGGACCCCGGCCGGCCGCCGTCATCCCTCCTTGCATCCTTCGCCATGCCGCGTCCCGAAGCCTCCCCGCGCGGCCTTAATTTAGGCGTTTCCCTCGCCATTGTCAGGTGACTCTCAACCGCACGCGATCGGTGCGCAATGCTGTTGCTCAAAAAGCAAAGCGCCCGGCCATCGACCGGGCGCTCAGAACCAGAATGAAGCTCTGCGGCTTACTTCCTCACGGTCGGAACGAAACCTTCGAAGGGCTTCGCCGCATCCTTGACGAGGTCGAGGTAGAGTTCGCCGAAGCGCGCTGCCTGCCCGACCGCCTTCTCGTACGCGGCGCGGACGAAATCGGTCTGCGCCTCGACGGCAACGTCGAGCGACTTGGCGGCCATCAGCTTCTCCAGATGCGCAGCGCCCGCCTCGAACGACTTCTTGGAGTAGTCGGCAGTTTCGTCCGCCAGCGTCTGCCAGCCGCGCGACAGCGCGCCGAAGCTCTCGAGCGCGCGGTGCAGATTCTCCCGTCCAGTCTTCTGGACGTCTTCAAACCCGTTGATCATGTCGAATCCATCCTGTCCGTGTGCGTGCCCCCGCTCCCAAGCCGGGGTTCGATGCCTTCATATATGCAGTGCAACAAAAATGGCAAGAGATTTTTGCAATGCAGCATAAACGCGCAAAAGCCATTTGGCCGCCAATATTTTACGGAATCGTAACCCAGTGATTTTTAGCTAAGCGAAACCATCTTCGGGGGGCGCCGCCGGAACGCGGGGCCCGAGTGCGTAAGGGGTCAGTCGTGAACAGGCGTTCCGCGTTGCGTATCCTCCCGTTCGGTCTTCTTCTCGTTGTCCTCACCCTCCTGTCGCTCGCCGGCCTGGCCGCACCCGCCTCGGCCAACGACATCTACGCGGCGATCGTCTACGACGCGAATTCCGGCAAGACGCTGTTTGCGCGGAACGCCGAGTCGCGGCGCTATCCCGCCTCGCTCACGAAGATGATGACACTCTACATCCTCTTCGAGGAGCTGGAAGCGAAGCGCCTCAGCTTGTCGACCCGCCTCCCCGTGTCCGCCAATGCGGCGCGGCAGGCGCCATCAAAGCTCGGGCTCAAGACCGGCTCCTCGATCAAGGTAGAGGATGCGATCCTGGCGCTCGTCACCAAATCCGCCAACGACGCGGCCGTCGTAGTGGCGGAAACGATCGGCGGCAGCGTTTCGGGGTTCGCCGCTCGCATGACCCGCACCGCGCATACCCTCGGCATGAACGGCACGACCTTCCGCAACCCGCATGGATTGCCCGATTCGGGCCAGGTGACCACGGCGCGCGACATGGTGCTGCTGGCGCGGGCGCTGCAGGACCGCTTCCCCACCTATTACAAATATTTCGCTGTGCGAAGCTTCCCCTATCGCGGCGCACGCCACAGCAACCACAACCGGCTCCTGGGCGCCGTAGCAGGCGTCGACGGCATCAAGACCGGCTACACCCGCGCCTCCGGCTTCAACCTCGTCACCAATGTGCGTCGCGACGGACGCCACATCATCGCGGTGGTTTTGGGCGGCAGGACCGCCGCCAGCCGCAACGCTCATATGCGCGAACTGATCGCCGAATACCTGCCCAAGGGCTCGCGCAGGGATTCACAGCCACCGCTCATCGTTGCGACGGACGCCAATGTCGTCGTGACGGACTCCACCGTTGCCGCGAGCGAGGCCGTAGCGGCCATCCCGCGCATACCGCGCGCGCGCCCGGCCGAGGAAGCGGGGGCGGCGATCGCGCTCGGCTACGCCGACGCCCGGCCGTCGCATGACGTGGTGGCCGCGGCTCTGGAAGCCGCAGCCGAGGACGAGTCAGTCGCCGAGGGCGACGTGAACGGCCCGGCCGAAGAGGAGGAAGACCTGATCGCCGAGCGGATCGGGGCCGCGACAGCCGTTGCGGAGCTTGCCACGCCCGCGCAGCCCAAAGCCGATCCGATCAGGCGGCTCACGGAAATAGCGCGAATCCGCGCCGGCGAGCAGGACCTGATCGCCGCCGCGCCGGCAAAGGGAAGCGCGGCGACTGCGGCGGCCGGCACGGGCTGGCACATCCAGATCGGCGCCGTGCCCACCGAGGAGGGCGCAATCGCTTTGATCGAGAAGGCGAAGTCCAGCATGGGACAGTCGCTCGCATCGCACTCCCCGCTTACGCAGGTGACCGAACGCAACGGCGAGACGCTCTATCGCGCGCGTTTCGCCGGCTTTTCCGACATCGACGCCGCACGCGAAACCTGCGCCAAGCTCAAGCGAAAATCCTTCGCCTGCCTGCCGATGCCGAACTGAGGCCGAACCTAGCGATGCTCACCGAGAATCCGGTTCTTGGCTTCGTTGATCTGGGCGGCGAGCGCCGCCGAACCGCCGCGGTCGGGATGCACCTGCTTCATGAGCCGCCGGTGCGCGTCGCGCACTTCCGCGGCGCTGGCGCCCGGCTCAAGCCCCAGGATCTTATAGGCTTCCTTCGTGCTCATTCCGCCCGCACCCGGCGGCGCGCTCTTCCGTCGAGTTTCGTCAGCGTGGACGTCGTCACGCCAGCCGGTGTGGGTGCGGTCGAGGTAACTTTCCAAGAGCCTTAGCGACTCCGCATCGCCGCGGATGTCGTCGCCGACCTCCAGGAGTTCGTTCAAGCCGAGTTCCGAGAGCCGCCGCCCCTCGTACCGCCCCGCGAGCACGCGGCCGTCCATATCGCCGCTGTCATGGTCGAGGCTCATCTCGAGCCCGGCCGATCTCACGCTCGACCTCTGGCCCGATGGGCCCGCGGTGCGGAGCGCCGCGTGGCGCCTGAGAATCATCAGCCCGGCGAACCCGACGGGAAGCGCGAGCGCGAACTGCCTTAGAAACAGGAGGCCCACGCCGGCCGCGAGCAGCGCCGCGCCACCGGCCATGCGGAGCTGCTGCGCAAGCTGCGCCGCGGGGGTTTTGAGGAAATGGCGGACGACGAGCGCCAGCACGAGCGCCGCCACGAGCAGAGAGACGATGATGGTCATCGCTTGAGCTGCGGAAGCAGCAATTGCGCGCCGGCGGTCTTGCTCTTCTCGAGCGCCTTCATGCCGCCCGCCGCGTAAGTCGCGACGGCGGCAAGCAGTGTGCGGAGCTGTCCGGCGGCGCTCGCATCGAAGGGCAGATAGGCGCCGCCGGTCAGCCGCGCGATTTCGCGAAAAGTGCGCTCCGCCGCCAGGTCCCTCCCCTCGTGGAACATGAAGGCGCGCACGCCGAGGAGCCCGATTTCGCCAGCCGTTGCGCAAAGGTGATCTGGGTTCTCCTCCATCGCGTCGCCAACATAGACAAGCGCCGCGACCGGCCGCTTCTCCGTCTCGCGGCGGACGTGCGCGAGCACCTTGCCGATCTGGGTGTGGCCGCCGCGGCAGTCGATCTTCACCATGAGGTCGCGCAGCGCGCGGGCATTCGCCACCCAGGTCGACGCCCGGCTCTCGCCGATGCCGCGAAAGTAGACGAGTTGCACGGAGAGCCCGCCGACCGCCGCCGCAGCGTCGAACATCTCCGCCTGCAGCTCGCAGGCCAGATCCCAAGTCGGCTGGCGGCTCATCGTGGCGTCGAGCGCAAAGATCAGTCGCCCGCGCGCCTGCGCGGCCGGTGTGATGCGCTTTGCCTCGGCCAGGAAAGCATCGATATCCGAGCGCGCCGACGACGCCGGCACACGGGAGCCGGCGCGCGGCGCGATGTCGCTTCGCTTCGCCATTTGGCGGAGAATGTGGCCCCGGAGGGCGGCGGCGCAAGGGCCGGCTAAAGAAGCCCAAGGTCGGCGAGGTCGCGCCTGAGTTCCGGCGGCAGGTTGCGCATGCCGGCGCGCGCCGCCCCAAGATCGCGTGGTGCATCCTCGGGCTTCAGGTAGCGCCAGCCCTGGAAAGCGCGGCGCGGCTGCCATTCCGTCGCTACCGTCTCTGGGTCGAGCATGAGGCGGCAGCGCCGGACTCCGTCCTTGTCGCGGAACGGACGGATGTCGGTGATGCGCTGCCTGATCTGCACATTGCCGCGGATGACCCAGTAGAGCGAGCCGCCGCCAATCAGCTCGTCGGCGCGCTTCGGAATCATGCGCGTCGTGTGCCAGTGCTCCGGCTTCTTGCCCGCGCGCCGCAGCTCCTTGAGGCGATGCGCTATCCACTCCTCAAGGTCTTCGATGGAGTCGCAGCCGACGCAGAGTTTCAGGAGGTGAAGCGCCATGACGGAGACTTAGACCGAGCGAGAGGGTAGGACAATCGGGCAAGGAAACGCATCCCCTCACTCCACAGGGGGGTCGGACTTCTCCCCCGCCTCCGGCTCGATTTGAACCGCAAGCACGCCCTGCTCCACCTGCTGCCCCGCGAAGATCCGCACGGACTCGACCCGGCCGGCGAGCGGCGCGGTGACCGCGTGCTCCATCTTCATCGCTTCCATAGTGAAAAGCGGATAGCCCTTCGCCACACGCTGACCCGGCGCGACCGAAACCTCCACCACGCGGCCGTGGATCGGCGTCGGCACGGCGCCGCTCGATGGGCCGGCATCCAGTTCGCGTGCGAGCGGGTCGGGAAAGAAGACGCGCAGCTGTCGTCCGTCGAGGAGCACGAAGGCTTCCCCCTCGCCCCACACAATTTCGCCGCGCCCGCTGGTGGGCCTCGCGCCGCCGACCAAAACGACCCTCGGCCCGCTCGCCATCCATCCGATCTCGACGTCTGTCGCCTGGCGGTCAATCTCAACCGCCATCCGTGTGTTTTGCCTGAGGCCGCCGAGCTGAAAGCCGTCGCGCCGCGACCAGGGCCCTGGCGCGGCTCCAGCGATGTCCCGGGCATTCCGCGCCGCCCAATCCTCGATGACGCCTGCCGCAAGCGCTGGATCGAGGGGCGCGCCACCGAGCTGCTGGAGTTTACGGTCGGCAAAGTCGGTGGTCACGCCTCCTGCCAGGAAATCGGGATGCGACGCGATCCGCGAGAGGAAGGCGAGATTGGTCCTCGGTCCGGCGATGCGAACGCGCGAGAGCGCGTTAGCCAACCGCTCCACGGCCTCGTCGCGATCGACGCCGGAGACAATCACCTTCGCCAGCATCGCATCGTAGAACGGCGTCACCACCGAGCCTGGCTCAACGCCGGAATCGATGCGGATGCCCTGATCGGAGGGGAAGCTGGCGGCCCACAGTCGCCCGGAGGATGGGCGGAAGCCGTCCGCCGGATCCTCGGCGTAGATGCGCGCCTCGATGGCGTGCCCGGAAAGCGGGATCTGTTCCTGCGTGAGCGGCAGCCGCTCGCCAGCCGCGATCCTGAGCTGCCATTCAACGAGGTCGAGGCCGGTGATCGCCTCTGTCACCGGATGCTCGACCTGAAGCCGTGTGTTCATCTCGATGAAGAACACGGAGCCGGGCTGCAGGCCGGCCGAAGCATCGGCGATGAACTCGACCGTGCCCGCGCCGCGATAGCCAACAGCCTTGGCGGCCTTCACCGCAGTCTCGCCAAGCCATCGCCGCATCTCTTCCGAAAGGCCGGGCGCAGGGGATTCCTCGATCACCTTCTGGTGACGCCGCTGCAGCGAACAATCGCGTTCGTAGAGATGCACGGCATTGCCGTGCGCATCGGCGAAAATCTGCACCTCGATATGCCGCGGCGAGGCGACATACCGCTCGATCAGCACGCGGTCATCGCCGAACGCCGACAGGGCCTCGCGGCGCGCCGAGGCGAGCGCGGCGTCGAAATCAATGACGCGGTCGACGCGGCGCATGCCACGCCCCCCGCCGCCGGCGACCGCCTTGATG
>JBOHKB010000346.1:0-5461 GCA_050728815.1 Propylenella sp.
GTCGTCACCTGCGCGCGCGGCAGCTCCGACAGCGCCGCCACTTACGCGAAATACCTGATCGAAATCCGGATCGGTCTCGTCGTCGCCTCGGTCGGTCCGTCGGTCAGCTCGGTCTACGGCGCGCGGCCGAAGATGGCGGACGCGGTCTTCCTCGCGATCTCGCAATCCGGGCGGAGCCCGGACCTCGCGAAGCTCGCGGAGGCGGCGCGCGCTGACGGCGCGCTGACGGTGGCGTTCGTGAACGACGCAGCCTCGCCGCTCGCAAAGCGCTGCGAGGTGGTCATTCCGCTCAATGCGGGTCCAGAGCGGAGTGTCGCCGCCACGAAATCCTATATCGCGTCGCTCGCTGCGCTGCTGCAGCTGATCGCGCACTGGAGCGCCGATCCGGCGATCGCGAGCACCGTCGAGCGGTTGCCCGAGAATCTCAAGGAGGCATTCGGCCTCGACTGGAGCGCGGCGTTGCCGCTGCTCGCCCAGAAATCCGGCCTCTACGTCGTCGGCCGCGGGCCGGGATACGCCGCGGCGCAGGAAGCGGCGCTGAAGCTGAAGGAAACCTGCGGCCTCCACGCGGAAGCGGTGAGCGCCGCCGAGCTGATGCACGGTCCGCTCGCGCTCGCCGGCCCCGATCTGCCGGTGCTTCTCTTCGGCCAGCGCGACGAGGCGCTCGCCTCGCTCTCGGAGCTCGCCGCCGGACTCGCAGCGCAGGGCGTGCCGGTGATCGCCGCCGGGCCGGGCTCATGGGGAACGGCGCTCACTCTCCCGAGCCTCGCCGGCCTCCATCCCTTCGCCGAGCCGATATGTCTCGTGCAGAGCCTCTATCGCTTCGCCGAAGCGCTTGCGCGTTCGCGCGGCCGCGACCCCGACCAGCCGCCGCACCTCACGAAGGTCACAGAGACGCGCTGACGGTTATGCGGCGGCCTTCGCGCGCCACGTTTTCACGTAGTCGCCGAAGGCTTGGTGTGCGAGCGGCGCGACCGGCTGCTCGTCCTCCGCCGCAACGACCTTCGTCATATCGAGCAGCGCAGCCGCGCCGCGTGTCGTGCCGCCCGCGCTTTGCGACGGAAGCACCGGCCGCCCGGTGATCGCGGCAAGCGCCGCGCAAAAAATGCGGTTCGCCATCATCGGGCCCTCGATGACGGTCGGCCCGTCGGCGCCAGCGCAGGCCATCGACTCGGCCGTCATTAGCGCGAGATAGAGACTCGCGGCTGCGGTGCGCTCGCCTGCCGCGAGCGTGTCCGGCGCGTGCGTCCAGCTGCCCTTACGCTGAGGGAACGGCCCGACGCCCGGCACGAAGGTCGGCAGCGCCATCACGCGCTCGCCGATCACGCGCCGAAGTTCGCCGTCGCTCGGCTCCGCCGGGTTTGCGCCGACGAGCCGCTCGAACTCGCGCCCGCCCATAAAACGCCCGCACGGCACCGGATCGCCGAAGGCGGTGACGTTGGCGAGCGTATCGCGGGCGGGGTCGAGGCGGTCGAGACTCCCGCCGACAGCGAAGAGGATGGTCCACGTGCCGGTCGACACGACGGTGAACGGTGGCTTCCGCGTCAAAAGATGCGGCAGCAGCGACGCGCTCGAATCGTGGATGCCGCAGAGCACGCTGGTCTTCGGATCGAGGCCGAGCCGCGCGGCGAGCGCCGGCTTGACCGCGCCGAGCCGGTCGGAGGCAGGGCGAAGCGGCGCGAACAGTTTTGCCCATTTCATGCGCGTGACGAGGCTCGACCATGTGAGCCGGCGCGGGTCCCAAAGGTCGGAATGCGCGCCCATCGAGCACATCTCGGTCGCCGCGACGCCCGACAGCCGCCATGCCCAGTATTGCGGGTAGTTGACGTAGCTCGCCGCCTTGCGCACCGCGTCCGGAAAGCGCCGCTCCTGCCAGAAAATCTGCGCGCCGAGATTGAGTCCGCCCGGCAGGCGCGGCGACAGCGACTCGGAGAAATCCGGCCGCGCCGCATCGTATTCCGCGGAAAGCTCGTCCGGCCCGGCGAACTCGTAGTCGAGGATCGGCAGCGCCAGTCCGTCGCCTTCCTCGTCCCGGGAGAGAAATGCGCCCGCCGAGCCGTGCGCGGTGACGGAGATCGCGTCGACCGGCGCTTCGCGGTTCAGCTCGGAAAGCGCGCCGCACAGAAAACCCCAGAGCAGCGCCACGTCGAAATGCGGGTAGGGACCGTCGCTCACCACGCGGTTCGCCGCCGTCAGCTGCGCCACCTCGACGAAATCATCGCCGCGGACCAGCGTCGCCCTGGCGTTGGTCTTGCCAATGTCGATGGCGGCGACGTGGCGCGTCATTGTCGCCATCACGGCATGTGGAACACGAGCGTTAGCGGCGTCGCCACCGGCTCGCCGTCCGGCTTCGTCTCCATGATGTCGCGCATCATCGCCCACCAGCGCTGCATTAATGGATGCCCCGGCAACTTCGCCATCGTGTGGTCGTCGCGCCTTGAGAGCACGCCGAAGAGCGTGTTCGTTTCCTCGTCGAGGTGGATCGAGTAATCGCTGATCCCGGCCTCGCGGAGGAGCGCCACAAGCTCCGGCCAGATTGCGTCGTGGCGGCGCTTGTATTCCTCCGCCCGGCCCGGGTTGAGCTTCATCTTGAAGGCGTACTTCTCCATCACCCGCTTCTCCCGCGCGCCGTCATGAGACGTCTAACCGCCACCGGCAGCGAGATCGTCGCGATCAGCAGGCCCCCCACAAAAATCATCATCACGATGCCCGGCACGTTCAGAAGCCCGAGCCCGAAGGTCACGAGCCCCATCACGAAGGCGGCGATGACGACGCCCAAAATCGTGCCGGCGCCGCCCAGAATGCTGACGCCGCCGAGCACCACCAGAGTCACGATCTCGAGCTCCCAGCCGAAGGCGATGTTCGGCCGCGTCGCGCCGATCCGCGAGGTGAGGAGCACGGCGGCGAGCCCGCTCATCAGCCCGGTCAAGAGGAAGAGGATGAACTTCACCCGCTCGACGCGGATGCCGGAGAAGCGCGCCGCGACCGGGTTGTTGCCGATGGCGAAAATCCAGCGCCCGAACACGGTGAAGTGCAGCACCAGTCCGAAGATTGCGGCAAGCACGAGGAACAGCACGAACTCGAACGAGAACACCCACCACACATAGCCCTGGCCGAACCAGGCGAAATCCTTCGGGTAGCTCTTGTAGACGCCGTCGCCGAGCACGACGTAGGCGATGCCGCGGTAGAGGCTGAGCGTGCCGATGGTGACGACGATCGACGGCAGGCCGAGCCGCGTCACCAGGAAGCCGTTGAACGCGCCGCAGAGGAGTCCTGTTCCGAGCCCGATCGCGACGAGGAGCGGCGTGCCGGCGCCGGCTTCCGCCGCGGCGCCCATCGCGGTCGAGGCGAGCGCAAGCATCGCGGCGACGGAAAGGTCGATTTCGCCGGCGATGATGAGGAGCGCCATCGCGAGCGCGATCGTCGCCTTTTCGGTGAAGTTGAAGGTGGCGTCGGAGAGGTTCCACGGATTGAGGAAGTAGGGCGAGGCGAAGGCGTTGAAGGCGAAGATCGCGACCGCGACGACGAGGAGCAGGTATTCCCAGCGCATCAGCCGCTGGCCGAAGCTCAGCTGAAGCCGCGCCGGGATGCGGCGCGCCGTCCCCTCAAGCGCCGACATGGCTTTCCCTCAGGATCAGCCGCCCGCCGCGCCGCTCCTGGCGCGCGTTGATGACGACCGCGGCGATGATGGCCGCGCCGGAGATCGCGTTCTGCCAGAACGGCGAGATGTGGATCACCGGCAGCGCGTTGTTGATGACGCCGATGAAGAGCGCGCCGAGCACGACGCCGGGCACAGTACCGATGCCGCCGGCGATCGACGCGCCGCCGATGACGCAGGCGGCGACCACCTGCAGCTCGAAGCCGGCGGCGATCTCGGTATAGGCGATGGCGTAACGCGAGATCCAAAGGTAGCCGCAGAGGCCGGCGAACGCGCCGGAGATGCAGAAGGCGGCGAATTGCGTGCGCCCGACGTCGAGTCCCGCATAGACCGCGGCCACCGGATTGCCGCCGACCGCGTGGAAGGACCGGCCGGCGCGTGTGAAGCGGATGAAGAGATAGACGGCTATGGCAAAGGCGATAGCGGTCCACGACAGCAGCGGCAGGCCGAGGACGACCGTGCGCGGCAGCAAGAGGAAGCCGGCGCTCATCTCGTGCGCGTTGATCCACTTGCCGCCGCCGGAAACGATGAAGATCAGGCCGCGGTAAATGGCGAGCGTGCCGAGCGTGACGACGATCGGGGGGATGCCGACCTTCCAGACGAAAAAGCCGTTGAACGCGCCGAGCAGGAGTCCCGCCGCCGCGGCGACGAGCGGCAGCAAGAGCACAGGGAACTCCGGATAGGTCGAATTGATCATCGCCACGATCATGCCGGTGAGCGCCAGGTTCGAGGCGACGGAGAGGTCGATGCACCGCGACAGGATCACGATCATCTGGCCGAGCGCGAGGATGATCAGGATCGAGGTGTCGTTGAAGATTACGCGGAGGTTCGCGGGCGTCGCGTAGGTCGGACGGATGAGCGTGAAGAGCGCGATGAGCGCCACGATGACCAGCGCCAGCACGATGTCGCGGTTGCGGGCGAGGAGGCGCATCAGGCGGCGCTCCTCGCCTCGGCGAGATTGCCGGTGGCGGCGCGCACCAGCGTCTCCGCGTCTATCGCGTCGCGGCTGAACACTCCGGCGATGCGGCCCTCGCGCATCACGACGACCCGGTCGGACATGCCCAGGATTTCCGGCAGGTCGGATGAGACCATGACGACGGCGAGCCCAGCCCCGACCAGCTCGCCCATGAAGGCGTGCACCGCGGCCTTCGATCCGATGTCGATGCCCTTCGTCGGCTCGTCGAGGATGATGACCTTCGGCCCGGTCGCCAGCCACTTGCCGATCACGACCTTCTGCTGGTTACCGCCGGAGAGCGTGGCGGCCGGTTGCGTCAGGCTGGCGGCGCGCACGTCGAGCCGGCCGGCATATTCGCCGGCGAGCGAATATTCGCGAGCAAGGTCGAGGAAGCCGCGGCGCGCGGTGCGCGAGACTTGCGGCAGCGTGATGTTCTGGAAGATCGGGAGCGCCAGCACGGCGCCCTGCGACGCGCGCTCCTCCGGCACGTAGACGATGCCGAGCCGCGTCGAGTCGGCCGGGTGGCGGATGTGGATCGGCCTGTCGCCGAGCCGCAGCGTCCCGGCCGAGGGGCGCGTGATGCCGAAGATCGCCTGCATCAGCTCCGTGCGGCCGGAGCCGATCAGGCCGTAAAAGCCCAGGATTTCGCCGCGTCTGACCTCGAACGAGATGTCGGCGAATTCGGTCGGATGCGAGAAGCCCGCGACCGAGAACGCCGTCTCGCCCAGCGCGACCTCGGTTTTGGGAAAGATGTGCTCGACCTTGCGCCCGACCATCATGGTGATCAGCGCGTCGGGATTCGCCTCCGCCACGACGCCGTGTCCCGCCACGCGGCCGTCGCGGAGCAC
>JBOHKB010000347.1:0-4660 GCA_050728815.1 Propylenella sp.
CTACCCGGATGCTCGACTGCACCGCATCCTGCGGATTGACTTCAACGAACATGTGCTGCTGCAGCTCGGCCAGCCACGGGTTGGAACGGGTTTCCTCGCCGCCGCCCTCGTACTCGACCAGGCGTCCCGAAGTCAGAATGATCGGGAAATCCTTGCCGATATTCTTGTTCTTCTCCTGCACCGACTTGAACAGGGTCGGCAGGCGCCAGAGGACCTTGACGTCGTCGTGGGTCGGATATTTCTCGATCAGGTCCGGCCGCGGGCTGTAGAGCGCCTCGCGGTGCAGCGGCACCGGATCCGGGAAGTTCCACACGACCGCCCTCGCCTTGGCGTTTCCGAACGGGGCGCAGCCGTGCTTGATCGCAACGCGCTGGATGCCGCCGGAGAGGTCGGTCTTCCAGTTGACGGCTCCGAGCTTCTCGGCGTCATCGCCGCCGCCAGCCACCTTCTTGATCGAGTCAAGCTCCTCGGGAGTGAGGTCGCCCGCCCAGCCAAGCTTGTCGAGCATGGCATAGGTGAACTCGGGGTAGCCGTCCTCGATCTCCGACCCGACCGGCCAGGAGCCCTCCGCGAGGAGGTTCTGGCCGTCGCGCTCGACGCCGAAGTTGGCGCGGAAGCAGAGGCCGCCGTCGGCGACCGGCAGCGACGTGTCGTAGAGCACGTGCGTGCCGGGGTGGTTCATCTCCGGCGTGCCCCAGCATGGCCACGGCAGTCCGTAGTAATCGCCGTCCGCAGGCCCGCCGACCGCTCTCAACGTCGTCTTGTCGAAGGTATGCTGGTTCTCCATGTGCAGCTTCAGCCGCTCCGGCGACTGGCCGGTATAGCCGATCGTCCACATGCCGCGGTTGATCTCCCGCAGGATGTCTTCAACCGATGGCTCGGTTCCCTCGACGGCTATGTGCTTGAACATCTCGTCGGCGAAGCCGAGCTTCTGCGCGAACAGGTAGATGATCTCCTGATCGGTCTTGCACTCGAAGATCGGGTCGATCACCTTCTCGCGCCACTGCAGGGAGCGGTTGGAGGCAGTTACCGAGCCAATCGTCTCGTACTGAGTCGCAGCCGGCAGGAGGTACACGCCGTCCGTGCGGTCGTGCAGTACAGCGCTCACCGTCGGATACGGATCGATGACGACGAGGAGATCGAGAGCCTCCATCGCCTTCTTCATTTCCGCCATGCGCACCTGCGAGTTGGGCGCGTGGCCCTGATAGATCATCGCCTTGAGATTGTTCGGCTGCCCCAGGTTCTCCTTCGCCTCGAGGACGCCGTCGATCCAGCGCGAGACCGGCATCCCGACCTCGTTCATCATCATCAGGTCCTTGCCCTCGGGCCCGGCGCCCGGAATGACGGCAAAGCGGTCCTGCAGATACTTGAGGTCGACATCCCAGACGCGCGCAAAGTGCGCCCAGGCGCCAGGCGCGAGGCCGTAATAGCCGGGCAAGGTGTCGTTTCCGCCACCAACGTCCGTCGCGCCCTGCACGTTGTCATGGCCACGGAAGATGTTGGCGCCGCCACCCGATATGCCGATGTTGCCGAGCGCCAGCTGGAGGCAGTTGTAGGCGCGAACGTTGTTGTTGCCGTTATGGTGCTGGGTGCCGCCCATGCACCAGACGATGGTGCCCGGCCGATTGTTGGCCAGCGTCATCGCAACGCGGCGCAGCTGCGAACCAGGCACGCCGGTGACGCGCTCGGTCTCCTCGGGCGTCCACTTGGCCACCTCAGCCCTGACCTGGTCCATGCCCCAGACGCGCTGGCGGAGGAATTCCTTGTCCTCCCAGCCGTTCTCGAAGATGTGCCAGAGAATGCCCCAGACCAGCGCCACGTCGGTGCCCGGGCGGAACCGCACATACTCGTCCGCGTGGGCGGCGGTGCGCGTGAAGCGCGGATCGCACACGATCACCGGCGCGTTGTTGACCTCCTTGGCGCGCAGCAGATGCAGAAGCGAGACGGGGTGCGCCTCCGCCGCGTTGCTGCCGATCATGAGGATCGCCTGCGAATTGTGCATGTCGTTGTACGAGTTCGTCATCGCGCCATAGCCCCAGGTGTTCGCGACACCCGCGACCGTGGTCGAATGACAAATGCGCGCCTGGTGGTCGGTGTTGTTGGTGCCCCAGAACGCGATGAACTTCCTGTGCAGGTAGGACTGCTCGTTCGAGAATTTCGACGAGTTCGTCCAGAAGACCGAATCCGGTCCCGATGTCTCGCGTATCTCGAGCAGCTTGTCGCCGATCTCGTTGATCGCCTCGTCCCAGGTGATGCGGGTCCATTTGCCGCCGACCAGCTTGACCGGGTATTTCAGGCGGCGCTCGCCATGCGCATGCTCGCGCACCGACGCGCCCTTGGCGCAATGTGCGCCGAGGTTGAGCGGCGAGTCGTAGCCGGGCTCCTGACCAACCCAGACTCCGTCTTGAATCTCCGCCATCACCGTGCAGCCGACGGAACAGTGCGTGCAGATGCTCTTCTTGACCTCCGCAACCTTGGCGCCGGCGGTCTGCGCCTTGGCCTCGCGGACCATGCCGGAAGCCAATGTCGTCGCGGCGGCAAGTCCGCCGACCGTCAGGCCGGAGCGTTTCAGGAAGGTGCGTCGATCGACTGCTTGGTGCGTCAGCTCGCTGAGCGCAGACGACAAGCGGGGGGCGACCCCAACCCCGTTCGTCTTCTTCCGCAACATTGGGCGTCTCCTTCGAGGACAGTGTCTCGTTCTCGCCGACGGCTGCGCCGCCGGCAGCTTTCCACGCGGGCGTCTAGAATTTGGCCAGCTTGTAGTACGTCTTGACGTGCTCGGTCTCGCGATAGCCGAGGCTGCCGTCGGCGCGCGTCTCCGCCGCCGCTGCGGGCTTGCCTACGGCGAGCGCTGCGCCGCCGGTGACCGTGCCGATGCCCGCGATCCTCAGGAAATCGCGCCGGCTGGTTTCGGCCCCCTTCTCATTCTTCTTGCTCATCCTCTCCTCCTTCAGGAATTTCCGATCGGCACGCGGCCGATCATGCCATTTCGAACGCCGTCTCCTCGATTTCGAGGAACAGCCTGCCGATCGTGCCAAGCGGCAGATAGAGATCGCCGGCCTTCGCCTTCTCCAGGTCCTTGAAGAAATACGGCGCCCATGAGTTGATGTGATCGCGGAAGAACTTTCGCTGCGTCTCAACTCCCGACCCGGGGAATTTTTCGAGTATCAGCCCGACCATCACGTCGAGCAGCGCTGCTATGTGGTCCTCCGGCTCCTTCACCGACGGATCGCGCTCCGCGCCGATCTCGCGCAGGTCCTGACGAACCCGCGCCAGCGGCTTCTCATGCAGGAAGCCGGTCAGGTAATACGATGCGTAGGGGACAAGCTCGCCGCGACCGAGCCCAATGAAGAGCGCTTCGTACTCTTCTTTCAGCGCCGCCGGATCGCCGCTTCGCGCCTTCTTCGCCAGTAGGGATATCGCCCGGCCGACCTCCGTGTCGTCGCCGGACCATTGTCCGGCCTCGCTGAGGAGCGCGGCGCCAGGCGGGCGCGCCAAAAAACGCGCGAGCAGAGAATAAACATTCGCCCGCAACGTTTCGGATTCTTCAACTACTTGCTGCGCCGCCGCTGCCCCTGCCATCGACGCGCGATTCCTCCCTGGCATACCAGAGCAAAAACACTCCCAAATTGGGCAGGCAGCGGCAAGGAAATTCCGTTGTGCGGCGCGAAATTAAAACAAGACTCTAATAGTTCTATTTAAGAAGAAATGGTGCGTCTGACTGCGCAGGTTCGTGCTGTTTTCGGACGCGGCGCTAGACCGGAATTTCCGCAGGAAAATGCAGAATATCGACGCGCTAGCTCTCGATCACGATTTCGGGCGATTTGCGCTCGGTCATGTCGCGCTCCTGCCTGAGGCGTTCGATGACGCGTTCGGCGATCTGACGATAGACCTGAGCGGAGGCGCTCTGCGGCGCGGAGATCACAACCGGCGTGCCGGCGTCGGACGTTTCGCGCACCGCAATGTCGAGCGGCACGGCGCCGAGGAACGGCACGCCGATCCGCGCTGCTTCCGCCTCGGCACCGCCGTGCCCGAAGATGTCGGACTGGCCGCCGCAATGCGGGCAGACGAAATAGCTCATGTTCTCGACGATGCCGAGCACCGGCACCTCGGTGCGGCGAAACATGTTCAGTCCCTTCCGCGCGTCGATCAGAGCGAGGTCCTGCGGAGTCGAGACGATGACCGCGCCTGCGAGCGGCACCTGCTGCGCCATGGTGAGCTGCGCGTCGCCGGTGCCGGGCGGCATGTCGACGACGAGCACGTCGAGCGCTCCCCACAAAACCTCGTTCAGCATCTGCGTCAGCGCCGATATCACCATCGGTCCGCGCCAGATCATCGGCGTTTCCTCATCAACCAGGAAACCCATCGACATGACCTTGAGCCCGTAGCCTTCCATCGGTCTCAGCACGCGCCCCATGACCGGTTGCGGCCGGCCGGTGATCCTGAGGAGCCGCGGCATCGACGGGCCGTAAATGTCGGCGTCGAGCAGCCCGACCTTGAGCCCGTTCGCTTGCAGGCCGAGCGCGAGATTGACCGCCGTGGTCGACTTGCCGACGCCGCCCTTGCCCGAAGCGACGGCGATGATGGCATTGACCGCCTTCACGCCCGCATCCGGCGTCGGCGCACCCGCAGCAGCGCGTGCGCCGCCGCCGTTCCCCTG
>JBOHKB010000348.1:0-3214 GCA_050728815.1 Propylenella sp.
CCCATACGATCGAGGGCTCGCCGCCGGCCGCTGCGAGGCGCGCGGCGAGCGCCAGCACGAAACCAGCGGCAGCGCCGCCGTCGCGGCTCTCATCGGCGCGAACTTCTGAGAGCGTCGCAAGCGGCAGCCCGCCGCCGAGTGCGGCGTCAAGACGGGCGACGCCGAGGCTGAGACGTCCGCGCCTTGCGCGCGGCCTGAGGCCGAGCGGCCCGTTTTGCTCCCTTCGGTTTGCGTAAAACTCTCCGCCGGCGGATGCGCCGCCAGACGTGCTTATAGAGGCACTGGAAGCCGAGCCGGAGGTCGCGCCGGGCGCCTCAGAAGCAAAACGGTGGGCAGCGCCAGAAGCATCCAGAATCAGCCGCTCCTCGTCGGCGAGGCGGCCTTCGATCTTGGCGATGTCCCGGCGCAGGCGGGAAAGCTCCGCCTGCGCCATGGCGGTGCGGGCCATGGCGGTCGTCGTTTTGGGGTATGTTCTCTCTTTGTTCTTATTGATTCAACATCGGGAGGGGCGTGTCAAGAAGACCTGTTCGTTGCTTAACCCTCTTCAGTGTCACGATGAGTTTCCCGAGTTGGTTCTGATCCGCAGGGCGTGACCGTCGCTTCTTGCTAGGCGCCTGCCTTCGTTTCGTCGACCAGGGCCGACTGGCGCAGAGCGTCCAGCGCGATCGCTATAATCCGATCCTCAAATAGCCTGAGCTTGCGCTCGGCCGCGCGCTTACCACCAGGCCAACCTTTCAAGCGCTCTCGGATGTCGGCAACCGTTGGAGCGGCCCCTTGCCGAACGATCAGCCAATCGACCGTCGCGAGTAGTTCCATTCCGAGCGGCGATTCGAATCCGTCGATCAGACTGGACGTGGCTTCCAATGCTGGCCGGTACGGCTTAGCCTCCGGAGCAGTGAGATAAGCTGCCACCTTGTCTCGCTTCGAATCCTCGAAGTGAATAACGTCAAACGGTCCAGCGTCTGCCAGTCGCTTGTTGCAATGCAAGTAACTCCCGTCCAGCCCATTCAGCATATGCCTTAGTCTGTCAGAATACGGGCCATACTTATTTGCACTGAATTCAAAACGCATCGGTCCCAAGCTCGCCTTCTCGATGAACCTTTCGAGGAAGTACCCAAGCTTCTGAACTTCAAGCAAAGTGCATTCAATTCCGAGAATGGAGTACCGCCGAACCAGCTCAGCAATCAGTGCCCGGGGGGGCGTTAGTTTCTCGACACCCGTTCGCTTCGCGACGTTCTGATACTCGGCGGTCGGCTCGTAAACGATAACGTCGACGCCGGGCAGATCGCCAAGTGTCTCCTCGATCAAGGGGCGGACCTCCCTCCAATCGAGACCACCATTGCCCGTGCCGAGAGGAGGAAGCGCAACTGAGCGAATATCATTCTCAGAGATCACGCGCCTCAAATCCGCAAGACCACGCGCTATCCACTCGATTTTGGAGGGGAAGCGCCAATGCGCCTTTGTCGGGAAATTGATGATCCATCTCGGTCCGAGCAAAGCGTCTCTCTCAGTGATGAACATTTCCCCGACTCGAAGGGCATGGCGCTTGCAAGCCGCCTCGTACGTTTTGAAATTCTCAGGAAAGGCTTCTTTGAACATCAAGGCTACGCCCCTACCCATTACACCCACCGTGTTGACGGTGTTCACCAGCGCTTCCGCGTCTGCTTCCAGTAGGTTTCCTTGTGTGAACCGAATCATCAGAGATACCACTTCGGTTTGGCGACGATCTTCACGCCGACTCCGCGTTGATCCGCTTCCGCCTGAACAGCGGCTCTGACCGAATCATTGTAACAGACAATGCCGAAAAGGGCGCCCATTGGCATGCGGTTGTGCACGAGCGCTTCCGCCTGGTACTTTTCAAACTTGTCCGCGTCGTCTTTTCGGAAGTCACGCTGTTGCAGCGCCGGCCAGATTATCCAAGATTGCAAATCGGCCAAGTTGTCCGAGAATTGCGCAGTCTTGAGATAGGCATGGCGATCGGAAAACACAAACGGGATACCCTGTTCCTTCAAGAAGTGCAGGGATGATACGAGAATCAGGATTTCCGACACAGGCCGTTGCGGCACGCCCCATCCCGTTTTGATGTTATAGAGCATGGGCGAGTAAGGAGTGAAATAGAAGGGCACATAATCACTCAGAGTACCGCCGGGGCCGCACGGCACCACCCGCCCCATCCGTTTCTGGATCAGCTCCTGATTCCCGATTTCAACATATCCCGGGTTGACCTTAGCAGCGGTGCGGCTGAGACAACCTTCGGAGAGAATCCGGCCGACGTTATCTTTATGAACGATCCGGAAGATAAGGGCCTTTCGGGGGTTCAGCAGGTCCTTTGCCATTCGGTGGCTTCTACACCGCCGGGATTCTTAGCGGCAACCACCGGATTTCATACTGAGGCATCCGTAGCGCCACCTGTCCTGCACGCCGCCGAAAACGTCGCCGCCCCATTGCGTTCTCATTCCCCTGCAATGCTACGCTCAAATTCGTGCGTCGACCGGCGGGGGGCTGGCGGTGGGTCGCCTGATGCCGATGGTTCGTAGACGAGTAGCCGCCATGAAAGCGACGCGAATTCTGCTCTTCCTCGAGGCGCTCGCCTTCGCCGCAGCAGCCCTGGTGCATTCCGGAATCATCCCGCGCTCGAACACGCATCACCAGGCGGCGATCGCCGAAAGCGCGATCGCCGGCGTCCTTTTCCTCGGCTGGTCCCTCACGTTCCTGAGCTTCACGGTCGGGCGAGGGGCGGCGATCACCGTCCAAGGGCTCGCCCTCTTCGGCGCGATCATCGGCGTCGTCATGACGATGATCGGCATCGGCCCGCAGACGATCCCGAACACCGTGTTCCAGCTCACGATGCTGATCCTGCTCATGGGCGGGCTGATCGCCTTTGCGCGCGCGTAAGCTTGCTGCGACGGGACAACGCCCTCGCGTCCAGCACACAGGACCAAACGGGAACGCCGCCTCTTCGTCACCTATGTGTACGCGGCCATCGTCCTATCGCGATCGGCTGCTCGCGGCCCTTCACCGTCACTTCCTCGGCCGCTCCGAAGCGATCCGACGCGCCGCTTCGTTCAAGCGTTTCCGCGTCGGCGACGATCTCGCCGTGCCGCGCCTCGTCAGAGAGGCGCGCGGCGATGTTCACCGAATCGCCGATCACGGTGTAGTCGCGGCGCGCCTCCGGCCCGATCGGGCCGGAGATCGCCGGTCCGGTGTAAACGCC
>JBOHKB010000349.1:0-14160 GCA_050728815.1 Propylenella sp.
TGTCGCGGTCATGGAACGTGAAGAAGGGGACGCCCAGAAGCTCGAACATCTCGAAGGCGACGTCCGCCTTGAGCTTCGCCTTCTCCATGCTGTCGCCGAACCAGGAGCGGAGAAACGACTGTCCGCCGAAGGGATCGTTGCCGGGCCAGGTGAAGGAGTGCCAGTAGCAGACGGCGAAGCGGAAATGATCCTCCATCCGCTTGCCGAGCACTTTTCGGTCGGGGTCGTAGTGGCGGAAGGCGAGGGGATTGCGGCTCTCCGGCCCTTCGAAACGGATAGGCTGCTCACTGCCGAAAAAGCCAGTGCTCATGAGGCAAAAACTCCCTTGATGGCTGGATAGAGGGCGCGGTAGCGCGTGAAGGCGGCGCGATACTTCTCGGCTGCCGCTGGGTCGGGCGCGATCACGTCGCGAATCTCGGGCGGGCGGCAGACTTCGATCGGGTCGGCCTTCTCAGCGGCGATCAGGCCGAGCCGCGCCGCGCCGAACGCGCCGCCGAAATCGCCTTCCGCCGGCACGTCGATCGGGACGTTCAAAACATTGCCGATAATCTTCAGCCAGGCGCGCGAACGCGAGCCGCCGCCGACGGCGGTCGCGCGCTCGACCGACGTGCCGGCCGCATTGAGGGCTGCGAGGCAGTCGGCGAAGGCAAAGGCGACGCCCTCCATGACGGCGCGAGCGAGCGCCGCGCGGTCCGTGTTGTGCGACAGCCCGACGAAGGAGCCGCGCGCGGCTGCGTCGTTGTGCGGGGTGCGCTCGCCGGAGAGGTAGGGGAGGAAGAAGAGCGGCTCGCCCTCGCCCGCCTCACCGGCTTCGACCAGATCGGAAAGCCCGGCCGCGTCCGTTTTCAGAATGCCCACGAGCCACTCGAGCGAGGCCGCGGCGGAAAGGATGACGCCCATCTGGTGCCAGGTGTTGGGCAAAGCGTGGCAGAAGGCGTGAACGGCGCTCGCGGCGTTCGGGCGGAACTTTTCGTTCGACACAAAGAGTACGCCCGACGTGCCGAGCGAGACGAAAGCCGCGCCGGGAGCAACCGTGCCGACGCCGCAGGCGGACGCGGCGTTGTCGCCGGCGCCCCCGGCGATCGCCGGTGGGGGGTCCATGCCCCAGCGGCTCGCGAGCACCGCACGGAGCTTTCCGGTCGGTTCGGTGCCTTCATGGAGCGACGGCATCTGGTCGCGACGGAGGTGCGTGGCGGCGAGGAGATCGTCGGACCAGTCGCGCTTCGCGACATCGAGCCAGGATGTGCCGGCGGAGTCCGACATGTCCGACGCGGAGTCGCCGGAAAGCCAGAGGCGCACGTAGTCCTTGGGGAGCAGCACCCGCGCGACATCGCCAAAGATTTTCGGCTCGTGCCGATGCACCCAGACAAGCTTCGACGCCGTGAAGCCGGGAAAGACGATGTTGCCGGTGATCTCGCGGAAGCGCGTATCGGCATCGAGCGCTGCGGCCTCGGCAAAGGAGCGTCCGTCGTTCCACAGGATGCACGGACGCAGCGGCCGGTCGGCGTGGTCGAGAAGGGTCGCGCCGTGCATCTGGCCGGAGAGGCCGATGCCGCGCACGGCCTTCAGTTCGGCGGCGTGACGCTTGGCCAGCGCATCGATGGCGGCGGACGTTCCGTCGATCCAGCTCTGTGGATACTGCTCCGACCAGCCGGGATGCGGCCGCTCCACTGTAAGCGGCGCGCTCTCGGACGCAATGATTTTCTGATCGGCGTCGATCAGGACGGCCTTGACAGACGACGTGCCGATATCGATGCCGAGATACATTGAAACGGTCGCCTCCCCGGGCGCGGACAGTGCTGTCCCGTTCCGGGGCTGTCAACGCCGGAAGCTACGCCGGATGATGCGCGAGCCAATGCCGCGCGATGTCGATGCGGCGGGCGATCCAGACGTGCTCCTTGCCCTGAACGTAGTCGAGGAAGCGCAGCAGCGCCGCCATGCGGCCGGGCCTCCCGACGAGGCGGCAGTGCAGCCCGACCGACATCATCTTCGGCGAGCCGGCCTGACCCTCCGCGTAGAGCACGTCGAAGGCGTCCTTGAGATAGGCGAAGAACTGGTCGCCGGAGTTGAAGCCCTGCGCGGTCGCGAAGCGCATGTCGTTCGCGTCGAGCGTGTAGGGGACGATAAGGTGCGGCCCCTTCGGCCCGCTGACGCAATAGGGGAGGTCGTCGGCGTAGCTGTCGGATGAATAGACGAAGCCGCCTTCCTCAATGACGAGCCGTGTCGTGTTGACCGACGCTTTGCCCTGATAGAAGCCGAGCGGGCGCGCGCCGGCGACTTCTGTGTGGATGCGCACGGCCTCGCGGATGTGCTCGCGCTCCTCGTCCTCGGGAAAATCCTTGTATTCGAGCCATTTCAGGCCGTGGCTCGCGATCTCCCAGCCTGCCTCGTTCATCGCCGCGACTACTTCCCGATTGCGCGCCATCGCGGTCGCCACAGCAAAAGAGGTGACCGGGATTTTGCGCTCGGTGAAGGCGCGCCACAGGCGCCAGGAACCGGCGCGGGAGCCGAATTCGTAGAGCGACTCCATGTTCATGTGGCGCTGGCCGGGCCAGGGCTCAGCGCCCACGATGTCGGAGAGCAGCCATTCGGACGTCGGGTCGCCGTGCAGGATGTTCGACTCGCCGCCTTCCTCGTAGTTGACGACGAACTGCACCGCGATCAGCGCACCGTCCGGCCACTTCGGGTCGGGCGGCTTGCGGCCGTAACCGACCATGTCGCGCGGATAGGTCATCTCTTGAGGATGTCCGCGAGGGTGAGCGCGACAATCGAAGTTGCGGCGGCGAGGTCGGAGAGCTTCAGGCGCTCGTCGGCGCGGTGGCCGTTAGCCTCCAGGAATGAGCGCGGCCCGGCGCCGTAGGAGACGGTGGGAATGCCCGCCTCGGCATAGAGGCGCGCGTCGGTGTAGAGCGGCACGCCCTCGATCTCTGGCTCTTCACCCAGGATGTCCTTGGCGTGCCGGCGGAGAGGCTCGATCAGTTTCTCGGCGCCCGGAAGCTGGCGGAGCGGCGAGGCGAGAAGCACACGCTCGATCTCCACGCTGATCCCGGCGAACTGCTTGACGCTGCGGGCGATCACCAGGCGGAGATGCGCCTCGACCTGCTCGGGGTTCTCTTCCGGGATCATGCGGCGGTCGAGACGGATCGTCACCGCGTCCGGCACGACGTTGGTGTTGATGCCGCCGGAGATGAGCCCGACGGTCAAGTTCGGGTGCCCGATGCCGGGATGCTTCGACACGCGGCCCGCATAGTCCTTCCGCTCCGCGTAGAGCGCGGCGAGGACTGCGTTCATCGCCTCCAGCGCATCGCGTCCGGTCTCGGGCGCCGCCGCGTGTGCGGACTTTCCGCGGATCGTGACTTTGAGATGTAGGCAGCCGTTGTGCGCGGTGACAATGGAATAGGAGAAGCCGGCCGAGATGCAGAAGTCCGGCTTGACGACGCCTTCATCGAGCAGCCGCTTCGGGCCGATCGGCCCGCCGATCTCCTCGTCGAAGGTGAAGTGGAGTTCGACTGCGCCCTTGAGCTTGTCCGCGACGGTCTCCAGCGCAAGAAGCGCGAAGGCGTAGGTCGCGAAGTCCGACTTCGAGACGGCGACGCCGCGTCCATACATGACGCCGTCGGCGACCTCAGCAGCGAATGGGGGATGCGTCCATCCCTCGCCCGGCGCCACAACGTCGCCGTGGGCGTTCAGCGCGATCGTCGGGCCGTCGCCGAAACGGTGTCTCACCACGAGGTTGGTGGCGGAGATCATGCCGGCCGCGCGCGCGGCCTCCTCCGGCACCGGGCGCCGCTCCACCGTCAAGCCGAGGCCCTCCAGCAGGCGAGCCGCCACCTCGGCGATCGGCGCGCAATCGCCGGGCGGGTTGGAGGAGGGCGTCCGTACGAGCTTTGCGAGGAACGCCTCGCGCTCGCCGGCGCGGGCGGCGATATCAGCGAGGATGGCGGTGCGGGGATCGGCGGGGATGTTCGTCACTCCCGTTCAGGTGGACTGGGTGTTATTCGACATCGCGGACGATGGCCAGAGATCGATGCGGAGACAGTGTGATGGATGCAACCCTGATCGTGATCGACAGCGAGTCCGAGCTGGCTCGCGCCCGCGCCCTCGTCGACCGACTGATGGGCTCGGACGATCCGTCCGACGTGGCGCGCCTTGAGGCTCAGGCGCGGCTGATCGCGGCCTACGAGGAACAGAAATGACCGCGGCAGAGGCCAAGCACAGCCGAACTGATCGCCTTCCTGATGGATCAGCACGGCCTGACGCGCAGGGCCCTCGTGCCGATCCTCGGCACGCCGAGCCGCGTGAGCGAAGTGCTTCGCGGCAAGAAGGAGCTCAGTCTCACGATGGTAAAGCGCCTGCGCGCGCGGTTCGGAATTCCGGCCGATCTTCTTCTGCCGTCCGGCAAGTCAGTCCCGGCTCGGCGCGGGGCCAGACGGCCCAACGCGAAGCGAAAGCCTGCTAAGCGCGTTGCCGCGTGAGAAGGACGTCATCCCCGCCCGTTCACACTTAGCTACGAAAGAGGTCGCTGTGCGAGCCGAGCCTCACGAGATAGAGGGCGTGGGGCGGCTTGCTGTAGATCAGCACTAGGTCGAGCTTGAGATGACAATCGCGATAGCCCGACCAGTTTGCCGGCAAGCGGATGGTCTCGTCTCGCCTCAGGCAGAGCCTTGTCGGCCGCAAGCATCTCCACGACGCTGCTCAAGAGTCTCGGCACATCCCGATGGCGAGGGTTGGAGACGATGCGTTTGTAGTCGCGGCGGAAGGCGGACGAGCGCTCAATCCGGCGCACTCAGGTCGGCCATCAGGTCCTCGACCGACGCGAAGGATCGGCCCTCGCCGCGTTCAAGCTCTCGCATCGCGGCGAGCGTCTCGTCGTTCGGCGCTCTCACCTCAAACGGAAGGGCTCGATCGGCGGCGACGCGCACGAGCATGAGCCGGATGGCGTCAGACACCGTGAGCCCCATTCGCGCGAGGACGCGTGCTGCTTCCGCCTTCACCCGCCCGTCGATCCGGGCGCGCACGACTGCATCGCTGGACATTGGTGTTCTCCTGTAGCGCTAATGTAGCTACGACAATGCTGGTCTGCAACCAGGCCGTCGCGCCGTTCACCCGATAGTGCCGAGCGTCGGGAACGTTTCCAAAATCCAATAGGAGAAGGCGGTCACCTGGCCGGTGATGAAGAGCACGCCGGTCAGCACCAGGAACCCGCCCATCGTCTTTTCCACCGCCGGCAAGTGGCGGCGGAAGCCGCCCGACCAGTTGAGGAAGGCCGGCGCGAAGCCGGCGGCGGCGAGGAACGGCACGCCGAGCCCGAGCGAATAGACGAGGAGCAGGAAGGCGCCGCTCGCGACAGTCTCCTCCGATCCGGCGAGAGCCAGGATCGCGGCGAGGATCGGGCCGATGCAGGGCGTCCAGCCGAAGGCGAAGGCAAGGCCGAGCACGTAGCCGCCCAGGAGGCCAGGCGGCTTCTCCGCCACGCGGACCCGCGCCTCGCGCGACAGGAACGAGAGGCGGAACACCCCGAGGAAGTGCAGACCCATCGCGGCGATCACGATGCCGGCGATGAGCGCTGCCAGCGAGACGTCGAAGCCGAAGAGCGACACCTGGAAGACGGTCAGCCGCTGCACGGCCTGGCCGAAGACGCTCGCGGTCGCGCCGAGCGCCACGAACACGGTGGAGAAGCCGAGCACGAAGGAGAGCGCCGAAAGCACGATGTCGCGCCGGGTCTTGCCCTCGGGCTCAGGCTCGGCGAACTCCTCGATCGAGACGCCGGCGATGTAGCAGAGATAGGGCGGCACGAGCGGCAGCACGCAGGGCGACACGAAGGACAGGAACCCGCCCAGAAACGCGCCAATGATTCCGACGTCGACCATCGCTAGCTCCGCCTCGGCCGTGCCGCCGGGCAAGCGCGGCATAGTGCGGCGCGGCCCCCCCGACAAGGTTGATCCCGCCGGGGCGCGAATTCGTGACGCGGGCTGCCGGACGGCTCACCCGGTGTTGAACGCGCACTGCGCCTCAATCGTCTCGTGACGGCAGTCGAAAGCGGACCAGGGTCGTGGTCGTCAGGGAATGAAAGGATACGGCCGCGTTCCTACTCCACGATCTTCCAGTAGGAATCCTTGCGGATCACCTTGCCGCCGCGAAATGTGTAGAAATCGCAGCCTTGGACCTCGATGCCCTTTCCCTCGCGGGTCGTGCCTGTGAGGGTCCATTTCGAGATGCCGGTCTCGGCGGCTGCGTCCACGAAATGCTGCGCGTTGCCGTAGTGGACGTCGGGCAGGCCCTCGAAGCGCGTCGCCAGCGCCTCTCGCACGTTTCGTTTGCCTTCGAAACGGGAGCCCCAGGGCTTGCTTCCCCTCGGCATCTCCAGGACGCAATCGTCGGAGAAGAACGACATGATGCGATCGAGGTCGTGCGCGTTGAAGGCGGCACAGAGTTCCGTCAGCGTCGCTCGAATATCCATTCGCCACGTCTCCGTCCGGTCGGCGTTGCGTTTACGCAAATGCGGCTGGCGTGGGCATGGGTCGATGCGGCACGCACGGCCTGATCTCCTACTATGGTCGCTCCGCTCACAACGGACAATCGCGGCTTTTCGGCTCAGCGGGAACGGAGCGGGCGCTTCCGGCGTTCTCAGGCTGACCCATCAATCAGGGAGGCGGTCGTGGTGAGACGTATCTTGAGGGCGCTGATCTACGGCTGGATCGGCAAGAAGATATACGACTACACGCTCGGCGCGCCTGAGGCGGGCTCCGACCACGAGCCGGCGCGGACCCAGGGGCGCAAGACGGCGCAGCGCACGGCGGCGCCGAAGCGGAGGGCAGCGAAGCGGCGTGCGGCTTGAATAGTGCCTGGCGGAGGGAATCAGGGGGCAGACGATCCCTTCAACGGTCGTCATGCCCGGACTTGATCCGGGCATCCATTCCGGAACCGTCGTGAGAAGCGCGGAATGGATGCCATGGTCAAGCCATGGCATGACGACAGGAGAGAGGTGGACGCCATCGCCGGATACATCGCGCTCGTGCACAAGGACGAGGGGACGAGCTACGGCGTGAGCTTCCCCGATTTGCCGGGTTGCATTTCTGCGGGCGACACGTTCGAAGAGGCGCTTGCGAATGCGGCAGAGGCGTTGACGGGGCATTTGGCCCTGATGCGCGCCGACGGCGATGCAATCCCGAAGCCGCGAAGCATCGAGGCGATCAAGGCCGACCCGGAATTCGCCGACGATCTTGAGGGTGCGTTGATCCGGCGCGTCGAGGAGAGAAATGGCTCGACCACCGCGCGCCGGGCGGCGTCCTGAACGCGCGCCGGACCCATCGGGGCGCCGTCCTTCGCGAGACGGTGCTGCCGGCGCTCAAGATGTCGGTGGCGGAGGCCGCGGGGCATCTCAGGGCACGCAGCAGACCGTGCACCGCATCCTTTCGGAGCGCCTCAGAACTCATGGCGACGATGATACGGTGTCTGCGCCATCCCGTTGCGCCGCGGCGCGAGCCTCGACTTGCCGCAGCTTATGCCTACTCGAGGAACCGGTAGGAGGATGACGACTCAGATATCCTAGGTTCAAATCCTTGCGTCGCGAGCAACTCGCCCGGCACGCTTTGTTTCAGCCAACCGTCTGACTCATTCCCCGGGCCGACAATGACCCGTGGGATGAGCGCTTTTGGTGGAGCACCAGTCAGTCGTCGCTTACCTTGCGCATCAACCATTAAACCGAACTCTACATACTCAACAATCCCGAACGCTTTGTGTGATCGAAAGTGGAGTCGTGAATCTCCAAGACCCGCAACATGTACAAGTCGCCACTCGCGTTCTCTTGCGAAAGAGGCCGGCTTAAAGAACGGAGCGAACTGCAGGATCAAACGGCAAAAGAAAACCGATATTGCATTGATATCCTGCTGCGGCAGAGGGCTCTTGAACGACGTGAGCTTGTGGAGGTTGTCATCGATCACGGCAGCAGCGACATTTGCGGCGGTGTCCGAGCCGTACATCACGGGACCGATGTCGAAGCTCTGGGACTTCGCGAGTGTGCGAAGCAGATTGGGGTCAAAGCCCAGCGCATAGCCTCCACGTTTTGCATAGTGCTGCCAATGCTCGTTTCTATCGCCTTCATCGCAAAAGGCGGACACAAACACATTCCATGTTTGGAATAACTCAGATGTAGCTACAATATCAACTACGTCGTTTTCGGCGAATACCGCCAAGAGCCGATCTTTGAGCACATCTTGAAAGAGGCGAGCAAAGAGAAGGACCTCCTCACGGTCGTTTAGGTATCGGAACTCGGAGCACCAAAGAGATCGAGAATTCACTATTCCAAGGAAACCGGATCCGTCGGTGTAATGCCAGAGTAGCTCTGGAATCTGGTGGTTTTTCCAAACATGGTCAGCGTAAATCTGCCCAGGGAAATCGGCTCTACGCGCATACTTCGCCAAGGTTAGGCCTCTCACATGGCGACGGTCGACGCGCGGCCCCCCGCGTTGTCCAATCAGACTAGGCAAGTACTACG
This sequence comes from Propylenella sp., assembly GCA_050728815.1. Taxonomy (GTDB): domain Bacteria; phylum Pseudomonadota; class Alphaproteobacteria; order Rhizobiales; family Afifellaceae; genus DASWJZ01. The sequence goes on from JBOHKB010000349.1 coordinate 8,498, forward strand.
AGCACCCGCTGGTGGCCCCGCACGTCTCGCACTTCAGGCACGTGCCGTTCCGGACCATGGTGAAGTTGCCGCATTCGCCGCAGGCTTCGCCCTCGTAGCCCTGCATGCGCGCTTGCGCTGCGAGGGCGGATTTGTCGGGAGTGGAGTGTGCGGAACCAACCCCGTCCGGCCGGCTGGCGCCGGCCACCTCCCCCGCGAGGGGGGAGGAAATGCGGGCGGCGGCTCCCGGCTTCGGCGCGTTGGCGGCGTAGCCGGCGGGCTCGCCGGAGGGCGACACCTCCGGCGCAAGCTCGCGGCGGAGCGCGGACGCGACCTGTCCGGCAAGGCTCATCGCCTTCGCCGCGGAAATCGCCGTCACACTGCCCTGGCCGCTCGCCTTTGGCGCGCTGCCGCTTCCCTGGCCACGCGATTCCCCCTTCGGCTCGTTGCGCGCGTCCGAGCCGAGCAGGCGGAAGCGGCTCGTCTGGCCGCGCACAAAACCGTTCGAGACGGGGGCGGGGGCAGGCTTCTCTGCTTCGACGCCGCGGCCGATCGTGGTCGAGCCGATATCCTCGGGCTGCACGTGCGCGAGGTCATGGCGGCCGAGATAGGAGACCGCCAGCTCGCGGAAGATATAGTCGAGGATCGAGGTCGCGTTCTTGATTGCCTCGTTGCCGGAGACGATGCCCGCCGGCTCGAACCGTGTGAAGGTGAACGCCTCCACGTACTCCTCGAGCGGCACGCCGTATTGCAGGCCGAGCGAAACAGCGATCGCGAAGTTGTTCATCATCGCGCGGAAGGCGGCGCCTTCCTTGTGCATGTCGATGAAGATCTCGCCGAGGCGGCCGTCGTCATATTCGCCGGTGCGGAGATAGACCTTGTGGCCGCCGACGATCGCCTTCTGCGTATAGCCCTTGCGGCGCGAGGGGAGTTTTTCGCGTCCGCGCACCTCGCGCTCGACGATGCGCTCGACGATCCGCTCGGCGGCAGCGACGGCGCGGGCAGGCGCGGTCGCGGCGATCAGCGATTCGAGCGCTTCGTCCTCGTCCTCCTCCTCGTCGGCGATCAAGGCGGCGGAGAGCGGCTGCGAGAGCTTCGAGCCGTCGCGATAGAGCGCGTTTGCTTTCAAGCCCAGCTTCCAGGAAAGCGTGTAGGCGGCCTTGCAGTCCGACACGGTCGCCGCGTTCGGCATGTTGATGGTCTTGGAGATCGCGCCCGAGATGAAGGGCTGCGCCGCCGCCATCATGCGGATGTGGCTCTCCCACGAGAGATAGCGCGTGCCGAGCCGGCCGCAGGGGCTCGCGCAGTCGAAGACGGGGAGGTGCTCCTCCTTCAGGTGCGGCGCGCCTTCCAGCGTCATCGCCCCGCAGCAATAGATGTTCGCCGCCTCGATCTCTTTCTTCGAGAACCCGATGGCGGAGAGGAGGTCGAGCTGCGGGTCGGCGAGCTGCTCGTCGGTGAGCTTCAGCGCGTTGCGGCAGAAATCCTCGCCGAGCGACCATTTGTTGAACGCGAACTTGATGTCGAAGGCCGACGCGAGGCCCTTCTCAAGCTCGGTGAGCTTCTCGTCCGTGAAGCCCTTGTCCTTCAGCGTCTTGTGATTGATGCCGCGCCCGTCTTCGAGCGGAGCGTCCTTGAGCGTGCTGCGGCCGACCGCGTAGGCGATGATCTCGGCGGTCTCCGACAGCGAATAGCCGAGCGTCGCGAGCGCCTCGGGCACCGCGCGGTTGATGATCTTGAAGTAGCCGCCGCCGGCGAGTTTTTTGAACTTCACCAGCGCGAAGTCCGGCTCGATCCCGGTCGTATCGCAATCCATGACGAGGCCGATCGTGCCGGTCGGCGCGATCACCGTCGCTTGCGCGTTGCGGTAGCCGTGCGCCTCGCCGAGATTGACCGCCTTCACCCAGGCGGTTTTCGCGTGCTCGCCGAGGTTCTTGCCGTTCTCGCCGAGCGCCGCGAGCGCCGCGAGCGCGCCGTGGTCGAGCGGAACGGGCGATGTCGCGAGCGCCTCGTAGCCGTCGGCATGGCCGTGCGCGGCGCGTGCATGGTTGCGGATGACGCGGAGCATCGAGTCGCGGTTCCGTTCGTAGGCCGGGAACGCGCCGAGCTCACCCGCCATCTCGGCCGAGGTCGCGTATGAAACGCCGGTCATGATGGCGGTGATGGCACCGCAGATCGCGCGGCCCTCGGGCGAATCGTAGGGTATGCCGGAAGTCATCAAGAGGCCGCCGATATTGGCGTAGCCCAGGCCCAGCGTGCGGTAGTCGTAAGAGAGCCGCGCGATCTCCTTCGACGGGAACTGCGCCATCAGCACGGAGGCTTCGAGCACGATTGTCCACAGACGGACTGCGTGTTCGAACCTTTCCGTGTCGAAGCGCGCCTCCTCGCCGGAGCCGGCGCGGAAGCGGAGCAGGTTCAGCGACGCGAGGTTGCACGCCGTGTCGTCGAGGAACATGTATTCCGAGCACGGGTTCGACGCCCGGATTTCGCCGTCGGCCGAGCAGGTGTGCCAGTCGTTGATGGTCGTGTGGTACTGGATGCCGGGGTCGGCCGAGGCCCAGGCTGCGTAGCCGATCCTCTCCCAAAGCTCGCGGGCGGGAAGCGTCTTCGCCACCTTGCCGGTAATGCGGAAGGTGAGGTTCCAGGGAGAATCCTCCTCCACCGCGCGGAGAAACTCGTCGGTGACGCGCACCGAGTTGTTGGAGTTCTGGCCGGAGACGGTGAGGTAGGCTTCAGAATCCCAGTCGAGGTCGAAGATCGGGAACTCGATCTTGGTGTAGCCCTGCCGCGCGAACTGGATGACGCGCTGGATGTAGTTCTCCGGCACGCTCGCCTTCTTGGCGGCGCGGATTTCGCGCTTCAGCGCCGGGTTCTTTTGCGGATCGAAACAGTCGTCGCCCGGCCCCTCGCAGTTCACGCAGGCGCGCATGATGAGGCTCAGGTGCCTGGCGCAGGCCTTCGAGCCGGCGACGAGCGCGGCGACTTTCTGCTCTTCCTTAACCTTCCAGTCGGTGAAGGCCTCGATGTCGGGATGGTCGGCATCGACGATCACCATCTTGGCGGCGCGGCGCGTCGTGCCGCCGGACTTGATGGCGCCGGCGGCGCGGTCGCCGATGCGGAGAAAACTCATCAGGCCGGAGGATTTTCCGCCGCCGGAGAGCCGCTCGCCCTCGCCGCGGAGGCGCGAGAAATTCGAGCCAGTGCCGGAGCCGTATTTGAAGAGACGCGCCTCGCGCGTCCACAAATCCATGATGCCGCCGTCGTTGACGAGGTCGTCCGTCACCGACTGAATGAAGCAGGCGTGCGGCTGCGGATGCTCGTACGCCGTCTCCGACTTCACCAGCTCTTTCGTCCAGTGATCGACGTAGTAATGGCCTTGGCTCGGCCCATCGATGCCGTAGGCCCAGTAGAGGCCGGTGTTGAACCATTGCGGCGAGTTGGGCGCTGCTTTCTGAGTCGCGAGCATGTGGCAAAGTTCGTCAAAGAAGGCGCGCGCGTCCGCCTCGGACGAGAAGTAGCCGGCCTTCCAGCCCCAGTACGTCCACGCACCGGCCATGCGGTCGAACACCTGCCGCGCGTCGGTCTCGGAGCCGCTCCGATCCGCCTCGGGGAGGCTGGCGAGCGCGTCCTCGTCGGCCTGTGAACGCCAGAGCCATGAGGGGACGGAATTTTCCTCGATCTTTTTCAGTCGCGCCGGCACGCCCGCCTTGCGGAAGTACTTTTGGGCCAGCACATCGGTCGCCACCTGGCTCCAGGCGGCGGGCACCTGGATGCTGTCGAGGCGAAAGACGACCGAGCCGTCGGGATTGCGAATCTCGCTCGTCGCAGTGCGGAACGGGACCGTCTCGTAAGGCGACTGGCCGTCCTTCGTGTAGTGCCGATCAATCCGCATTTTGCCCCGCTCCTGATTCCGACAACCGAGCCGAAGGGCCCGGCAATTCTAGCACCGAAAACCGCCCCGGCGCCCTCTAGATAGCGCCTCCCGGGCACGATTCCGGCCCCAAGGCGCAAATCTCCGAAACCTCAACATATAGGGGTTAACAACCCGTTAGTCACCCAGATATTGTTGTTCCAAGCACAAGATTTTCCGCTCCGGCGAAGCGCTCCGCCGGCCCGCATGACACATCGGTACTCTGGAAACCGCCACCCGTCGCGACCCGCGACTCTCGGCGGCACAAGCGACGCTAATTGCGAGCCAAACGGAGGGTCAAGTCTTGACAATTTTGAGGCGTGGGAAGAGGGGCGCCGGCCGCGATCGGGTGAGGGTAGGGAGGAAAGCGGGGAAAACCGCCGGGTCCCGATGGCTTTCGAAGACGACTCACCCGCGCCGAGTCGCTGACGTGCCGCACGATGCATCACTTTTTTTGCAGCCGTATGACAGCGGCCTCGCCCGAAGCGGCATGCCGGCGGCTTTGCGCAGTTTGGCAAACCGCCTATAAGCGGCGAACGGGGCCGCCAGAGGCCGGATACCGCCGAGATCATCCGCCGATGGCTTCTTCTGCGATCCATATCCTGAACGGTCCGAACCTCGACCGCCTTGGAGCCCGCGAGCCGGAAATCTACGGCGGCCTGACGCTCGCCGAGATCGAAGCGAAAGCGCGCGCGCGGGCGGCCGAGCGGGGTTTCGAGACCGTCTTCCGCCAGTCGAACCACGAGGGCGAACTCGTCGGCTGGCTGCACGAGGCGGCGGATTCGGCGGGCGTGGTTCTGAACGCTGCCGCCTACTCGCACACTTCCATCGCGCTCCACGACGCGATCCGCGCGATCGACGCTCCCGTGATCGAGGTGCACCTCTCAAACGTATTCCGGCGCGAGATGTTTCGGCACCACTCGACGCTGTCGGCCGCCGCCAAGGGAGTCATCTGCGGCTTCGGCGCCGACTCGTATCTGCTGGCGATCGACGCGATCGCGAGCCTCAAGGCGAAATCCGGCAAGCGGACCTGAGCATGGCGGACAAGAAGCTCGGAATCGACAAGGAACTGATCCGCGAACTTGCGACGCTGCTCACGGAAACCGAGCTGACCGAGATCGAGATCGGGCGGGACGATTACCGCATCCGCGTCTCCCGCGCAGCGCCCGCCGCGCTGCAGGCGGTCCCGCCGCCGAAGGCGGACGGCGCTGAGGCGGAGAAGGCGACGCCGGCCCCGTCGCTTGCCGATCCGTCGCGTCATCCGGGCTGCGTGCCGTCGCCGATGGTGGGGACCGCCTACCGCGCGCCGGGGCCAGACGCGCGGCCGTTCGTCGAGGTCGGCGACCAGGTGCGGGTCGGCCAGACTATCCTGATCGTCGAGGCGATGAAGCACATGAACGAGGTTCCTGCGCCGCGCGCCGGCAAGGTCGTGGAAATCCTCGTGGAAGACGGCCAGCCGGTCGAGTTCGGCGAGCCGCTGATGATTATCGAGCAGGCGAATGAGCGCGCATAAGCGGCACTCGCACCGATGTTCTCCAAGGTCCTGATCGCCAATCGCGGCGAGATCGCGCTTAGGGTGCTCCGCGCATGCAAGGAGCTCGGCGTGAAGACCGTCGCCGTCCACTCCACCGCCGACGCCGACGCCATGCATGTCAGGCTCGCCGACGAAAGCGTCTGTATTGGACCGCCGGCAGCGTCGGAGAGCTACCTCAACATCCCGAGCATCGTGTCCGCCTGCGAGATCACCGGCGCCGACGCGGTTCATCCCGGCTAC
>JBOHKB010000350.1:0-6084 GCA_050728815.1 Propylenella sp.
CTGCGAACGCGGCTGATGCCGCAGGCGACCGCGGCGGTCTTCATCGCGCCGCCCGGCGCGTCGCTGCCGCCCGACCTCGACGCGGTCGCCCACATCTTCGGGCTGACCGCGGCGGAGACGAAGCAGCTCCACCGCCTCGTCGCCGGCGACAGTCTTGCCGAAGCGGCGGCGGCGCTCGGGGTCAGCGAGACGACGGCGCGGTCGCACCGGCAGCACATCTTCGCCAAGATGGGGGTGTCGCGGCAGGCTGATCTGGTGGCGCTCGTCGCGCGCTTGATCCCGCCGGTCAAACGGTAGTTGGATAGGCACAACCCTGGATTAGGGATCGAATTCGATGTTTCACATTTAACGGTTGAAAAGATATTGACGTTGATTGACCCGATATTGGCCGGCAACTTGGGGATTTCTGGCCGTCAACAAGCGTGACAAGTAGAGCGTATTGAGCCGACTTAGTGGCTGCCGAAAAATCGAGAAGAATCTCATACTTTTGTATGATGCGCCCGTCGCGCAAGTCATGGGAAGCGCCTGATGGACGCTCGTGGCTGGGGCGCATGATGACCATTCTCATTCTCGTATGCGCTCTCTCGACCGCAGCGCCCGACTGTCAGCGCAACAATGCGATCCACAGTTTCTATGCGCCCGGTCCGCAACTCAGTTTCACCGGCTGCCTGCGGGAAGGCACGCTCTACGCCGCGCAATCGAGGCTGGTCACAGAGGGCACTTACTTCAAGGTGTTCTGCATTCCGCCGCGAACAACGGAACCGCAAACGACGGAATATTGAGAGTCGGCATTTGAACAACTGGAGGAGCGCACGATGTGCAGGTTCATGGCTCTAGCGGCGCTTTGCCTTGCCGCGTTGGCGCTTCCGGCGCACGCAGGCGAGCTTCGCCCCTTGGGAGCCGAGAGCATCGAGCTCGGCGGCTTTCGCGGCGTCGTCTACTACACGAGCGAGGATGACGGCTACCGGGTCGTCGCGACGATGGCGGAGGGCGACACAGGTCCGCCCGTGCGCTTCGTGGCGACGCTAGCCGAGAATCAAAGCTTGACGATCTCGATACCGGGCAAGGTAGGCGAGCCCGGCCAGGAGGTCGAAATCTCGCGCGTTGGCGAGAAGCTCCTCTTGCGCCGGAAACCCTCCAACCACACGCTCCTCAGCGCAAAGCCGCAAGTTCTTGGCAAGTAGCGAGGGCGGCCCCGACGATAGCCTCATCGCCGTTCGGGAAAACCCGAACGGCGCCTTCTCCCACAAGGCAAGGGGAGAAGGCTCTCATGCACCGTCGGCCTGTACACTGGCGCGAACCACCCCGCGTCACTAAGTTTCGCCGATGCAGGACCGCCCCATCGCCGCGAAAATCGCTGCGACCGACCTTTCTCGCCCGATCGACCCCGGCACGCGCATCGGCCATGTGCACCTGAAGGTCGCCGATCTCGACCGCGCGCTCGCCTTCTATTGCGGCGTGCTCGGCTTCGAGCTCACACAGCGCTACGGGCCGGGCGCGGCCTTCGTGTCGGCGGGCGGCTACCATCACCACATCGGCCTCAACACCTGGCAGAGCCGTGGCGGCAGCCCGCCCGCGCCGGGCACGACCGGGCTCTACCACGTTGCCATCCTCTACCCGACGCGCGCCGCGCTCGGCGATGCGCTGCGACGCCTGATCAAGGCCAAAATCCCTCTCGACGGCGCAAGCGACCATGGCGTCAGCGAGGCCCTCTATCTCCGCGATCCCGACCAGAACGGCATCGAGCTTTATTGGGACCGGCCGCGCGAGGTTTGGCCCCGCGATCCGGACGGCACGCTCGCCATGACGCTTAAGCCACTGGATTTGCAGAATCTTCTCAACGCCTGATTGATGCTTCCGCGCGCCTTCCGTCGCCGGTATTGTGCCGGCGCGCCTCCGGCTCGGCGGAACCATGGCGGGCGCTCGAGAGTCGAGAACGTTTCGGGATGCGGCGGGTCAAATGAGAGTGGCTGAGGTGATGAGCCGCGGCGTCGATCCGGTTGCCCCCACGGCGACCGTGCAGGAGGCGGCGACGCAGATGGCCGAGTTCGATTTCGGCGCCGTCGTGGTCGGCGACGAAAACGCGCTCGTCGGCATCCTCACCGACCGCGACATCATTATCCGCGTCGTCGTCGAGGGCCTCCACCCGGCCGAGGTCGCGGTGAAGGACGTGATGTCCGGCGAGGTGTTCAGTTGCAAGGAGGACGACAGCGTCGAAGAGGTCCTCGCCCAGATGCGCGAGCGGCAGATCCGTCGTATGCCGGTCCTCGACGAAACGGGCAAGCTCGTCGGCATCGTGGCGCTGAGCGATCTCGCGAGGGGGATCAGCGGGCCGGAGCAGATACAGGAGACGATCCGCCTGATCTCCGAGCCGCATCGGAGCCGCGAAGCGCCCGAGGCTGAAGCCGCGGCCGAAGAAGAGGCGCCCGCCTCCGAGGACAAGATCGCCCGCGATGCCGCGAAGCGCGGCTGATCCTTCACGGCCACGTCCATGACGATTCAGCAAGGCCTCGCCTTCGCCGTGATCTTCGGGATGATGGGCTTCTTCGTCTGGGGCCGCTATCGCTACGACCTCGTGGCAATGGCCGCGCTTTTCGTCGCGGTCGTGGTCGGCATCGTTCCGGCGGACGAGGCCTTCACCGGCTACAGCGACGACATCGTCATCATCGTAGGATCGGCGCTTCTCGTCAGCGCTGCGGTGGCGCGTTCCGGAATCGTGGAGCAGGTCCTTCGCCGCATCGGCCGCTACATCACCTCGCAGCGCATCATGATCATCGTGCTGGTCGGCGCGGTCACGCTGCTCTCCGCCTTCGTCAAGAATATCGGCGCGCTCGCTATGCTGATGCCGGTCGCCTTTCAGCTCGCGCGGCGCACCAACACCCCGCCCTCCTACCTGCTAATGCCGATGGCGTTCGGCTCGTTGATGGGGGGCACCATGACGCTCATCGGCACCTCGCCCAACGTCATCGTGTCGCAGATGCGCGAGAACCTGATCGGTCAGCCGTTCCGCATGTTCGATTTCACGCCGGTCGGCCTCTCGATCGCCGCCATCGGCGTTGCGTTCCTCGCCTTCGCCTTTCGCTTGCTCCCCGCCGACCGCAAGGGCGCGGCCTCGATCGACGCCGCCTTCTCGATTCGCAGCTACACGACGGAAGTCCATCTCCCGCCCGACTCTCGCTATGTCGGCCAAACCATCGCCGACCTGGAAAAGATCGGCGAGGGCGAGGTCCAGGTGGTGACCATCATCCGCGAACGCTTTCGCCGCGTGACGCCCTCCCCGAACTGGGTGCTCGAGGCCGGCGAGACGCTGCTTCTCGAAGGGGAATCCTCGGCGCTCGAACAGATAATCGAGCAGGCTCAACTGAAGCTGGCGGGAAGCGAGGGAGAGAACAAGGAGGACACGGAACCGACGGGCACGCCTGCCCCCGCTCCCGCAACGGGCGACGATTTCGGCGTGATGGAGGCGATCGTCATGGCCGACTCGCCGCTGGTCGAGCGGACGCCGGTGCAGGCGCAACTCGCCGAGCGCTACCAGATCGGCGTCCTTGCCGTCAGCCGCAGCGGCGAGCGCCTGACGCGGCGTCTGCGCACGATAAAATTCCAGGTGGGCGACGTGGTGGTGTTGCAGGGCAATCTTTCGCAGATGCCGGAAGCGCTCGGCGAGTTGCGCTGCCTGCCGCTTGCCGTGCGCGACATACGGCTCGGCCAGGACCGGCGGCGCTACGTGCCGATCCTGGTGCTTGCCGCGGCGATGGCGCTGGTGGCGGCGCAGGTCGTCCCGGTCGCGTTCGGCTTCTTCGGCGCCGCTGTCGTACTGGTCGTGCTGAAATCGATCAGCCTCCGCGAAGCCTACGACGTGATGGATTGGCCGCTGCTGATTTTGATCGGCTCGCTCATCCCGATCAGCGCCGCCATGCAGACCACCGGCGTGACCGACCTGATCGCCGCGTGGCTCTCGGTCGCGGGCTCGGCGCTGCCGCCGCACGGCGCGCTGGCGATGATCCTGATCGCCGGGATGGCGGTGACGCCGTTCCTGAACAACGCCGCGACGGTCTTGGTCATGGCGCCGATCGCGGCGCAGTTCGCGAACGGCCTCGGCTACAACCCCGACCCGTTCCTGATGGCGGTGGCGCTCGGCGCGGCTTCGGATTTCTTGACCCCGATCGGCCACCAGTCGAACACGCTGGTCATGGGGCCCGGCGGCTATCGCTTCGGCGACTACTGGCGGCTCGGCCTGCCGCTTTCCATCCTGGTCGTTCTCGTTGGAACGCCGCTGATTGCGCTGATTTTTCCCTTCGGCGCGCGCTGACGGCAATTCTGAACCTCGCAAGGGTCACGAGCCGCGAATAGGCTTGCCGATACTCTGAACGACGCCTTGCGAAGGTGTGGCGTCGGCAAGCGCGAGGGAGCGATGGCCAAGGCAGCAAGCAAGGTCTACGGCGAGGTTCTGAAGGCGAACAAGGCGTACGTCGCCGGCTTCGGCGATAAGGGTAAGCTCGCGCTTCCGCCGGCTCGCAGGTTCGCCATCCTCACCTGTATGGACGCGCGTCTCGACCCAGCGAAATATGCCGGGCTCTCGGAAGGCGACGCGCACGTGATCCGCAACGCCGGAGGGCGCGCGAGCGACGACGCCATCCGCTCACTCGTCATTTCGCACAAGCTGCTCGGCACGCTGGAATGGTTCGTCGTCCACCACACGAATTGCGGCATGGAGCTGTTCACCGACGCTGTCATGGCGAACCTGCTCGACGACAACCTCGAAACCGCGTCCTTCGACGGCAAGTCGTGGAAGAACCCCAAGCACGGCGGCGGCGCACCGCATGGCCACTTCATCCCGTGGCTCACCATCGCCGACCAGGCGGCGAGCGTCGTCGCCGACGTGCAGCGCATCCGCAGCCATCCGCTGGTACCGGGCTACATCCCGATCTACGGCTTCGTCTACGACGTGGCGAGGGGCAGCCTCGACGAGATCGCCGCCGCGAGCAAGGCGGGCCGCCCGGCCAAGGGCTGATTCCCCGGCGGCCGAAGGCGTGCAGCTGCATCGAAACCATAGGTGACCGGCATCGCGGGCCGGAACCGTCGCAGGTTATCGGCATTGTCGCAACGCCCGTTCGGGTCGCTGGAGGCGACGATGCGAGTTGTCCGCTTCATGGAGGCGATCCCTTTCATGATCGCCTTCGCGCTGGTTTTTCTGGTGCTTCTCACCGCCCGCAGTACAGGGCGACTTCCCGCGCCGGGGCTCGTGCCGACGCCGAAGCTCGTGCCGGCGCCGATCAAGCGCGCGTCAGGCCGCGACGTGAGCGGCGCCCGCTAAGACCCGATCCGCCCGTTCACCTCTCTGCGGCTCGGAATCGCGGGTTGCGCGCCGGGTTTCATGCATGCAAGGCTCGCCGCGGCTGATGCAAGGACAAGCGCATCGTTGACCGCCATCCCCTCCACGAGCCCCGCCGCGAGGTAGCCGCAAAAAGTGTCTCCGGCACCGACCGTGTCCATGGCGTCGACGGCGAGCGCCGCGACACGCTGCACGCTCCCGTCGCCGATCGCCAATGCGCCCTCCCGGCCGAGCGTGACGATCACTGTCAACGCATAGCGCTCCGCAAGCGCCTCCGCCTGATCGCTGATCGAGCCGCCGGCAACGCCGAGCGCGTCGGCGACGAGCGCGCACTCGCTTTCGTTCACGATGAGATGCGTGACGAGCGGCAGGAGCCCGAGGGCGTCGGCGCGGAACGGTGCGAAGTTCAGGAGCACCGCCGCGCCGGCCGAACGTGCGCGCTTCGCCGCCGCCTCGATTGCCGGGATCGGCACTTCGAGCTGCAGCAGGAGGATATCGCCGGTGGCGAAAGCGACCGCCTCGGCGTCGGCCGCTCCGGCCCTTCCGTTCGCGCCGGGGATGACCGCGATGCTATTCTCGCCCGCCTCTTCGACCAGGATCAGCGCCACCCCGGTGGGCCCGTCGACGACGCGCACGCCCGCAAGATCGACGCCGCCCTGACGCAGCAGCGACAACGCTTCCTCGGCAAAACCGTCGCTGCCGACCGCGCCGACCAGCCTGACCTTCGCGCCGGCGCGCGCGGCGGCGAGCGC
>JBOHKB010000351.1:0-6267 GCA_050728815.1 Propylenella sp.
CGGCAAGATCGTCTCGACCTCGCAGGAGGTTGAGGTGGTCATCCTCGAAGTCGACCCGTCCAAGCGCCGCGTGTCGCTCGGGCTGAAGCAGACCATGCGCAATCCGTGGGAGGAGTTCGCCGAGAAGCACCCGGTGGGCTCGATCATCGACGGCGAGGTCAAGAACAAGACCGAGTTCGGCCTCTTCCTCGGCCTCGAGAACGACGTGGACGGCATGGTTCACCTCTCCGACCTCGACTGGACGCGTTCCGGCGAGGAGGCGATGGAGACCTACAAGAAGGGCGACGTCGTCAAGGCCAAGGTGCTCGACGTCGACGTCGACAAGGAGCGTATCTCGCTCGGCATCAAGCAGGTCGCCGGCGATCCGATGGAGGCCGCCGTCGGCATCAGGAAGGGCGCGATCGTCACCGGCGAGGTGACGCAGGTGATGGATTCCGGCATCGAAGTGAAGATCGCCGACTCCGACCTCACCGCCTTCATCCGCCGCGCCGAGCTGTCGCGCGAGCGCTCCGAGCAGCGGCCCGACCGCTTCGCTCCCGGCGAGAAGGTCGACGCCCGCGTCACCAACATCGACAAGAAGAACCGGAAGATATCGCTCTCGATCAAGGCGCTCGAGATCGCCGAGGAGAAGGAGGCGGTCGCCCAGTACGGCTCCACCGATTCCGGCGCCTCGCTCGGCGATATCCTGGGCGCGGCCCTGAAGAAGCAGCAGGACGATGACGACGGCGGCGCCGCGACGAAGGCGAAGGGAGCGGCGGCCGAACCCGACGAGCCTGAAGCAGACGATGCAGGCGAGCCGGCCGCCGAGGACGCCGGCGAGGCCGCGAAGGCGGAGTAGGCGCACGTTGCTTTCTCGGTTTATCAAAGGCCCGCGGCAGCGCCGCGGGCCGTTTTATGCGGGACGCGCCGGACGGGCCTGGAAGCGGCTCGGCGGTGAGGAAAACGTACGGACATTTGGGGGGACCTGATGGAGTATCGGCTGCTTGGGCGCTCTGGCCTGAAGGTCTCGGCGCTGTGCATGGGCACAATGACGTTCGGGCGCGGGCGGTCCGGTCCGCTCGGGTGCGTCGGCGCGAAGGAGGCGAAGCGGCAGATTGACCAGTGCCTCGACGCCGGCGTCAACATCATCGACACGGCCAATGTCTACGCCCGCGGCGAGTCCGAGGAGATCATCGGCGAGGTGCTGGCGAAGAAGCGCGACGGCGTGCTGATCGCCACCAAGGCGCGATTCAACATGCGCGGCGGGCAGAACGACGGCGGCAATTCCCGCTACAATCTGATCAACGAGTGCGAGCGGAGCCTGAAGCGGCTGCGGACCGACTGGATCGACCTCTACCAGGTGCACCAGTGGGATGGCCTGACGCCGGTCGAGGAGACCATGGAAGCGCTCGACAGCCTCGTTCGCGCCGGCAAAGTGCGCTACGTCGGCTGCTCGAATTTCTCGGGCTGGCACATCATGAAGTCGCTCGCGGCGGCCGAACGCGATCATCGCCAACGTTTTGTCAGTCAGCAGATCCACTACACGCTGCAGGCGCGAGAGGCCGAGTACGAACTTGTGCCGATCGCGCTCGACCAGGGACTCGGCGTCCTGGTCTGGAGCCCGCTCGCCGGCGGCCTGCTGACCGGCAAGTTCCGGCGCGGAGGCAAAGACCCGTCGGGAGCCCGCCATTCCGGCCGCAAGTGGTGCGAGCCGCCGATCTATGATGAAGACCGGCTCTTCGACATCGTGGATGCGATCGTTGAGGTCGCCGAAGCACACGGCGTATCCGGCGCGCAGGTGGCGCTTGCCTGGCTGCTGTCTCGGCCTGGCGTCTCCACCGTCATCGTCGGCGCTCGCACGAAGGAGCAGTTCGCCGACAACCTCGCCGCCGCGGATTTGAAGCTCTCGGAAGAGGAGCTTCGTCGGCTCGACGAGGTCAGCCGCCCGCCGCTGATCTATCCCTACTGGCACCAGGCATGGACGGCGAAGGACCGCCTCGGGTCAGCCGATCTGTCGCTGCTTGGCCGTCACCTGTGAACCTGACGCACGGCCTCCGAAGCCCGCCGCCGGCAAACCGCGTCACTCGTTGTCTATCGCGATGGTCCAGGAGATCCTGATCCTTTTTGCGGCGCTCATGCTGGGTGGAATGCTCAAGGGCGCAACCGGCATGGGAGTCCCGGTCATCGCGGTGCCGGCGCTTGCGGCATTCTTCGATGTCCCCTTCGCCATCGCCATCCTGACCGTGCCGCTTCTCGTCACGAATTCCTGGCAGGTCTGGCGATTCCGGGCGCATGCGTCGGGCCTTACGTTTTTGCCGCGCCTCCTGGTCTCGGCGGTGGTCGGGATTTTGGTCGGCACGTGGCTGCTCACGACGCTTCCCGTCGATGTGCTCTCGATCGCGCTCGGCATCGTGACGATCGTCTATATCGGCGTGAGAATGGCGCGGCCCGAGGTCGCGATCGGTCCTGAAGCAGCGCGCCGGTGGGCGCTGACGGCCGGCGGCTTGGCCGGAGGGCTGCAGGGCGCGACCGGTGTGTCGGCCCCGGTCAGCGTCACGTTCATCAACGGCATGCGACTCTCGCGTCCGCAATTCGTGCTGACGCTCTCGGCGCTCTTCCTGGCGTTCGTTCTAACCCAGATACCGGCGCTTGCGGTAGCGGGCGTGCTGACCTGGGAGCGGACTCTGTACAGTACGGCCGCCCTTGTTCCGGTCGCGCTCGGCATGCCGATCGGCGGCTGGCTCGCGCGGAACATGAGCGTGAAGGCCTTCGACCGGCTGATCCTCGTTATCCTCGCGGGGATTGCGCTGAAGCTCTTCTGGGACGCGGGCCTTTTCGGCTGACGCCCCACGCCGCGCGTCCGCCGATCTTGCGCCGCTCCCGCGTCGGCCTAGATTGCCGGAAGCCACCGACGGAAGCGCCTGTGTCGCAGACCCTGCTCACCCATCTCACCCAGGAACTTGCCGACATCGAGGCGGACGGGCTCTACAAGCGCGAGCGGCTGATCACCACGCCGCAATCGGCGCATATCCGCATCCGGGACGAGCGCGCGCAGGGCGGCGAGCGCGAGCTTTTGAATTTCTGCGCCCACAACTAGCTCGGCCTCGCCGACGATCCGGAAGTGATCGCCGCCGCCCGCGCGGCGCTCGACGAGTTCGGCTTCGGCATGGCGTCCGTCCGGTTCATCTGCGGGGCGCAGATACTGCACCGGGCGCTGGAGGAGCGGATCGCGCGCTGGGTCGGCAAGGACGATGCGATCCTCTTCGCGGCCTGCTTCGACGCGAACGGCGGGCTGTTCGAGCCGCTGCTCGGCGCGGAGGATGCCATCATCTCCGACGCCCTGAACCACGCCTCCATCATTGACGGCATCCGGCTCTGCAAGGCGAAGCGCTATCGCTTCGCGAACTCCGACATGGACGAACTGGAGACGCGGCTGAAGGAGGCTGACGCCGACGGCGCGCGCTTCAAGCTGATCGCCACCGATGGCGTCTTCTCGATGGACGGATATGTCGCGAAGCTGCCGGCGATCTGCGATCTCGCCGAGCGTTACGGCGCGATGGTCATGGTCGACGATTGCCACGCCCACGGGCATCTCGGCGAAGGCGGCCGCGGCTCGCCGGCGCTGACCGGCGCGGGCGCGCGCGTTGAGATCGTGACCGGCACGCTCGGCAAGACGCTCGGCGGCGGCATGGGCGGCTTCGTCGCCGCGCCGCAGCCGGTGATCGACATGCTGCGGCAACGTGCGCGGCCCTACCTCTTCTCCAATTCGCTTGCCCCGCCGCTCGCTGCCGGCGCGCTGAAGGCGATCGACATCGCCGAAAGGGCGGACGACCGCCGCGCGCATCTGACGAAACTCGTCCGGCGCTTCCGAGCTGGCATGGAAAGCGCCGGCTTCGATCTTCTCCCCGGCGAGACGCCGATCGCGCCGGTCATGTTGGGCGAGGCGCGGCTGGCGCAGGAGATGGCCGCGGCGCTCGACGAGCGCGGCGTCTATGTCGCGGGCTTTTTCTATCCCGTCGTCCCGAAGGGGAAGGCCCGCATCCGCACGCAGATATCCGCGGCGATGAGCGAGGTGGATTTGGATTTCGCGATCCAGGCGTTCAGAGACGCGGGCCGGGACCTCGGAATCCTCTGACCGCGCCTTGACTTGGGGCTCGGCAACGCCGATGTAGTATCGTAGCAACATTCGGGAGCCGCCGATGCAGCGTCACTTCTCCAACACCATGTCCAGTCGTGAGTTCAACCAGAACCTTGCAAAGGCGAAACGGGCCGCGAAACAGGGACCCCTGACGATCACCGACCGTGGCAAGCCCGCGTACGTGCTGATGAAGCACGAGGATTACCTGCGCCTTTCCGGACGCCGGAAAAGCCTAGTGGACATGCTGGCAGATGATCGACCCGAGGCTGACTTCGACTTCGAGTTCCCGCGTCTCAGCGACGATTGGGGATTGCGCATCCCCGATTTCAGTGACGACTGATGTTCTTGCTCGACACGAATGTCATTTCCGAGCTGAGGCGTCCGGAACGTGCCGATCCGCAAGTCGTACGTTGGGCGTCATCAGTCGCTGAACCCGCGCAGTTTCTCTCCTCGGTCACTATCCTGGAGTTGGAGGTTGGCGCCTTATCGCTCAGGCGGAAGGACGAAGTGCAGGGTAACGCCCTTTGGACGTGGATACGTCACACAGTACTTGCGCAATTCGCCGACCGCATATTGCCGTTCAGCGTTGAGACGAGCCTGCTTTGCGCGCCTCTCCACGTTCCAGATCGCCGGCCGCAACGCGACGCGATGATTGCTGCAACCGCGATCGAGCATCGGATGACAGTGGTTACGAGGAATGTGCGCGACTTCGCCGCGATGGGCGTGCCGCTTCTCAATCCGTGGACGCAGTAGGGAAACCGGATTTGCCGAAGGCGGATCAAACCGCTCGGATCGACGACACGATTATGTCAGTCGTCCGGCCACAGTGGCTGAAAGTGGCGATGATCGTTGCCAGGGCGGAAAGGCATTGGAAGGACGAGTGCCTCCAGTTGACTTGAGGCTGACCGAACAGGAGCAGGTAGCAGCGAGGGACAATTTTCTCGATGCGATCGCAGCGAGACTTCAGGCGCTGGTCGAGGTCGGGAAGATCGACGGCGCTGGCGACCTCTCAAATTGGCGCCACAGCGAAGTGAAGCTTCCCCGGGATGCGCAATGACATGAAGGCGCTCGTGAAGGCAAAGCCCGAGCCGGGCCTGTGGCTCCAGAACGAGCCCGTCCCCGAGCCAAGCCCGGACGAGGTGCTGGTCAAAGTGGCGAAGACCGGCATCTGCGGCACCGACATCCACATCTGGAACTGGGACGAGTGGGCGCAAAAGACGATCCCCGTGCCGATGATCGTCGGCCACGAATATGCGGGTGAGATCGTCGAAGTTGGCGCGTCCGTACGCGGGCTGAAACCCGGCCAGTGCGTCTCCGGCGAGGGCCACGTCATCGGCATGAGGAGCCGCGCCGCGCGCGGCGGGCGCTACCATCTCGATCCGGAGACGCAGGGCGTCGGCGTCAACATACCCGGCGCCTTCGCCGAATACGTGAAGATACCGGCGTTCAACGCCGTCGCGCTCCCCGACGACATCGACGACGAGCTCGGCGCAATTCTCGATCCGCTCGGGAACGCCGTCCACACCGCGCTTTCCTTCGATCTCGTCGGCGAGGACGTGCTCGTCACCGGCGCTGGCCCGATCGGCATCATGGCGGCGGCGGTCGCGCGCCATGTCGGCGCCCGCCACATCGTCATCACCGACGTAAATCCCTACCGGCTGGCGCTCGCCGGCCGCGTGGCAGATGTGGTGCCGGTGAACGTCAGCGAGGAGGAGCTGAAGTCGGTCATGCAGCGCCTCGGCATGCGCGAGGGATTTGACGTTGGGCTGGAGATGAGCGGGGCCGAGGCGGCGCTGAACCAGATGCTCGATACGATCATCGTCGGCGGCAAGATCGCCATGCTCGGCATTCCGGCGCGGCCGTTTCCAGTCGACTGGACCAAGATCGTCTTCCACATGCTCACCATCAAGGGCATCTATGGGCGCGAGATGTTCGAGACCTGGCACAAGATGATCGCGATGCTGCAGAGCGGCCTCGACATTCGCGGCATCATCACGCACCGCTTCCCCGCCGCCGATTTCGCCACCGCTTTCGAGGTGATGCGGAGGGGCGAGTCCGGCAAGGTCGTCCTCGACTGGAGCGGGTGAGATGTGCGGGAAACCCTCTCCCCCCTGTGGGAGAGGGTGGGTCGCGGAGCGACCCGGGAGAGG
>JBOHKB010000352.1:0-8014 GCA_050728815.1 Propylenella sp.
GTACTCGTTCGATCCCGAGCTGAACCTGTTCTACTACGGGACCGGCAATCCCTCGACCTGGAACCCGAAGCAGCGGCCGGGCGATAACCGCTGGTCGATGACCATCTTCGCCCGCGACGTCGACACCGGCCAGGCGCGCTGGGTCTATCAGATGACGCCCCACGACGAGTGGGACTATGACGGCATCAACGAGATGATCCTCGCCGACCAGCAGGTCGGCGGCCAGAACCGCAAGATCCTGGTGCACTTCGACCGCAACGGCCTCGCCTACACGCTCGACCGCACCAACGGCGAGCTGCTGGTGGCCGAGAAGTACGATCCCAAGGTCAATTGGACCACCGGCGTCGACATGAACAAGACCTCGCCGACCTATGGCCGGCCAAAGGTCGTCGACGCGTTCTCCACCGACAAGCAGGGCGAGGACGTCAACACCAAGAACATCTGCCCGGCGGCGCTCGGCACGAAGGACCAGCAGCCTGCGGCCTTCTCGCCCGAGACCGGCCTGTTCTACGTGCCGACGAACCACGTCTGCATGGACTACGAGCCGTTCCGCGTCAGCTACACTGCCGGCCAGCCTTATGTCGGCGCGACGCTGGCGATGTATCCGGCTCCGAACAGCCATGGCGGCATGGGCAACTTCATCGCCTGGGACGCCAAGAAGGGCGAGATCGTTTGGTCGATCGCCGAGCCGTTCTCGGCCTGGGGCGGTGCGCTTGCGACGGCCGGCGACGTGGTCTTCTACGGAACCCTCGAGGGCTACCTGAAAGCGGTCGACATGCAGACGGGCGAGCTTCTCTACAGGTTCAAGACCCCGTCCGGCATTATCGGCAACGTGATGACCTACGAGCACGGCGGCAAGCAGTACATCGCGGTGCTTTCGGGCGTCGGCGGCTGGGCCGGTATCGGTCTGGCGGCGGGCCTGCTGTCGCCGGAAGTGGCGGCTGGCTGGCACGGCGCCGTGCATCCGGGCCGCGCGGCCGGCGATGCGGCGACGGAAGTCGCGACCGCTGGTCTCGGTGCCGTTGGCGGCTATGCCGGCCTTGCCAACTTCACCAACCTCGGTGGCACGCTGACGGTGTTTGCTCTGCCATAGTAGGGCGCGATTGAACCCAGGGGCCCGGCAAGTCGTTAAGACCTTGCCGGGCCCTTTTGCCGATACGCCCCCACCAAAGGCAGGAGTCGTGATGCTCGCACGGACACTGGCGGCCGCATTCGCCCTTGCCGTCTGCTCAACCTCCCCTCTCGCCTACGCCCAGGACGGCCCCGGCGATCCGGCGATTGTCAGCGACGAGGAGGGAAAATACTTCGACGCGGACGGCGATCCGACCTTCAAGTTCGCCGAGGATGGTACCGTCGATTGGTACACCTTCTCCGGCTATCGCCGCTATCACTCGGAGTGCCATGTGTGCCACGGGCCGGACGGACTCGGATCGAGCTACGCGCCGGCCATCGCCGAATCGATGCGGCGGCTGACCTATGCCGAGTTTCTGGAGGTCGTGGCGAGCGGCAAGCAGAACGTCGGCCAGGCGTCGCAGAAGGTCATGCCGGCCTTCGGCACCAACCTCAACGTCATGTGCTACATCGACGACATCTACGTCTATCTGAGAGCGCGCGCTCAGGGCGACATCCCGCGCGGCCGTCCTCCCAAGCGCGAGGAGAAGCCGGCGTCCTACGCGGAAGCGGAAACCGCGTGTATCGGCACATGACCGCGCCACAATTCCGCCTGCCCGGGGCGCTCGCGGGGGCGTGCGGGCTCGCGGTGGCGCTTGTAGTGGCCGCGCCGAGCGTCGCCCAGCGGGCCGGCCTCGGCGCGGCGATCGAGCTGGTCGATCCGAAGGTCTTCCGCGTCTGCGCCGACCCGAACAACATGCCGTTCTCCAACGAGGCGGAGCAAGGCTACGAACAGCGGCTGGCAGAGCTCTTCGCGGAGAAGCTCGGCAAGACGGTCTCCTACACATACTTCCCCGAGGTGGTGGGCTTCGTCCGCAACACGCTCGGCGCCCACAAGTGCGACGTGATCATGAGCTACGCCCAGGGCGACGTGCTGGTGCAGAACACCAACGCCTACTACCAGACGGCCTATGCGCTCGTGTTTAAGCCTGAGTCCGATCTCACCGACGTCAACACGCTCGCCGACCCGCGGCTCAAGGACAAAAGAATCGGCATCGTGGCGCGTACGCCGCCGGCGACCAACATGGCCATGCACGGCCTGATCGCCAAGGCGCGCCCCTACCACCTGATGGTCGACACGCGGCTCGGCACTTCGGCCGAGGCGATGATCCGCGACCTCGAGGCGGACGAGATTGACGCCGCGGTGCTGTGGGGTCCGCTCGCCGGATGGCACGCCAAGCAGGCCGAGCCGCCTCTCGTCGTCACGCCCCTCCTCAACGAGCAGGGCGGCTCGCGCATGGTCTACCGCATCACCATGGGGGTCAGACCGAGCGACCAGGAATGGAAGCGGACGCTGAATGGCCTGATCGCCGAGAACCAGGATGCGATCAACTCGATCCTCCGCGAATACGGCGTTCCGCTCCTCGACGAGCAGCTGAAGCCGATCGCCGAGTAGCCCTCACGCCAGACAGCTCCGAAATCAGTCGGGCAACAGGTTGCTGATCGCGCGGCCAAGCGCGAACAGGCGCTGCTCGATCAGGGTCGGCACCTCGCACACATAAGTAAGCGACGTTTGCCGGTCGTTGAATACGCGCACCTCGGCCAGAAGCTCGTCGTTGAGCTTGGCCGCGTCCGGCGCGTCCGGGGAGGCCGTGCGCAGATCGCTGAGCTGCGACTGGCGCTCGCGGATCTCCTCGGCCATCTGCTTCTGCCTGCGGCCGTAGCGCTCGATCCCATCCATCACGTCGGTGCGCTCGCCGTCGAGCAAGGCGAAAACGCCGGCAAAAAGCTCCGTCAGCTTCTCGCTCTTCTCCTTTTCCTCGATCTCTTCGGCAAACGACTTGATCGCGGTCTCCGCCTCCTCGATCGGCAGCCGGCGCGCGGCGAGCTCTGCTGCGAGATCGGCAACCTCCGCGTCGGAGCGCCAGCCTTGGAGAGCCGCCTCGATCTCCGGCCCGGACCAGACCTGCGCCACCGAAAGCTCCGGCACCTTCCGCTGGACGCACGGCCAGTCTGCGTCCGCGCGCGGCTGCTGTGCGCTGCCCTGCGAGGACATTGGCAAGGCCAGCGCCGCCACCAGCGCGACGGTGCGAAGCTTCCGGCTCATGCTTACAAGATAGAGCAGGATTGGGCGATCCTCAAAGCTCGGCAGCGGTCACGCCTTCCTTGACGGTCACTTACCCTGCCGGCAGTCTGCCGCCAGGCCTGTCTCAGTCGTCATCGTCGCCTTCCTCCTCCTCCGCTGCCGCACCGGCGCCCGTAGCGCCGGGGGCGAACATTGGGTCGATCACATTGATCACCGCGGCCTGCGTCTCGCTCGTCGTTCCCGGAATCCTGAGCTCGAACGTGCCTGGTCGTATCGTGACGAAGGATATCTCCACCTCGCCCGCAGCGTCGAATTCGATCGAGTCGACGCCGAGCGGACGCACCTCGATGTCGTTGATGACGATCTCGTTGACCCAGACGTTGCGGAAGAAATCCGGACCGTGAATGGCAAGCTCCTGCGTGCCGTCGGCGACGATTGTCAGCCGGTACTGCTTGCCGGTTTCCAGCTCGATCGGCGCATCAACCAACGGCGCCCCCGCAGACAACGTGATCGGCCCGATAGCGATCGGCCGCGTCAGCAGCCCCGATTGCGCCTGCGCGGCGGCCGGGCCGAGCGCAAGAAGCGCGACAACCGCAAGACCACATTGAAACACGTTTCGTCCCACCATCGCTCTCCCCTTCTTGCTCGCAGCGGCCCCGTCAGCGCGCGGCCTATTCCGGCGTCGTCACCACGCCCCACGGCAGCCGCCCGACCTGCACGGTCTTGATGACCTTGCGCGCCGCCACGTCGATGATCGAAATGTCGTTGGAGACGCCGTTGGTGGAGAAGAGCAGGCTCTCGTCCGGCGAGAAGCCAAGCTGCCAGACGCGCTGGCCGACGAGCAGGTAATCCTCCACTTCGTAAGTCTCGGCATTGATGACGGCGACGCGGTTCGCCGGCCCGAGCGCCACGAAGGCGGTCTTCATGTCCTTGGTGATGCGCACGCCGACCGGCTGGATCGCCTCGGCGCGCAGCCCGGCGATCTCGAAGGTGATCTTGTGCTTGATCTCGCGCGTGGGGTTGTCGATGACGCTGACGGTTCCGCCGATCTCCGCCGACACCCACACCTCCGACCCGTCGCTCTTGAACTCGGCGAACCGCGGACGCGAATCGACCAGCACGTTGTGGGTGATCTGGTGCGTAGCGGAATCGATGAAATGCGCCATGCTCGTCGTTTCCGACGTGTTGACGATCGTCTTGCCGTCGGGCGAGACGCCCATCCCTTCCGGCTCGACGCCGACCGGAATCTCGGTGACGAGTGAGCGCTTTGCGACATCGACCACGGTGACGAGGTTGTCGTCCTCGTTGGCGATATAGAGAAGCTCGCCGGCCGGATCCAAAATGAAAAGCTCCGGGTCAGGGCCCGAGGGTAGGGTGCCCACCACCTCATAGGTCTCCGAATCGATGATCTGCACGGTGTCGTCGTCGCTCGCGCAGAGGAGCACGTATTTGCCGTCATGCGTGATGGTGATGCCGCGTGGCCGCTGGCCGACCGGCACCGTCTCGATCACCTCCATCGAGGCGGAATCGAGCACGGTGATCGTGTTGTCGCCTTCGTTGGAGACGAAGATTTTGTAGGCCGAGGCCGGCGCCGGAAAGGCAAAAGCCATCCCGGCGAGAAGCGCTGCGGCGGTCCGCTCAATCATTCTCATTCCTCCGGGCACGCTGGCCGTCGGTAACATTCATAACCGGCACTGCGTCTCCGGCCTATCGTAGCCGAGCGTGTCGAGCGTCGAGGTCTGGTGCAAAAAGCCGTCCTGCGGCGACACCGAAACCACCATGCGCCCGTCGGCGAGCAGAATCGGCTGGCGGAGCTGCAGGTCCCAGTCGCGGAGCGTCAGTTTTTGCCCCTTGAAGGCGGCGACCTCGAAGGTCGGTCCCTTGATGAACTCGACCATCGCCTCGGGATCGGTGCTGTTGGTGCGGGTTGCCGCTTCGCCGATGATCCTGACCGCCGTCCAGGCGTTCAGGTCCTTGTCCGTCATCAGCCGGTTGTAGCCATCCACGAACCTGTTCTGCAGCTGGACCGCGCCCCATTGATCGTGCGCCGGCGACCAGCTCGACGGCCGGAGCCCGGCGGTACCCGCGACCGGCGCCGGCGACCAGGTGTGGTAGGGGACGTAGGGGCCAAAAACCTCGCTCTCGTCGGCGGTGACGACCACATGGTGGTCCGGAGCGGCCTGCGTGAAGACAGCCATCTGCGCTTCCACCTGCGCCAGCCCGGAATCGGTCGTGCGCGCGCCGCCGGTATCCTCGAAGACTCGCTCCTCCACGATCTCCGCGCCAAAGCGCTTGGCAGCCCGCTTGATGGCGTCGGCATAGGCCTTGTCCGCCTCGTGCGAGCCGACGATCACAAAAATCCGCGTCCACTTCTTCACGACCAGGTACTGCACAAGCGCGTCGGCGAGCATCGCCCGGCTCGGCGCGACGTGGATGACGTTGGCGCGGCACGCTTTCTGGCGAAGCACGTCGTCCGGCGCTCCGGTGTTGAAGACGAGGATGTCGCTCTTCTTGGCCTCGTCGGCAACGGCGAGGAGCAGGTCCGCGGGCAGGTCGGCGACGACGAAACGGACGCCCTCGGAGGCGAAGCCGCCGAGGGCGTCCATCGCCTGCTGTTGGTCGCTGACGGCGGCGTCCTTGAGTTCGTATTCCTGCTTGGTGAAGCGGCCCGTCGTGTTGTTGTCCTCGATGGCGAGCTGCGCGCCCGCGAGGCCATTGTCCTCCGCGGGGCGCTCGATGAGCGAAATCGGCGTCCGCGCCGGGAGGGGAACGCGAAGGTAGCCGATTGCGATTTTCTGAACCTCGGCCGACGTCTGCGCGCCGGCTGGGAAGGCGGCCAGGCCCAGCGCGACGGACAGCGCGAGCCCGGTCAGCAGGGCGCGACTCCCTTCCAGAAGCGCCGAGTTCGCGTCCCGTTCCCTCATGTCCAATCGACCGAATTTTCCAGTCCATACATGACTTTGCAGCCGGTTAGAGCGGGATTAAGCGAAGGTTAGAATTTGGAGAGAGGTCGCGGCCTCCCAAGAATGCACGCGTCCGCTCAATGCGGATGACGAGCGCGAGTTCCGCGGCTTCTGCGCAGGGCGGCGACGCGATAACATCGGCAGGCACGGCGGATCGTCCGATCCGCCTCCGGCGGGAGAACAGGCCGATGCGCCGGTGGGGCGGCCTCACGATTCGGACTCGCATCCTGGCGTTTCAGCTGATCGTCGGGGTGGCGGTGCTGTCGCTCTTCGCCGCCGCGTTCTTCGCGCTCCGCAATTTCGATTACTACCTTGCCCGCGGCGGGCTTGCGCACCGGCAACTCGCGGCCGTCGCCAACCTCGCGCGCGACGCCGATCAATATTCCGGGTCGATCGCGTCGCTGCTGATGACCGGGACGCCTGGGCCGTCGGAGATCGCCGCGTTGCAGGGTCGCATCGGAACGGGGTTCGAAGACCTGCGGCGCCTGACAGAGGAGGAAACCGACTTCCTCTCCGGACAGGGCTTTGAGCAGACGCAGAAAGCGGAGTTCCAGCGGCTCGCGCGACTGCACGAACTCTACGACGACTTGAACCGCCGCTACGACGCGCTCCTCGCAATGCAGGAGACAGGCCAGGGCGAGGCCGCGATCCGAGTCTTCTTCCGCGAGGTGGACCGCCAACTCGACGAAGAGTTCCAGCGCCTGATCGACGAGGCGATCGCCGGTGAGATCGGCGAGATCGAGGCGGCGGACAGTGAAGCCGAGGAGCTCGTGCGCCTCCTCGGCTGGAGCATCGGGATAACCTCAACCCTCGTCATCCTGGCCACGCTCATCGCCGGCTATCTTCACTACCGCTCCATCGTCGCGCCGGTCGCGCGCTTGAGCGCCGGGGCAGTCGCCATCGGCGAGGGCGACCTCTCCTTCCGCGTCGGCCCGCTCGGCGCCGACGAGCTTGGCCTCTTCGCCCGCCGCTTCGACGAAATGGCCGGCCGCATCGAGGCGCAGCAGAAGCTCCTCGTCGCCGCCCAGTCGGACCTCGAGGCGCAGGTTGCGGGGCGCACGCGCGAGCTCGAGACCGCGAACGACGCGCTCGAGGACCGCGACCGCTCGCGCGTCCGCTTCCTCGCCGACATCAGCCACCAGCTCCGCACGCCGCTCACGGTGCTCCGCGGCGAGGCGGAGGTGACGCTCCGCGGCCGATCGGCGAGCGTCGCCGCTTATCGCGAGACGCTTCAGCGCGTCGTCGAGCAGGCGCGCGAGATGGCGAGGCTCATCGAAGATCTCTTGGTCCTGGCGCGCTCGGAGACCGAAAGCATCCGCTTCGAGCGCGAGACGCTGGACCTCGGTGAGGTTGCAACGGAGGCCGTGCGCGAGGCGGAGATACTGGGCCGGCCTCGCGAAATCCGCATCGAGGCCGCCATAGGCGAAGCGTTGAATGTCGTGGCCGATCGGCAACGGATGAAGCAGGTGCTGATGATCGCGCTCGACAACGCCGTTAAATACTCTGAGCGCGGCGGCGCGGTGCGCCTCGACGCGGAGGCGGAGAATGGCCGCGCGGTCGTCGCCATCCGCAACAAGAGCGCGCATCTCGCAGAGGAGGAGCTGCCACGCGTTTTCGATCGCTTCTACCGCGGCCGCGACACCGCCGCGACGGGATCGGCGGGGAGTGGCCTCGGGCTCGCGATCGCGCGCTGGATGGTGGAGAAGATGGGCGGCGAGATCGCGCTTGAGCGCGAAGGCGGCGACGGCATCAAGGTGGTGATCGCGTTCCCGCAGACCGGTGGAGCCGCCGCGGTGGTGGTGCCTCCCCCGTCGCACGCGACGGGGGAGGGGGACCATGCGAAACATGGTGGAGG
>JBOHKB010000353.1:0-14641 GCA_050728815.1 Propylenella sp.
GGAGGAGCGCGCCTCCCGTCCGGCGTGATGACGTCAGGCTGCTATGGGCTGACTTTTGACAGCCGCTCGCCGTTGCGGGCATGCGGGCGTTTTCCCGCCGCGCGCGGTTCGCCGAAATTGCCGGCGAGATCGCGCGCCAGCCTCACGACGGCGTTGCGAAGGGCGAGGCTGCCGATTTGTGCATATGCCTGCAGGAGTTCCGTGGCCCCGGGCTCACTGAGTATCGCACGTGCATCCGTCCGCTCCCCGTCGGCGGCGCTTCCTGCGGAACTACCGGTGAAGAAGTAGGCGACCGGGACATCCAAGACTTTGCTGATCTCCGCCAGCCTTCCGGCCCCGATCCGGTTCGTTCCGTTCTCGTATTTCTGAACTTGCTGGAATGAGACGCCGATTTCCTTCCCGAGCCGTTCCTGGCTCATCTTAAGCTGCTTCCGCCGCGAGCGAAGGCGTGCACCCACCAAGGCGTCCATTGGTGTCGCTGCTTTGGCCATTTGAGGGAACCCCACTTACAGTTTTTTCGACCGCCAGGTTGTAACCGGTTTCTACCCCCAGTTCCAATCAGTATTTTGGCCTATTTGTCGCGGATACTCGTACGAACCGGAACAAACTGTGGATAAAGGTTAGTCGGCTCTCACCCAGCCGCGCGGGGAAAGCCGCTCCTGCGGCAGGAATCGGGCCTTGTAGGCCATCTTCGGGGAGCCATCGACCCAGTAGCCGAGGTAGACATAGGGTTTCCCGAGCTTCCGGGCCCGCGCGATATGCTCGAGGATCATGAACGTCCCGAGCGACCGGTCCGACAATTCTGGGTCGAAGAACGAATAGACCATCGACAGGCCGTCGGAGAGCACGTCGGTCAGCGTGCAGGCGATGATTTCGCCCTGGTCGCGGCCGGTGACCGAGCTGTCGGGACCGCGCCGGCGGTATTCGACCACTCCGCTTTCCACGTGGCTGTCCTCCACCATCAGCGCGTAGTCGAGCACCGACATGTGCGCCATGCCGCCCTCGGCGTGGCGGCTGTCGAGATAGCGGCGGAACAAGCTGTACTGTTCGCTCGTCGCCTGCGGCGGGCGGAAGCGGCCGACGAGGTCGTCATTCAGGCGCGCGACCCGGCGCATCGACTGAGTCGGGCGAAAACCCTCCGTGCAGACCCGCACGGACACGCAGGCCATGCAGCATTCGCAAGCGGGCCGGTAGGCGATCCCCTGGCTGCGGCGGAAGCCGCCCTGGGTCAGAAGATCGTGCAGCGCGCCGGAATTCGGGCCGACCAGATGCGTGAAGACCTTCCGCTCCTGGCGCCCGGGCAGATACGGGCAGGGACTCGGCGCGGTGAGGTAGAACTGGTGCGCGTCGGTAACGATTTTCGTCATTGCGGAGAGCCTCACGCGGCGGCCATTCCACGTCAAGATGTGGCCCGGAGGCAAGCCCGCAATTGCGGCGACGGCGCGAAAGCGCCGATCACCCGGTCAAGTCTCAGCGCGCGCGGATGGCGATCGTGCCGAGGACGAGGTCGTGGAGGAGCTGCTTGCGCGCCGTGAAAAGCGCCACGATGAGAATGAGGGGCGTCAGGATCGCGACGGAGAACCAGAAGCCGAGCGCGTGCAGCAGCGCGAGGCCGTAATCCATGTGGCCGCCGCGGAGCGTGCGCATCTCGATGCCCATGAAGCGCATGCCGGGCGTGGCCGAAGCCGGCCCGCCAAGCGTCAGCACGGCGTAGAGGATCGCGACCACCGGCCAGATCGCCGGGATGAGGAGCCAGGCGAGCCCGAGCGTGAAGATGCCCAGAATGCCGATGACGACAAGGCGGCGACCATGAGGAAGAGCACCACCACCGCGTCGACGATGAACGCGAAGATTCTCCGCGTGCGGACGCCCTCGTAGAGTTCCGGATGCACCGCCGGATCGAACGCAAGCTCGCCGGCGTCGAGCGTCGTGGCATGGCTCATCGCGTCACCTCCAGGGAGAAGATGGTGCGCAACAGCGAAGCATCAAGCCAAAACGAAACCCGGCGCCCTCGGCCGTGCTAGCCGAAGCGCGCCATCGTTGCCGCGAAGACGAGGATCAAGACGATGAAGACGCTCTCGGCGCGGACATAGAAGAGCGCCGACTGTTTTTCGCCGCCCGGCGCGAGAAACGCAGGATCGCTCTTCGCCGCGCGGCGCCAGGCGAGGATGCGGAGCGTCGGCGCGATCGAGAGAAGCCCCACCGCCGCGAAGCTCGCCATCTTTGCCCAGAACCAGAGATTCCCGACGTAATATTCCCATCCTTTGACGCTGAAGATCACGCGAAGGACGCCGACGATGATGACGAGGATGGCGGTCAACCCGTAGGCGCGGTCCATCCGCGCAAGCCTGTCGAGGAGCGGGGGCGGCAGCTCGCCGCGGAGGAGAACGCCTTCCGACACGACGAGCGTCACCAGGCCGAAGACGAGGACGTGGTGGAGGATCGCGAGGATCAGGTCTTGGGCCATGGGTGCTCATCCATCGCACACCTCAGCCCAGGTCAGCATGTGCCAGCAGGCTGACCCCTTTCGGTGTGGATTCTTATCGGCCACGATCATAGTATCGAGAGGAGTAACGCGCTGTCACAGCGTCCGCGGAACAACTAGAGGGCAGGCAAGAAGCAGGGCGGAATTGCTCGCTCATAGCGCTGCAAGGAGCCCAGACTCGCACGCACTTGAAAAACGAATACTCAGGATAGGCTCCAGGCTTCCTATTGACCTGACGAAGAAGCATTTCCAACCTCTGTCCACCGCAGCAATGTTTTCTCGTACTCTACGAGCCGTATATAGTCGAACGTGTAGGGATTTGTTGATCTTCGCCGCTCGGCTGCAATCGCCGATTTCAGGTACTCAACCGCTTGCGCAAACTTACCTTGCCGATGGAACAACACGGCAGCTGCGTAGAACGCATAAGGATCATCCTCAACCTTCTGC
This sequence comes from Propylenella sp., assembly GCA_050728815.1. Lineage (GTDB taxonomy): Bacteria > Pseudomonadota > Alphaproteobacteria > Rhizobiales > Afifellaceae > DASWJZ01. Next base: position 2,933 of record JBOHKB010000353.1, read on the forward strand.
GCATTGGCGATTGACAGCAGGACGGCGTTTTCGGCCTCGGCGAATTCATCGACAGTTGCATCGGTTGCGAAAGCGACAGCCTCGGCAAGACCGCTGCCGATGAATATGTCGTCACTGTCCTTTCCAAGGGCCCGGTACAAGTCTTGGTATTCTCTTTTTGCTAGGCTGAGTTTTCCAGGCAGCGCGCCTTTTTGCCCGTATTCAAGCAGTATCGCCGCCAGGTCTTCTCGAGCGGTCGTATAGTCAGGAAACTTGTCAATAAGTTGCCGGGCTGCTGCCTCAGCCTCTGCGTAACGTTCCCACTGCCAATTTAGCCTAACTCTGGCAATCAGAGCCGTTTGGTATTGCTCTTTATCGCCGTCCTCAGAAATAGAAATCATCGAGTTTATGTAGTTTCTCGCTCTTTCAAAAATAGGAATTGCGGCATCCTCTCGGCCAGCTTCGAAATAAAATGCGGCAAGCCGGCGCGTGACATTTTGAAGGCCGTTCAAGACATCGTAGTTGTTGGGAGAAATCCGTTCGGCACGCTGGTAGACGGCATCAGCATCCCCGTAGCGGTTCAAGGCGCGCAAAGAACGAGCGTAATTTACTAACACAACGATGTCATCATTTCCTATTTCATCGTAAATACTATAGGCACCTGCAGCGCGGCCCCATAACTTCCGCTTAAAGGCCATATGGCCTTGTTCGCGAAATACGGCCTTTATGTCAAATGGCAGCTTGTCAGTGGGCAGCTGAAGAATCTTTGAAAACAGAACGTCGGCTTCCGAGATTTTCCCTTCTTTTTCGGCCAGTTTGGCCTTTTCAAAAAGTGCGCTTGCCTCGCGGAAATATGCCTGCTCTGGACTAAAGCCCGTTCTGAATATGAAGAAGCCGGCGGCTACAATTTCAATCACTAAAACGACAAACAGCCGATCGAGATATTTTCGATTGGCAAGTTTTATGACCCCCGCAAGAGACAGCAGCGTGACTATTGTTGTCGCGATAAACGCAAGAACGATAGTCCAGCCAACTACTTCAAACATACGGGAATGTCCCCTCGTAGAGCGAAGGCAAGGCGGTTGCAGAATACTCTCGCAGCGGGGCGCCGCTTTGTCAAAGGTTGTTGATAGCCTAAGACACTCAGGATCAATGCTTCGTACCTCCGTTCATCCGTGACGGACATGATGCAATCTCTCCCCCACGAATGTGCCGGCGGCGCTTGTTTTCGGGGGGCTGGGAAGTGCTCTAACAAAACTAGACGTTTCGCGCTTCTTCGGCTTGGTCGCTGCAGGTGCCCGCACGCCCCTACCTCAGAGACAATTCTCTGCCCAGCTTCTCCGCCACGCGTGGCGCGAAGTACGTCAGCACACCGTCCGCCCCGGCGCGCTTGAACGCAAGCAGCGTCTCCATCATGGCGCGCTCGCCGTCGATCCAGCCGTTCCGAGCCGCCGCCTCGATCATCGAATACTCGCCCGACACCTGGTAGACGAAGGTGGGCATCGCGAACTCGTCCTTCATCCGCTGCACGATGTCGAGATAGGGGAGCCCCGGCTTTACCATCAGCATGTCGGCGCCTTCGGCGATGTCGGTGTCCGCCTCGCGCATGGCATCGTCGCTGTTCGCCGGGTCGACGTAGTAGGTGAGCTTGTCGCCCTTCAGCGTCTGATCGGTGCCGATCGCCTCGCGGTAGGGGCCGTAGAACGCGGAGGCGTATTTCGCCGTGTAGGACATGATGGCGATGTCGGAATGGCCGGCGGCGTCGAGCGCCTCGCGGATCGCGCCGATCCTCCCGTCCATCATGTCGGAAGGCGCGATGATGTCGGCTCCCGCTTGCGCCTGCAGCAAGGCGGCGCGGGCGATCTGAGCCACGCTCTCGTCGTTGACGATAACGCCGCCGCGCAGGATGCCGTCGTGCCCGTGGTCGGTGAACGGGTCGAGCGCGGCGTCGGTAATGACGCCGATCTCCGGCACGGCGGCCTTGATGGCCCGTGTCGCCCGGCACATGACGTTTTCGGAATTCAGGATTTCCGAGCCGGTCTGGTCGCGGAGCGCCATCTCCACGTAGGGGAAGAGGGCGATGGCCGGGATACCGAGCCTCGCGCCGCGCTCGGCCTCCTTCGCCGCGAGATCGGGCGAAAGGCGCTCGATGCCGGGCATTGCGTCGATCGGCTCGCGGCGGTTCTCCCCGTCAACCACGAAGATCGGCCAGATCAGGTCGTCGACCGTGAGCCTCGCTTCTCGCACCAGACGTCGCGACCAGTCGGTACGGCGATTGCGGCGGAGCCGCCGCCGGCCGGTGATGCGGTCGACGTCGGGTCGAAGCGGGCTGAGCGGCGCGGTCATCGATGTTCGATCCTCTCCGCCGACGATAGCATTCCGCGCCGCCGCCCTCCAAACGGCCTCAGTTCCGGCTGATTGACGCCCGCTTGGGTCGCCCCTATGCCTCCCAAACGACATCGAGCGGGCGGGCTGCATGAGCGACGCGCTGGGCGGGCATGGCGAGGCGCAGAATGTGCGCCTGCCGCTTACCGTCATCTATCTGCGCGTCGTGGCGATGCTGCTCCTCATCGTCGGGCTGGCGCGCGCCTGCCAAATATTGGGGATCGTGCCGCAGGGGGCCGAGACGTTCGCCGATCTCACGCCGGCAGTACGGGCAGGCGCCGCGACGCTGCTGCTGGTCGACCTGCTCGCGGCAGTCGGGCTTTGGATCGGCGCGGTGTGGGGGCCGGTCATGTGGGCCGTGGCGCTCGCCGTCGAAGTGGTGATGTACACCCTCTTCTCAGACACGTTCGGCAGCTATCCGGTGCGTGTCCTGGTGCATGCCAGCCTTTTCCTTGGTTTCCTGGCGCTAACCTTTGTCGAGTGGCGGCGCACACTCGATTGAGGGCTAACTCTCCCGGCGAAAACGAGTTCGAAAACGAGCGGTCTGTTCGCGGAAAGATTTAATTAAGGGTTTCGCTTAAGTACATCTTCAATCTGCAACCGTATGGTGCCCGTCACGCAACCGCCCAAAAGGCGGGAATACGAGGATTGAGGGATGTTGATGTCAGAACAGGCGGCGGCGCGTTACGAGGCGGTGGAATCCGCTCCCGACGACACCAAGACGCTCTACCTGGACGCGCTGACCCTTGTGGAACGGCTCCATAGGCGGCTTCTCGATGTGATCAAGGACGAATTCGACCGGATGGGGCGCTCCGACGTGAACAGCGTGCAGGCGCTCCTGCTCTTCAATATCGGAGATTCCGAGCTGACTGCCGGCGAGCTGAGGACGCGCGGCTACTATCTCGGCTCGAACGTCTCCTACAATCTGAAGAAGCTCGTCGATTCGGGCTTCATCCGCCACCAGCGCTCCCGGGTCGACCGCCGCTCCGTGCGTGTGTCGCTCACCGAGAAGGGGCTCGAGGTCGCGCAGGTCGTGAACGAGCTTTACAACCGCCACATCCAGTCGATCGAGAAGGTCGGCGGCATCGCGGCGGGCGACTTCCGCAGCATGAACAAGGCGCTGCAGCGGCTCGAGCGCTTCTGGACCGACCAGATCCTCTACCGGCTCTGATCCAGTCGCACGGTGCGCATTCTCGGGTGCCCGTGTCGCGGAAGCGGCGCGGGCGCTTCGATTCCTGCCGCCCGTATCGCGTGGCGACATCGAACGGCCACAAACGCCGGTAAACGGACCGTGCACGGCCCGTGCGGCGGGCGGGCTTGCCCCTTCGTGCCGACTTCCGCCAGAATGCGAATGCCGGGGGCGTCGGCGCCGCATCGATGGGCATGCTTAACAGGCCGTTAAGCGCTCGGCGGCTAGCAACGGCAGGCGCGCGGGAAGACGGCGCGTACCGCGAAGCAAGAGGGTTTTCACCGCCATGCGACCGATGCTCCGGACTTTGACACTCTGCGCCGCGCTTGGCGCCCTCCTCGCGCCGGCCTCCGGCGTCGCCCAGGACGCGCTCACCGGCGTGCAGCAGACCGAATGGGCCGAAGGCTTCGACGCGCAGTCCACGATCGCCCGGCCGGTGACCACGACCACTCCAATCCTGTCGCCGCTGACCCTGCCGGCGATGGAGCAGGCGGTCTATGTCTACGAGGACCTCGTTGCCCGCGGCGGCTGGAACATGGTGCCGGCCGACAAGGAGCTGAAGATCGGCGTCCGCGATCCGAACGTCGTGGAGCTTCGACGGCGGCTGATCACCTCGGGCGACCTCAGACAGCGGAGCGGCGATCCCGAGGTCTTCGATTCCTATGTCCAGGCGGCTGTCATGCGCTTCCAGGAGCGGCATGGGCTTCCGCCCGACGGGACGGTGGGCGCTAACACTCTGCGCGCCCTGAACGTGTCGGCGGACGTTCGCCTGTGGCAGCTCAAGGCCAATCTGGAGCGCATCAAGGCGACGGGCATTCCCAAAGAGCGCTACGTCATGGTCAACATCCCAGGCGCGCGCATCGAAGCAGTGGAGAACGGCGTCGTCGTCTCCCGCCACATCGCCGTCGTCGGCAAGGTCGATCGCCAGACGCCACTCCTGACAAGCAAGATCCACGAAATCCGCTTCAACCCGTTCTGGACGGTGCCGGCCTCCATCATCAAGCGGGACCTGATACCGAAGATGCAGACGGAGCCGACCTACCTCACCGACAAGAATATCCGCATCTACAACCAGCAGGGCCAGGAGCTGCTTCCTGAGCAGGTGAACTGGTACACGGACGAGGCAGTGAACTACATGTTTCGCCAAGACCCGGGCGACCAGAACTCGCTCGGCTTCGTCAAGCTGCAGTTCCACAATCCCCACGATGTCTATCTGCACGACACGCCGGCCAAGAACCTCTTCGAGTCCGACTACCGGTTCGAATCGTCGGGCTGCGTGCGTGTCCACAATGTGCGCGAGCTGGTAGCCTGGGTGCTCCGGGACACCGGCTACAATTTGGCGACGGTGGACGAGACGATCCGCTCCGGACAGCGTATCGACGTGCAGGTCACCAATCCGCCGACGATCGTCACCGTCTATTTCACCGCCTGGACCACCGGCGACGGCGTCGTGCATTTCCGCGACGACATCTACGCGCTCGACGCGCAGGGAACGGTCGCGCTGGCGCAGGACCCCAACCTCATCGGCTCGCCGGAGACGGCGGCGCAGTAGCTAATCAGACGATCCGTTTGCCCGCTTGACCGGCCTACTGATTATCAGTAGGCGTGAGCAGTGGCACGCTTCGAGTGGGATCGAGCCAAGGCTGCTGAGAACTACGCTCGGCACGGCGTTAGTTTCGAAGCTGCCGAGCGAGTGTTCCTCGATCCATTCGCTTTGGAGTGGCTCGACGATCGATTTGAGTACGGCGAGGAGCGCTACATCATCCTGGGGACCGTCGACGACCGCCTTCTGTCCGTCGTCTACACCATACGTGGTGACGCCATCCGAATTATCTCCGCACGCGGAGCTGAACCTCATGAAAAGCGCAGATACCACGAAGAAGACGACTGACCGCTCCACCGTCTCAAAGCGCGACTGGAGCCGCTTCGACGCAATGACGCCGGCGGAGCGCAGTCGAGCTGCACGCTCAGATCCTGACGCGCAACCACTGAGCACAGCCGATCTTGCACGCATGAAGCGGACTCCGCAGGTAAAGGTCATCCGCCGCGCCCTTGCGCTGACGCAGGAAGAGTTTGCGGCCCGGTTCAAAATACCGCTCGGAACGCTGCGCGACTGGGAGCAGGGGAGAACCGAGCCGGACCAGCCTGCCCGCTCCTATTTGCGTGTGATCGCACGCGACCCGGAGGGCGTCAGCAAAGCGTTGCAGGATCAGCCCGTCGCGCGGCGCTGACCCACTGAAACCAGGGAATGTTGTCGATTCCGAAGCGGCTGTGCTATCGGGCGCGGCGCCCTGCTGGTCGTCGGCCCGGGTCGCTCTGCGCAGCCAACGGTGCCTGAATGCCGCCCACCCAGTCCGCCCGCGAGCCATCCGAGGTCGATGCCTTCTTCGCCGCGACGCTGGCGGAGGCTGACCCGGATGTCGCGAAGGCGCTCGGACAGGAGCTCGGCCGCCAGCAGCACGAGATCGAGCTGATCGCGTCCGAGAACATCGTCTCGCGCGCGGTGCTGGAAGCGCAAGGCTCGGTGCTCACCAACAAATACGCAGAGGGCTATCCCGGCCGCCGCTACTATGGCGGCTGTCAGTTCGTCGATGTGGCGGAAGAGCTGGCGATCGAGCGCGCCAAAAAGCTATTTTCGTGCGGCTTCGCCAATGTTCAGCCGAGTTCGGGGAGCCAGGCAAACCAGGCGGTGCTTTTGGCGCTCATCAAGCCCGGCGACACAATCATGGGCATGAGCCTCGCCGCCGGCGGCCACCTGACACACGGCGCGCCGCCGAACCTTTCGGGGAAATGGTTCAACGCGGTTCAATACGGCGTCAGGAGAGAGGACGGGCTGATCGATTTTGACCGGGTGGCCGAGCTTGCGGGCAAACATCGCCCCAAGCTCATCATCGCCGGCGGCTCGGCATACAGCCGCTTCATCGACTTCGCCCGCTTCCGCGAGATCGCCGACAGGGTCGGCGCTTTCCTCTTCATCGACATGGCGCACTTCGCCGGCCTGGTCGCCGGCGGCCACCATCCGAGCCCGTTCCCGCACGCGCATGTCGCGGCGTCTACCACGCACAAGACGCTGCGCGGCCCACGCGGCGGGTTCATCCTCACCAACGACGAGGAGATCGCCAAGAAGATCAACTCGGCGGTGTTCCCTGGCCTGCAAGGCGGGCCGCTGATGCACGTGATCGCCGCCAAGGCGGTCGCCTTCGGCGAGGCGCTCAGGCCCGACTTCAAGCTTTACGCCAGGGACGTGGCGCAAAACGCGAAGGCGCTTGCCGAAACTCTCGCGAAGGGCGGCTGCGACATCGTCTCGGGCGGGACCGACACCCACCTCATGCTCGTCGATCTGCGTCCGAAGCGCCTGACAGGCAAGGCGGCGGAGACGGCGCTCGGCCGCGCCAGCATCACCTGCAACAAGAACGGCGTGCCGTTCGATCCCGAAAAGCCGACGGTGACCTCCGGCATCCGCCTCGGCACGCCAGCCGGCACCACGCGCGGCTTCGGCATCCGGGAGTTCCAGGAGATCGGCCGCCTGATCATCGAGGTGCTCGACGGCCTCGTCACGAATGGCGATTCCGGCAACGGCGAGGTGGAAGCCTCGGTGCGGCGCCAGGTGAAGGCGTTGACCGACCGCTTTCCGATCTATCAGGGCTGACGGATGCGCTGCCCCTATTGCGGAACCGCCGACACGCAGGTGAAGGATTCGCGCCCGACCGAGGATTCCACCGTGATCCGCCGTCGTCGCGTGTGCCCGGAATGCGCCGGCCGCTTCACCACCTTCGAGCGGGTACAGCTCCGCGAGCTGACGGTGGTCAAGCGCTCCGGCCGCCGCGTTCCCTTCGACCGCGACAAGCTCATGCGTTCGGTGCAAGTGGCGCTGCGCAAGCGCCCGGTGGACCCGGAGCGTGTGGAGCGCATGGTGTCCGGCATCGTGCGACAGCTCGAGAGCCGCGGCGAGCAGGACATCCCTGCAGCCGAGATCGGCGAGTTGGTGATGGCGGGCCTCAGGAACCTCGATGACGTCGCCTACGTGCGTTTCGCCTCCGTCTACCGCGATTTCCGCGAGGCGAAGGATTTTGAGACTTTCGTCGGCGAGCTGGCCGGCGCGGAGCCCTCCCGCGCGAGCGATGACTGAGGCGCTCGACCGCCGTTTCGTTGCGGCGGCGATCGGTCTCGGAGCCGGGGCGCTTGGGACCGCATGGCCCAATCCGGCTGTCGGGGCAATTCTCGTGAAGGACGGGCGCGTCGTCGGCCGCGGGCGCACGGGGAGGGCCGGACGCCCGCACGGCGAGGCGCTTGCGCTCGCGATGGCTGGCGAGGAGGCGCGCGGCGCGACGCTCTACGTGTCGCTCGAGCCGTGCGCGCATTTTGGGAAGACGCCGCCCTGCGCCGACGCGATCGTGGCCGCGGGCGTATCGCGGGTCGTCACGACGATTTCCGATCCCGACCCACGCGTGGCGGGGAGGGGATTCGACCGCCTGCGCGCCGCTGGCGTCGAGGTCGTTTCCGGGCTCTTCGGCGACGAAGCAAAGCGGGCGCACGCGGGACACTTCAACCAAGTTGTGTGCGGTCGGCCGTATGTGCTTCTGAAGCTTGCTGTTTCCGCCGACGATGCGATCGGCAGGGAAGGGGAGAGCCAAGTGGCCGTGACCAGCCCGGTCGCGCGGCGGCACGTGCAGGCGCTCCGCTCGCGCTTCGACGCGATTCTCATCGGACGCGGAACGGTGGAGGCGGACGACCCGCAGCTGACCTGCCGCCTGCCGGGACTCTCGGACCGCTCACCCATCCGGATCGTGCTCGACAGCGATGGCGCGCTCGCGCCTGACCGAAAGGTACTCACCGGCACCGCACGGACGTGGGTCTTTGTCGGTGAGGTCCTGGTTCCTCCCCCGTCGCCGGCGACGGGGGAGGAACCGAGCGTCGCTGCAACGTGCGCTAGGTCCTCCGTGGACGGCGAGGCGAGTCAGGTTCGCACGCTCGCTGCGCCGCGCGGCGCTACCGGGCTTGATCTACCTGCAGTGCTGAGGACGCTCGCGGAGGAGGGGATCACGAGGGTGCTGGTTGAGGGCGGCGCTCATGTGGCGCGAGGCTTTCTGGAGGCCGACCTCGTCGACGCCGCTATGCTCTTCCGCAGTCCCGAGCGCCTCGGCGGGAACATCGTTCCGGCGCTCGCCGGCCTGCCGCTTTCCGAGATAGAAGTCTCGCCAAAATACCGCCGGATCGCGCGGCGGCGCTTCGGGCCGGACGTCATGAGCCTCTACGAGCGGGCGTAGTGAGATGTTCACCGGGATCGTGACCGATGTCGGCGAGTTGCTCGCGGTCACGCCGCGCGAGGCGGGCGTCCGTCTGCGCATCGCCACCGGCTTTGATCCAGGCGAGATCGCGCTCGGTGCGTCGATCGCCTGCGGCGGCCCTTGCCTGACGGTGGTGGAGCGCGGCACGACCGACGGGCGGGCTTTCTTCGATGTCGAGGCATCGTCCGAGACGCTGGCCCGGACGACGCTCGGCGAATGGATGCCCGGCTCGCGCGTCAACCTCGAGCGCCCAGTCCGCATGGGCGACGAGCTTGGCGGACATCTGGTCGCCGGTCACGTGGACGGCATCGCACGTGTGCTGGAACGGCACGACGAGGGCGGTACAGCTCGCATCGCCCTCGAGGCGCCGGCGGACCTCGCCCGCTACATCGCCGAGAAGGGCTCCGTGTCGCTCGACGGCGTCTCGCTCACTGTGAACCGCGTGGAGGACCGGCGATTCGAGGTGATGCTGATCCCGCACACTCTCGCGGTCACCACATGGGGCGAGCGCCGGCCGGGAGACGCGGTGAACCTTGAGGTGGACCTGCTCGCTCGCTACCTAGAGCGGCTGCAAGACCCGGTTTGACTGGGCTGGACAGCGGCAACCCGCCAGACCATGGTCCGCGCGCCCAGCCGATCCATCACACGATGCCGAAGCATTTTCTGATCATCGAAGCGCGCTTCTATCCCGAAATCAGCGACGAGCTGATGCGCGGCGCGACCGCCGAGCTTGAGAGGCGGGGCGCGACGTTCGAGCGCCGCGCCGTGCCGGGCGTGCTGGAAATTCCCGCCGCCCTCGCCATGGCGATCAGGGCGGAGAAGGATGGCCGCCGTTACGACGGCTACGTGCTTCTCGGCTGCGTGATCCGCGGCGAGACCACGCACTACGACATCGTCGCCAACGAGTCGGCCCGCGCCATCATGGACTTTGCGGTCGCGAATGCGCTCGCGGTCGGCAACGGCATCCTGACCGTGGAGAACAGCGCTCAGGCCTGGGCGCGCGCCCGCGTCGGCGAAAAGAACAAGGGCGCGGTCGCCGCCGCCGCCGCTTTCGAAATGGCGGCGCTCCGCGCCGAGCTTGGGCTCACGAAATGAGCGAGAAGCCGCAGCAGCAGACGAGGGCCGCCAACCAGCGCGGCGCCGCCCGGCTCGGCGCTGTGCAGGCGCTCTACCAGATGGAAGTCGGCGGCTGTTCGCTGCCGGCCGTCATCGCCGAATTCGAGACGCACCGGCTGAGCAAGGAGCTGGAGGGAGAGCTGCTCAGGCCGGCCGACCGCCCGTTCTTCCGCGCGCTCGTGACCGGCGTCGTGAAGGCGCAGCGCCGCATCGACCCGATCATCCACGCGGCATTGCCGCCCACCTGGCCGCTCACCCGCATCGACCTCACGCTCCGTGCGGTCCTTCGCTGCGGCGTGTTCGAGCTGATCGAGCGCCATGATGTCCCCGCCCGCGTCGTCATCAGCGAGTATGTCGACATCGCGCACGCCTTCTTCTCAGGCGACGAGCCGGGGCTGGTGAACGGTGTGCTCGACCGCGTGGCGCACGATTTCCGGCCGGAGGAGTTCCCGAAGGCGGCGTCGGGCTGAAGCCGCCGATGCCGCTCGACGAGCTTTCAATCATCGATCGCTACTTTCGCCCGCTCGCGGGGGAGGGCGCGTTCGGCTTGATGGACGACGCGGGGCTGCTCGACGTCGCGCTGGAGATGGACCTCGTGGTGACTACAGACATGGTCGCCTGCGACGTGCATTTCCTTGCCGCCGACCCGGCGGATCTAGTCGCCAGGAAGGCGCTCCGGGTGAACATCTCCGACCTCGCCGCGAAGGGCGCGAGGCCGCTCGCCTACCTGCTCAGCCTTGCAATTTCTGCAGCTACGACGGAGGCTTGGATATCCACCTTCGCGAAGGGCCTTAAGGAAGATCACGAGGAGTTCGGCGTACGACTTCTGGGCGGCGACACAATCGAGGCGGCGGGCGGCCCGGTTGTCTCCGTTGCCGCCTTCGGAGCGGCTCCGAAGGGGCGGATGGTGCATCGGCACGGCGGCCGCGCTGGCGACGTGCTCTTCGTCTCCGGCGCGATCGGCGCCGGCACGGCGGGACTGGCGCTCCTCAAGGGCGAGCCCGGCCCATGGGACACCTTGCCGGCGACTGAGAAGGCGGCGCTGATCGGGCGCTACCGCTTACCGGTGCCGCGCCCGCGGCTGGCGCCCGCGCTCGCGGAGTTCGCCAGCGCCGCGATGGACATTTCGGACGGCCTCGTCGGCGATTGCGACAAGCTCGCCGCTGCGTCCGGCTGCTCGGCCACGATCGAGGCGGAGCGCGTTCCGCTGCCGGAGAGTCTTTCGCACGACATGGATGGGCTGGCGCTGGCCCGCCTTTTGACGGGAGGGGACGACTACGAAATTCTGGCGGCCGCGCGGCCGGAGAGGGCGACCGCTTTCGAGCGGGCGGCTGCGGCGGCGGGCGTGACGGTCACCCGCATCGGGACTCTTGCGGAGGGGACAAATCCACCGCAGGTGCTATTCGAAGGACGTTCGCTGCCGCTTGCGAGACGCGCTTTCGTGCACGGTCTCGGCGGAGAGGATTCCTGATGGATCAGATTGCGACCGCCACGATAGCCGACGACAGCACGGCGCGTCGCAACGTCTTCGTGTTGGCGGTCGCGGGCGTGCTTGCCGGCTCCATGCCGCCGATCAACATCGCGAGCGGCGCGCTCGCCGGGAACATGCTGCTCGGCGCGGACAAGTCGCTCTCCACGCTGCCGGTGACGGCATTCGTGCTCGGCACGGCATGCGGCACGGTGCCCGCGGCGCTGCTGATGCGGCGCGTCGGCCGACGCCCCGGCTTCATCATCGGCATGGGCGTCGGCGCC
>JBOHKB010000354.1:0-4596 GCA_050728815.1 Propylenella sp.
GCGTTCTCGCGCGCTTCCTCGTCGAGCCGCTTGGCGCGGACGTTCGTCGCCTCGGTGATGCGTGCCGACTTGCCGCGGCGGCCGCGCAGGTAATAGAGCTTGGCGCGGCGGACGTCGCCGCGGCGGACCACTTCAACTTTCTCCACCATCGGCGAATAGAGCGGGAAGACGCGCTCTACTCCCTCGCCATAGGAGATTTTTCGCACGGTGAAGCTCTCGTTCAGCCCGCCGCCTTTGCGGGCGATCACCACGCCCTCGTAGGCCTGAAGGCGCGTGCGCGTCCCCTCGGTCACGCGCACATGCACGCGCACGGTGTCGCCGGCCTCGAACGCGGGAAATCCGCGCTTGGCGGCGACAGCGGCCATCTCGGCCTGCTCGATCTGTTGCACCAGGTTCATGGCTGTTTTTTCCTTGCGAGCAGCGCAGTCTTCCGGCGTCGCCGGCGGCGCGCTTCGTCTGAACGGTCCGCGGAAGTCGGGCGGATATACACATTCGAGCCGGGCCTGTCGATGGCGGGGAGGGCGGAAATCCCGCCGAAAATGCCGCAGGGACGGGCTCCGCCACTGCTTGCGGAAAGTAAAGCTATTCCGTCTCCGGCCGACCGCGCTTCGCCCAAAGGTCCGGTCGGCGCTCGCGGGTCAGCCGCTCCGCCTCGGCGTGGCGCCATTCGGCGATCTTTGCGTGATGGCCGGAGATGAGCACTTCCGGGATTGCCCGGCCTTCAAAATCCTGCGGGCGGGTGTAGTGCGGGTATTCCAGGAGGCCCTGCTCAAAACTCTCCTCGGCGGAGGATTCCGCCGCGCCCATCACGCCCGGAAGCAGCCTGACGCAGGCGTCGAGGAGCGCCATCGCCGCGATCTCGCCGCCGGAAAGCACATAGTCACCCACGGAAATCTCTTCGAGGGCGCGCGCCTCGATGGCGCGCTGATCCACCCCTTCGAAGCGCCCGCAGACGATAAGCGCGCCGGGTCCGGCGGCGAGCGCGCGGACCCGCGTCTGGGTAAGCGGGGCGCCACGCGGGCTCATCAGGAGGCGGGGGCGTTCGTCGTCGGGCCCGCTCGCCGCGTCGATGGCGGAGGCGAGCACGTCAGCGCGCATAACCATGCCAGCGCCGCCGCCGGCCGGCGTGTCGTCGACGGCGCGGTGCGCGCCGATGCCGTGCGCGCGGATATCGCGCGTTTCGAGCGACCAGATGCCGGCCGCTAGCGCCTTGCCGGCGAGGCTCACGCCGAGCGGGCCCGGAAACATCTCCGGAAAGAGCGTGAGGACGGTGGCGCGGAAGGTCATGGCCCTCAGATCGGCTCGCCGGTATCGACTTCGTAGACTTTGAGGCTGCGGCCGCTCGCGCCGACCTCGACGAGCTTCGCCCGCCACGGGCGCATGTGCGGCTGCTTGAAGTGGGCGTCGAGCTGGGCGCGGCTCTCCCATTCCTCGTAGATGCGCCAGAGGCCGCGATCCTCGACATCGAAGGCGTAGGAATAGACGAGGCAGCCAAGTTCCTTGAGCGTCGCCGCAACGGTGGCGCGGGCGACCGGCAGGAGCGCATCGATCCTGTCCTCGGGCACGCGGATCGTGCCGGCGACGATGATCATGTCTCATCCTCCTCGCTCGCGCTTTCGGGCCCGGCTTCGACCTCCGCCGGCGGCACGATCGTCAGCCGCCCGGCCGCGATGTCGATGTCCGGGACGCACGCCCTGGTGAACGGCACCATCATCGAGGGTCCGCCTTCCGTCTGAATGTCAAGAATGTCACCGGCGCCGAAATCGTGCACGGCCACCACCGTGCCGAGCCGCTCGCCCGCCGGGCCGAACGCCGCGAGCCCAATCAGGTCGGCGTGGTAGAACTCGTCGTCATCGGGGGCGGGAAGGGCGGTTCGGTCCGCGTAGAGCGAAAGCCCGTTCAGCGCTTCCGCCGCGTTGCGGTCGTCCACGCCGCGGAATTTCACGATCAACATATGGCCCTTTGACGCACGCAGCGTCCCGATTTCAAAGCTCCGCCCGTCATCCGTCGTGAGCGGCCCGTAGGCCACAAGCGCCGTCGGGTCGGCGGCAAAACTCTTGACGCGCACCTCGCCCTTGACGCCATGGGGCGCGCCAATGGTGGCGAGGAGGATCAAGCCGGAACTCACCCTCTCCCGGGGGGAGAGGGTGCCCGCGGAGCGGGCGGGTGAGGGGTTGCGGGGTCTGCCGCTTCGCCTTTTCGCCAAAGCCGCATTCCCTCATCCGGCTGCTTCGCAGCCACCTTCTCCCTCCGGGAGAAGGAACGCGCCGAGCCGCATTTCTTGCGCCGTCATGAGCCACACCATAGTGTGAATTCATGCGCTTGCCAGATCGCCTGCGGCTGCCGCTGACATTCGATGCCGGCCGTCTCAGGCGCGATCTCGACCGGCTCGGCTCCGCCGATTGGATCGCGCATTTCGTCAAGCAGAACTACGACGGGGATTGGAGCGCGGCCCCGCTTCGCGCCGCGGCCGGCGCGAGCCACCCGGTCATGATGGTCTACTCCGATCCGACGGCGACGGCGTTCGAGGACACGCCGCTGCTCGCGCACTGTCCCTACTTCCGCGAAGTGCTCGCGGCCATCGGCTCAGAACTCCGAAGCGTGCGGCTGATGCGGCTCACGCCCGGCTCTGTGATCAAAGAGCATCGCGACTACGACCTCGATGCGGAAAGCGGCAGCGTGCGCATCCATATCCCGATCACGACCAACCCGGGGGTCGAAATTACACTGAACGGGACGCGCGTCGTGATGGAGCCCGGAAGCGTCTGGTATCTTAGACTGTCGGACCCGCACCGCGTCGCGAACCGGGGCGCAACGGACCGGGTACACATGGTAGTGGACGCCGTCGCCGACGGCTGGATGAAGGCGATGCTGGAGCGGGCCGCAGGTGAGCAAACCTTGCCGCTCGGCGAAGCCGCATTATAGCGACGGACCTATTCCGCAGCTTCTGCGGGCGAAGGAGACGCGGGCTCGGCCGGCGCTTCGGCCGCGGCTTTGGCGCCTTCTTCCTTCTTCCGGCGCTCCTCGGCGCGCTCCTGCGCCTTCTTGCCGGGTAGCGCCTTCTTGGGATTGAGGCGCGCCTCGCGCTTCATGACACCGGCCTGGTCGAGGAAGCGCAGCACGCGGTCGGTCGGCTGCGCGCCCTTCGACAGCCAGTGCTGGATGCGGTCGAGCTTCAGCGTCACGCGGTCGGCGGAGTCGCCCGGGAGAAGCGGATTGTAGGTTCCCACCTTCTCGATAAAGCGGCCATCGCGCGGGGCGCGCTCGTCGGCTACCACGACGCGGTAGAAGGGACGCTTCTTCGTGCCCCCGCGCGCCAGTCTGATCTTCACTGCCATTTCAACGTTCCTTTCGATGTCCTCAAAGCTGTCGTCATTGCCGGACTTGAGCCGGCAATCCACACCGCAGCGCAGGCGCGAGGCTCGACCGCCACGGAATGGATGCCCGGGTCGAGCCCGGGCATGACGACGATGTTTGTCGTCTTGGATTGTGCGTGTCCCGCATCACTTCTTCTTCCCTTGGCCGAGTCCCGGCAGACCGGGGAAACCACCGCCGCCCAACCGACCGGGAAGGCCGCCAGGCAATCCGCCGAAGGCGCCGGGAAGCCCCCCCGGCAAACCCCCGATGCTTCCCGCGGGGAGCGAGCCGAGGCCACGCTTCTGCATCTCCTCCAGCATCGCCGGGTCGGGCTGCGGCATGCCGCCTCTTCCCCCGAACAGCGCGCCGAGCCCGCCTTTCTGGCGGCCGAGCTTCCTCATCATGTCCGACATCTGCCGGTGCATCTTGAGAAGCTTGTTCACGTCCTGCACGTCGGTGCCGGAGCCCCCGGCAACGCGCCGCTTGCGGCTCGCGTTCATCAGCGCCGGCGCGCGGCGCTCCTTGCGCGTCATCGATGAGATGATCGCGAGTTGGCGCGGCAGGATGCTGTCGTCGAGCCCGGCCGCGGCGATCTGCTTCTTCATCTTGCCGATGCCGGGCATCATGCCGAGGATGCCCGACATGCCGCCGATCTTCTGCATCTGGCGGAGCTGCTCTGCGAGGTCGTCGAGGTCGAACTCGCCTTTCTTGAATTTCTGCGCGGCGGCCTTCGCCTGCTCGGCGTCGATCGACTGGGCGGCGCGCTCGACCAGCGAAACGATGTCGCCCATGCCGAGGATGCGATCGGCGATGCGGCCGGGATGGAAGTTCTCGAGCGCGTCCATCTTCTCGCCGGTGGCGATGAGTTTTATGGGCCGGCCTGTGACGGCGCGCATCGAGAGCGCCGCGCCGCCGCGGCCGTCGCCATCGACGCGCGTCAGCACGATGCCCGTGACGCCGACGCGTTCGTTGAAGGCGCGCGCCACGTTAACGGCGTCCTGGCCGGTCAGCGCATCGGCGACGAGCAGGATTTCATGCGGGTCGGTCGCCACCTTGATCTCGGCCATCTCGAGCATCAGCGGCTCGTCGATGTGAGTACGGCCGGCGGTGTCGAGGATCACCAGGTCGTAGCCGCCGAGACGTCCGGCGTTCATCGCGCGCTTCGCGATCTCGACCGGGGGCTGGCCGGCGACGATCGGCAGCGTCGCGACGCCGACCTGCTCGCCGAGCACCTTGAGC
>JBOHKB010000355.1:0-2656 GCA_050728815.1 Propylenella sp.
ACACTATCCATCTGACTATTCCTCAGGAGCCGGCGAAGACTGGGGTGGCCGGGCCCGGGTGACGGGGGATCCACGATGATCAGACTCTCTCGCGTTGGCGCTCTCGCGGCTGCAGCAGCGATCGCCGTAATACCGGCGCATCTCGCGGCCCAGGAGAAGCCAGTCTTCGGCCTGGTGATGTCGTTCTCTGGCTGGTTCCAGCCGATCGACGCCGACACGATCGCCGGCGCGAAGCTCGCGGTGGAGGAGATCAACGCCGCCGGCGGCGTGCTTGGACAGCCGATCGAGGTCGTCGAGTTCGACAACAAGTCCGAGCCTCCGCTTGGAGCCGACGGCGCCGTGGAAGTCATCGGCAAGGGCGCCAAGGCCATCCTCTTCCCGAGCGATTTCGATTTCGGGGCGCCCGGCGCCTACATCGCGCAGGGAGAGGACGTGATCGCCTTCTCCGGTGCGTCCGATCCGAAGTTCGGCGTGCAGGGGGTCGGCTCGCTCGCCTACTCGACCTCGAATGCAAGCCAGGCGCAAGGGGCGCTGCTTGCCGAGTGGGCGTTCAACGACAAGGGCTGGAGGACGGGCTACGTCCTTCTCGACAATACCATCGCCTATACCAAGTCGCTTTGCGCCAGCATGGGGACGCGCTGGAAGGAGCTCGCGGGCGACGCGGGGCTCCTCGGCGAGGACACGTTCCTGAACGGCGACGCTTCGATCGCCGCGCAGATCACGCGCATCACGAGCCTGCCGGCGCAGCCGGACGTGATCTTCTTCTGCTCTTATGCCCCCGGCGGTCCGAGCGCGATTCGCCAGATGCGCGCCGCCGGAATCCAGTCGGCGATCCTGACAGGCGAGTCGCTCGATGGCGACTACTGGATCGGCACCGTTCCCGATCTCAGCAATTTCTACGTCGTGAACTACGGCTCGAAATACGGCGACGACCCGGAGGCGTCGGTCAACGATTTCTTCGCGCGCTTCGAGGCGAAGTACGGCAAGAAGGCGGATGTCTCCTATGGGCTGCGCGGCTACTCGGCGGTGCAGGCTTGGGCGATCGCCGCCAACAAGGCCGGCTCGCTCGAAGGGTCGAAGGTGGCCGCCGTCCTCGACACGTTCGACAAGGAGCCGCTCGTGATCGGGCCGACGACCTACACGTCCGACCTGCACATCCAGACGACGCGCCCAATGGCGATCATCGGAGTGACGAGCGGCAAGTTCTCTGCAGTCGGGCGCTTCACGGTGGAGAGCTTCCCGCCGTTCTAGCGGGAAGCTCACGCCGGGCGGTCGTGCGATGCAGCTTTCTGCGCGCGCTGTGACCGTCCGGTTCGGCGGCCTGCTCGCCGTCGACGAAGTGACCCTCACGCTCGCGCGGGGCGAAATTCTCGGCCTGATCGGCCCGAACGGCGCCGGCAAGACCACGCTCGTCAACGTGCTTTCCGGATTCCAGCGGCCGCAGGCCGGGGACATCTATGTCGATGATCGCGAATGCACGAGGCTGCCGCGCCACGGCTTTGCCGGCGCGGGGATCGCCCGCACATTCCAGGCCGTCCGCCTGTTCAGGAGCCTCAGCGTCAGCGAGAACGTCGAGGCGAGCTATGTTGCGCATGGGACCGGCCGCGCCGAAGCCCGCCGCAAGACGCGTATCCTGCTCGATGAGCTCGGCCTCTGCGGAAAGGCGAACGCGCCGGCGTCTGCCTTGAGTTATGGCGAGGAGCGGCGGGTCGGCCTTGCGCGCGCCCTCGCGCTCGATCCGCGCTTCCTCCTCCTCGACGAGCCGGCGGCCGGCCTCGCGCCGGCAGAGGCGGAAGAGCTTCGCCACGCGGTAGCGTCGCTCCGCGAGCGCTATGGCTGCGGCATTCTGGTCATCGAGCACAACATGGCGCTCGTCATGAGCCTCTGCGATCGCATCCAGGTTCTGAACGGAGGCCGCACCATCGCCGCCGGAACACCTGACGCCATCCGCGCCAGTCCGGAGGTTCGGCGCGTCTATCTCGGATCGACACCGCTGCAATGAACGGAGGGCCTCCGCTCCTCGCGGTCTCAGGTCTTGTCGTGCGCTACGGCGTCATCAAAGCGGTGCGCGGCGTCGATCTCAGCGTCGGCAACGGCGAGGTCGTCGCGATCGTCGGGCCGAACGGCGCCGGCAAGACCTCGCTGCTCTCGGCGATCGTCGGCGTCGTCAAGGCGGCAGCGGGAAACGTGGCGCTTGCGGGGAAACAGATAGAGGGCATCGCGCCGGAGGAAATTGTCCGCCAGGGCATGGCTCTCGTGCCGGAGGGGCGGCACATCTTCGCCAGCCTGACCGTGATCGAGAACCTCATGCTCGGCGCAACTATCCGCGCCGATCGGGCAGGCGTGCGCGCCGACCTCGACCGCCTCTTCGCCACGTTTCCGATTCTGGCCGAACGTCGCCGCCAGCCGGCCGGGCAGCTCTCCGGCGGCGAGCAGCAGCAGCTCGCGATCGCACGCGCCCTGCTGTCGCGCCCGCGGCTTCTCATGCTCGACGAGCCGTCGCTTGGGCTCGCGCCCGCCATCATCGACCAGCTCTACGAGCTGCTTGGGGAGATTCGAAATCGAGGCGTCTCGATACTCCTCGTCGAACAGAACGCCGCGCGCGCCTTCAAGCTCTCCGATCGCGCCTGCGTCATGAGCGTCGGCGAGATCACCC
>JBOHKB010000356.1:0-14884 GCA_050728815.1 Propylenella sp.
CAGCCACACGTCGTGCAGGCTCTGCTCCGGTGCGTATCCGCCGACGATGCAAAGCACGAAGATGATCGGGGCGAGGATGGTGAACCGGAGCGTCAGCACCTTCACGAACACCGGGATCAGCGCGAGATTGAAGATGAGCGTGGCGAAGTTCGCGATATAGAGGCTGCCGATCAGCCCCCACACGAACTCCGGGTGCTCGGTGAAGAGGAGCGGCCCCGGCCGCAGGCCCCAGATGATCATTCCGCCAAGCAGGATGGCGGTGGTCGGCGAGCCCGGAATGCCGAGCGTGAGCATCGGCAGCATCGCTCCCGTGGAGGCGGCGTTGTTGGCCGATTCCGGCGCCGCCACCCCCTTTGGGTTTCCCTGCCCGTAAGTTTCCGGCCGGTTCGACATCGCCTTGGTCATGCCGTAGGCCATGAGCGAGCCGGGCGTCGCGCCGGCAGCCGGCAGGATGCCGACGAAGAAACCGAGCAGCGATCCGAGGGTCGCAGTGACGAAGTAATCCTTCACGCGCTTCAGGTTGTCGATGAACCGGCGGAGGGTCGTCTTGACCCGATGCACCTGCACGTCGCCGCGCGTCTGCTCGAGCGTCCACAGCATTTCGCCGATGCCGTAGGTGCCGATCGCGAGCACCAGGAAATTGACGCCGTGGTAGAAGCCGGAAAGGTCGAAGAAGATCAGCCGCGGCCGTCCGGAGACGATATCGAGCCCGATCGTCGCGAGCACCAGCCCGATCGTAATCGAGAAGATGGTTTTGGGGATGTCGTCGCCGCCGAGGCCGACGAAAGTAGCGAAGGCCAGCATCATCAGACAGAAACTCTCCGGCGGGCCGAAGCGGAGCGCGAATGCCGCGAGCGGCGGCGCGAAGAGCGTGAAGAGGACGACCGAAATGGTGCCGCCGATGAAGGAGGCGAAGGCGGCGACGCTCAGCGCAAGATCGGCTCTGCCCTGAACCGCGAGCGGACGCCCGTCGAATACGGTCGCCACCGCCGTCGACGCGCCCGGTATGCCGAGGGTGATCGAGCTGATGGCGCCCCCGTACATAGCGCCGTAATAGATTGCGGCGAGGAAGATGATCGCAGCGGTGGGCGGCACCAGGAAGGTGACGGGCAGCAGGATGGCGACGCCGTTGATGGAGCCGAGGCCCGGCATCGCCCCGATAAAGAGGCCGACGACGCAACCGATCAGCATCATCGTGAAGTTGAGCGGATCGAGGGCCTCAATGAACCCTTGGCCGAGATGGACGAGGATGTCCTCCATGAATGCTCCGCTCTCTAGCTCATCACCTCGCGCGAACGCCGCGCCTCAGTAGATCAAATCGTAGATCGGGTAGAACAGCGGCTCGGAGATGCCCTTCGGCATGGGGATCGTCATCAGGTACTCGAAGAAGAAGAAGATGAAGATAGGGATGCCGAGCGCGAGCACGACGCTCAGCGTCCACGAATGGCCGCCGACAACGCGCAGGTAGAAGATCAGGAACAACAGCAGAGAGATGTAGAGCCCGACATAGTACGTGCCGAGCAGCAGCAGCGCCAGCGCTATTACGGTGATGCCGATCATCCGCGTGGCGGTGGCGTCGATGAAGACCTCCTCGGAGCGCGACTGCGGCGTTACGCGCATGAACCACCGGACAATGATGGTGAGGCACGAGAGGAGCATGATCACCGACAGCCAGAACGGCCACGCGCCCGAGCCCGGTCCGCTGCCGGGAATCCACCAGATCGAGAGGCCCCGCGTGCTCTTCCACATGAACGCGATGGAAACGAGGGCGAGCAGGATCCCCCCGAGAAGCTCGGCCAGGCGCACGCTCATCAGACGCCTCCCCCGCAAGCGCCAATGCCGGCTGCGCGCCAGCGCGGCGCGCAGCGGCTGACGTGGGCATTCCGCCTCATTTGCGGCTTTTCGTCAAATCGCCGCGGCAGGCGATCGGCCCCTGCCGCGGCATGCGGGTCGGTCTACTCGGAGGTGATGGCGGCTGCGCCCACCTCTTCGATCAGCGACTTGTGCAGCTGGAACTGCGCCGCGTGGTATTGCCCGAGCGCGTCGCCCTTCAGGAATTCGGTGCAGTTCAGCCCGTCCGACGTGCAATAGTCCTGCCATTCCTTCGAGTTGAACAGCTCCTCGAAGAGGCCGATGTAGAACTCCTGCGCTTCCTTCGACATGCCCGGAGGGCCGTTGATCGAGCGCTGCATGTAGTACTCGATGTCGTGGCCGAGCTCCTTGGCCGTCGGGACGTCGGGATAGGCCTCCATCCTTTCAGACGTGAACTGCACGATCGGGCGGCTCTGCCCGGCGCGGAAGAATTCGGTCTGCTCGGCCGGGTTGTTGACCGTGGAGTCGTGATGCTTGCCGATGAGGTTCTTCGCCACGTCGCCGCCGCCGGAATAGGGGACGTAGGTGACGTCGGCGCCGAACTCGGCTTCGATGAGCGCGGTGACGATGGAGTCTTCCTGCCCCATGCCGGTGCCGCCCATCTTCCAGTCCTTGCCCTTTTCCTTGATCGTCGCGCCGAACTGGTCGAAGTCCTTGATCTCCGAATCACTCGTGACCCAGAGCAGGAAGGTGTCCATCGCCATCCTTCCGATCGGCGTGAACTTGGTCACGTCCACCCCAAGGTCAGGCTGCACGATCGGCGTGGTGTAGAAGCTGTTCAGCGTCACCAGGATCGTGTGGTCGTCACCCGACTTGTCCTGCAGGTAGCGCAGCGCCTCGGCGCCGGAGCCGCCCGCCTTGTTGATCGGAATGAACGGCCGCGGCGAGAGGCCCTTCTGCTCGATCAGGCCCTGCATCAGCCGGGCAAGCTGGTCGGCGCCGCCCCCTGTGCCGGCCATGATGATGAACTCGACCGGCTTCTGCGGCTGCCATTGAGCCGCCGCCGGCGTCGTGCCCGCCGCGCCGAGCGCTCCGGCTACAACGAGGGCGAGCAGGCTCGTTTGTACTTTATTCATCCTTTTCCTCCCGTTCTCCGCGCCCTTTCGGGGACGCAGGGTTGCCATCCCGGTCTTTTCTCTCGGGGCTGGGAGGCCCCGGTCGCCGGGTAATTCCGTTGTCTTTACCTACGCCATGAACTCCGTGGTGTATGGCATGCCAGAGTGTGATTTCAAACCTGGGAGCCTGTCAAGGGCAGGCTGTGCGTTCCCCTGCGCCCTCTTGGCGGCTGCGGTTAGAGCCACGCCGCCGCGCGATCGCCGCACATTTCCGCTACTCGACAAGCGCGCTCAAGCGCACTTATGGTATCTGGCATACCACTGCGCCAAGGCAGACGCGGCCGCGCAAATCGGGCTAGAGCAGTCGGCTGAGACCGGCGGGAGAGGTTGCGGCGGAATGAACCTCCACGAGTTCCAGGCCAAGGAGATTTTGGCACGGCGCGGCGTGCCGGTCCCGCCTGGCCAGGTGGCATGGACCGCCGAAGAGGCCGGGCAGGTCGCCAAGGAGCTTGGTGGCGCGCGTTTCGCGGTGAAGGCGCAGATTCTCGCCGGCGGACGCGGCGAGGCGGGAGGCGTGAAGATCGCCTACTCCCCCGACGAGGTCCGCGACGCCGCCGGCGCTATGCTCGGCAGCAAGCTCGTCACCGCGCAGACGCGCGCGGCCGGCCGCAGCGTGCGCCGCGTCTACGTGGAACAGGGGATCAGCGTCGCACGCGAAATCTATGTCGGCGTCACCGTCGACCGCGACCAGGGCGAAATCGTGCTCCTCGGCACGGGCCAGGGCGGCGGCAAAGTGGAGGAACAGGTGCGGGTCGATCCGGCGAGCCTGCAGCGACTGGCCTTCGACGGGACGGCGACGCCGAGCGCCGAGGCGCTCAGGGAATTCGCCGGGGCGCTCGGCCTTCAGGGCGCGCACGCCGACGAGGCGGCAAAAATGTCGGAGGCGCTCGCCCGCGCCTTCGTCGAGCTGGACGCGAGCCTGATCGAGGTCAACCCGCTCGCCGTCAGCAAGGAGGGGCGGCTGCTCGCGCTCGACGTGAAAATGACCGTCGATGACAACGCGCTCTTCCGCCAGCCGGAGCTCCTTATCCTCCGCGACGACGGCGAGGTCGACGAGCAGGAGCTGGAGGCGCAGCGGCACGACCTCAATTTCGTGCGCATGGACGGCAATATCGGCGTGGTGGTGAACGGCGCGGGCCTTGCGCTTGCGACCCACGACATTCTCTGCGATTGCGGCGGGGCGCCGGCCAATTTCATGGATATCCGCACCTCCGCGATGAGCCTGCAGATCGCCAAGGGAATCGGGCTCCTGCTCGCCGACCCGCGCGTCGCGGTGATCTTCGTCAACGTGCACGGCGGCGGCATGACGAGCTGCGACACCATCGTGGAGGCGATGAACATCGCCCTCCGCTGGTCCGGGCGAAAAGTGCCAATCGTCGTGCGGCTCGCCGGGCAGAACGCCGACTATTCCAGGAAAATGCTCGCCGACCGGCGTATCCCGCACGAGCTTGCCGACAGCATCACGGCGGGCGCGCGCCGCGCCGTCGAGCTTGCGAAGCGGGGCCGCTGATGGCGATCCTCGTCGATCGGCAGACGCGGCTGCTCGTGCAGGGCATGACCGGCCGCGCCGGCACGTTCTACACCGACCTTGCCATCGACTACGGGACGAACGTCGTCGCGGGCGTCAGACCGGGCAAGGGCGGAACCCGCCACATCGCGCTCCCGCTGTTCGACAGCGTCGCCGAGGCGGAACGTGAGACTGGCGCCAACGCCAGCCTGATCTTCGTGCCCGCGCCGCAGGCGGGGCCCGCGATGATCGAAGCAATCGAAGCGGAGCTGCCGCTTGCGATCTGCGTTACCGAGCGTGTCCCGACGCTCGACATGATACGCGTGCGGCAGGCGCTGAAGGGCTCCGCAACCCGCCTCGTCGGCCCGAATTCGCAGGGCGTGCTTTCGCCGGGAAAGTGCAAGGCAGGCGTGATGTCGACGGCGGACGCCCGGCCGGGCAGAATCGGTATCGTCTCGCGCTCGGCTTCGCTCACGAGCGAAATCGTCGCGCAGACGAGCGCCGCGGGGCTTGGTCAGTCCACGACTGTCGGCATTGGGGCAGATCAATTGCACGGCATCGGCTTCGTGGATTGTCTACGGCTGTTCCATGAGGACGATGAAACCGACGGGGTGATCGTGATCGGCGAGATCGGCGGGAGCGAGGAGGAGATGGCGGCGGATTATCTCGGCCGCGCGCGATATCGGAAGCCGGTGGTGGCGCTAGTCGCCGGCCGCCACGCGCCGCCGGAGCGGCGCATGGGCCATGCCGGCGCCTTCACGATTTTCGGCCACGGGCGAGCTGCGGCCAAGGTGGACTCGCTGCGCTCCGCCGGAGCCCTGATCGCGGAGACCGCCGACCTGGTCGCGGAGACGATGCGGCGCGCGCTTCTGGAGAAGGAAAAGGCGGCGTGAACGACGTGGCTTCTCCCTCCGCGGCGCGATCGGTCCCTCCAGGCTCCGGCCGCCGGCGATCGCCGTTCTTCCCCAAGGGCCGCCTGCTCAAGCCGGAGGAGCGCGACGCAATCGCCGCGATTCTCGGAGACGAGCCGCGCGAGCGGAGCCGGCTGATCGAGTACCTGCATCTCATCCAGGATCGCGAAGGCTGCCTGCCCGCCGGCCTTCTGCATGCGCTCGCCGAGGAACTCCACATCCCGATGGCGGAAGTCTACGAGGTGGCGTTGTTCTACGCGCATTTCGATATCGTGAAGGATGGCGAGGAGCGGCCGCCGGCGATCACGATCCGCGTCTGCGATTCCCTGAGCTGCGCGCTGGCGGGGGCTGAGCCGCTTATCGGCCGGCTGCAGGCGACCAAGGGTGCGCATGTGCGGGTTCTGCGCGCGCCCTGCATGGGCCGCTGCGACACCGCGCCGGTCTGCGAGGTTGGCCACCGCCACGTCGACCACGCGACGCAAGAAAGCGTCGCCGCGGTTCTCGCCTCCGGCGACCTGCACCCTGTGATGCCGGAGTACCAGGGATTCGACACCTACCGGAAGGCAGGCGGCTACGCAATGCTCGACGCATGTCTCTCCGGCGCCAAACCGGTCGAAGATGTGATCAAGACGCTCTCCGATGCATCGCTTCGCGGCCTTGGCGGCGCCGGCTTCCCCACCGGGCGCAAATGGACCTTCGTCCGCGCCGAGCCGAAGCCGCGGCTTATGGCGGTCAACGCCGACGAAGGCGAGCCCGGCACCTTCAAGGATCGCCACTTCCTCGAGCGCGAGCCGCACCAGTTCATCGAGGGGATGCTGATCGCCGCCTGGGCGGTCGAGGCAGAAGCCGTCTACCTCTACCTACGCGACGAGTATCCGGCGGCGCGAGAGATTCTGCTGAAGGAGATCGCTGGCGTCGAGGCGGCCGGCCTCGCGCGGCACACGAAGATTCATCTCCGCCGCGGCGCCGGCGCCTACATCTGCGGCGAGGAATCGGCGATGATCGAATCGATCGAGGGGAAGCGCGGCTATCCGCGCCACCGTCCGCCCTTCGTGGCGCAGATCGGCATCTTCGACCGCCCCACGCTCGTCAACAATGTCGAGACGCTCTACTGGGTGCCCGAGATCCTGAAGCGCGGGGCCGAATGGTTCGCTTCACAGGGCAAGAACGGCGGCAAGGGCCTCCGCTCCTACTCCGTCTCCGGTCGCGTGAAGGAGCCGGGCGTCAAGCTCGTCGCCGCCGGCACGACGGCGCGCGAGCTGGTGGAGGAGCATTGCGGCGGCATGCTCGACGGCCACAAGTTCAAAGCCTACCTCCCCGGCGGCGCGTCGGGCGGCATCCTGCCGGAGCGGCTTGCCGATCTCCCGCTAGAATTCGGAAAGCTCGAGGAGCACGGCTGTTTCGTCGGGTCGCACGCCGTGGTCATCCTCTCCGACAAGGACAACATGACCGACGTGGCGCTGAACCTGATGCGCTTCTTCGAGGACGAAAGCTGCGGCCAGTGCACGCCCTGCCGCAACGGGACGGAGAAGGCTGTGCAGCTGATGTCGAAGCCGCGCTGGGACGCCGAGACGCTCACCGACCTCGCGCAGGTCATGCGTGACGCGTCGATTTGCGGGCTCGGCCAGGCGGCGCCCAATCCGCTCGTTTCAGTGCTGAAATTCTTCCGCGAGGATGTCGCGAAGCGCTCGGGCGTTGGCGACGCAGCAGCGAGCGAGCCATGACACGCGGAGCCGTCAACGCACCACGTCCCAGTGCAGCGTATCGACGGCACGGAGTGCGCGGGAAGCACATCGCCGCCAGGCGGAGACTAGGTCGGCCGCTTGCCTTCCTTCGCTTCCGCGATCGTCAGCCCGGTTGGCTCGAGGTGAGTCGGGTCGAAACCGATCCTGATCTTCTGATCGAAGTTCAGGCTGTCGATCGCCGCCTGCAGCGCCTGCCGCTCGGCCGCGGTCTTCAAGCGAAAGAAGATGCCGCTGTGCAGCTTGTGCCTTTGCGCGACAGACGCAAGGGTGATGACATACTTTCGCGTCGGCGACAGCGGATGGTCGTCGTCGAGCAGGTCGACGGCAAGCGATTCAGGCTTGCTGTTCTTGCCGGTAACGGTGTGAAACCCGAACTTCACATCCGAGAACCCATTGTTGAACGCTTCGAGCTGCGCCTCGATCGTCCGGTGCGCATCCTGGATGCGGGGCCGAAAATCCAAATCCTCCATTTCCTTGATGACGCTCGCTACGCGCTTGGCAAACGTCGGAAAGCATTCGGTAAGGCGCTGTTCGTTGCGTGCGATACGAGCCGACTCTTTCATCGTCCCCTCCCCCAAAGCTGCATGACGACGAGCTTGCCTCACGTGTCTAGAACAACGCAAGGGTGTGAGGGGAAACCGGTGGCCTGGAAACCCGATTCATCGCAGGACAAGCGATCCGATGACTAATACCAACGGAGCCAGAAAGACCATCAAATTCACCCTCGACGGGCGCGAGGTCGAAGCCTCGCCGGACGAGACGATCTGGCAGGTGGCTGAGCGCGAAGGCGTGGAGATCCCGCATCTCTGCTGGCTGCCGAAGCCCGGCTACCGGCCGGACGGCAATTGCCGCGCCTGCATGGTGGAGGTGGAGGGCGAGCGCGTGCTCGCCGCCTCCTGCATCCGCAAGCCGGCGCCGGGCATGAAGGTGAAGACCAAATCCGAGCGCGCGGTGAAATCCCGCGAGATGGTCTTCGAGCTGCTCCTCGCCGACCAGCCTCCGCTCCCCGACTCGCACGACCCGAAATCGCGCTTCTGGGAATGGGTCGGCGCGATGGGGATCGAGACGACGAGCCGCTATCCGCGACGTGCGCAGCCTGCGCCCGATCCTTCGCACCCAGCGATGCGTGTCAACCTCGACGCCTGCATCCACTGCAATCTCTGCGTCCGCGCCTGCCGCGAGGTGCAGGTGAACGACGTGATCGGCATGGCCTATCGCGGGCACGGCGCCAAAATCGTGTTCGACTTCGATGACCCGATGGGCGTCTCGACCTGCGTCGCGTGCGGCGAGTGCGTGCAGGCCTGCCCGACCGGCGCGCTGATGGAGGCGAGCCTGCTCGACGCGGCGGGCGTGCGCACCGCGTTCGAGGACCGCTCGGTCGATACGCTCTGCCCCTATTGCGGCGTCGGCTGCCAGACCACGGTGCACGTCAGGGACGACCGCATCCTCCACATCGACGGCCGCGACGGGCCGGCGAACGAGAACCGCCTCTGCGTGAAGGGCCGCTTCGGCTTCGACTACATCTACAACCCCGACCGGCTGACGAAGCCGCTCATCCGCCGCGATGGGGTGGCGAAGCATCCCGGCATGCGCCTCGACCGCGAGAGCATGTTCGAGGTGTTCCGCGAGGCGAGCTGGGAGGAGGCGCTCGAGCGTGCCGCCTCCGGCCTCAAGAGAATCCTCGACTGCGACGGCGGCCAAGCGCTTGCCGGCTATGGCTCCGCCAAGGGGTCGAACGAGGAAGCCTATCTGGTGCAGAAGCTCGTCCGCCAGGGTTTTGGCACGAACAACGTCGACCATTGCACGCGGCTCTGTCACGCCTCCTCGGTGGCGGCGCTGATGGAGGGGCTTAGTTCGGCCGCGGTGACTGCGCCGTTCACGGCGGCAGCCGACGCCGAATGCATCATCGTGATCGGCGCGCGCCCGGCGGAGAACCACCCGGTCGCGGCGACCTATCTCAAGCAGGCCGCGAAGCGCGGCGCCGAGCTGATCCTGATCGATCCGCGCGGGCAGAGCTCCGGCCTCGCGCGCCACGCCAAGCGGGTGCTGCAGTTCAAGCCCGGCAGCGACGTGGCGCTCCTGAACGGTATGCTCCACACGATCGTGACGGAGAAGCTCTACGATGTGCAGTACGTGCAGGCGCACACGGAAGGTTTCGAGGCACTGAAGACGCGGATTGTCGCCTTCCCGCCGGAGGAGATGGCGAAGGTCTGCGGCGTTCCCGCCGAGACGATCCGCGAGGTGGCCCGCACTTATGCCCGCTCCTCCGCGTCCATCATCTTCTGGGGGATGGGCATTTCGCAGCACGTCCACGGCACGGACAACGCACGCTGCCTGATCGCACTTGCCCTCACGACCGGCCAGGTCGGCCGTCCGGGTACCGGGCTGCATCCATTGCGCGGCCAGAACAACGTGCAGGGCGCTTCCGACGCCGGGCTCATCCCCATGGTCTTCCCCGACTACAAATCGGTCGAGGACCCTGAAATTCGCGCGAGTTACGAAGACTTCTGGGGACGCGAGCTAGACCCGAAGCGCGGGCTGACGGTGGTGGAGATCGTGAACGCCGCCTACGACGGCAAGATCAAGGGCATGTACATCATGGGCGAGAACCCGGCCATGTCCGACCCCGATCTCGACCACGTTAGGACCGCGCTGTCGCGGCTCGAGCATCTCGTCGTGCAGGACATCTTCCTGACCGAGACGGCGTGGCACGCCGACGTGATCCTTCCCGCCTCGGCGCATGCGGAGAAGTGGGGCACCTTCACCAACACCAATCGGCAGGTCCAGCTCGGGCGGCCGGTCGTGAACCCGCCGGAGGGAGCGCGGCAGGACTGGGCGCTGGTCCAAGAGATCGCACGGCGGATCGGGCTCGACTGGCGCTACACGCATCCCCGCGATGTCTTCGCCGAAATGGCCCACATGATGCCGTCGCTGAAGAACATCACCTGGGAGCGGCTGGAGCGCGAGGACGCCGTCACCTATCCCTGCGATGCGCCCGACCGGCCCGGCAACGAGATCATCTTCGCTTCCGGCTTCCCGACGAAGAGCGGGCGCGGAAAGATCGTACCTGCCGACGTCGAGCCGCCCGGGGAGCTGCCGGACGACGACTATCCCATGATCCTCAGCACCGGCCGGCTGCTGGAGCACTGGCACACGGGCGCCATGACTCGCCGCGCGAGCACGCTCGACGCGCTCGAGCCGGAGGCGATCGCCTGTCTCAACCGGTGGGACATGAAGCGGCTCGGCATCGCGGCGGGCGACCGCGTGCGCGTTGCGACACGGCGCGGCGATATCGCGCTTACCGCGCGCCTCGACCGCGACGTGCCTGAAGGCATGGTCTTCATCCCGTTCTGCTTCGAGGAGGCGGCGGCGAACCTTCTGACCAACCCGCAGCTCGATCCGTTCGGCAAGATTCCGGAGTTCAAGTTCTGCGCCGCCCGCGTGGAGCGGGAGGAGGCGCTGCAGGCAGCAGCCGAATAACCGACAATGGGGGGAGCAATCGATGGCGATCAAGGACCTCGCGGTCGCCTATAACGGCAGCGGCAACGCCGATGTCGCGGTCGACCTGGCGCTCGAGATGTGCCGCAAGTACGGCGCAGCGCTGACCGGCGTCTACGCATCCAATCCTGTGCGCTTTGAAGCCGATGTCGCGCGCTGGATCAGCGACGATGTGATGCAGACGCTGCGGAACGCCGAGGCCGCAGTCACCAAGTCGATCGAGGAAAGTTTTCGCCGACGGGTCGGATCGGCGTTGCCCGGCGGCGGCGTCGCCGAGTTTGTTGCCCAGGAGGGCCCGGCGAACGTGGTGCTCGCCCGCCAGGCGCGCTACCACGATATCCTCCTGATGGGGCAGTTCTCCGCCCCCGCCGATGCGGGACGGCCCATCCGCGCGGAAGACCTCGTGCTTCGGACTGGCCGCCCGCTCGTCATCGTGCCGCACGGCTACCAGCTTCGTCCGTTCCAGGAATATGCGGTCGTCGGCTGGGACGGCAGCCGCCAGGCGGCGCGGGCGCTGTCGGACGCGATGCAGATCCTGGAGACGAAGGCGCGGCTCGACGTCGTGACCGTGCGCGCGCAGGGCGATATCCGGCCGCCGCCGAAATCCTCCCCTGTCGTCCGCCACCTCGAGCGGCACGGGGTCGAGGCGCGCCACATTGCGCTGACGGCTACGCGCGAAGGAATCGGCCAGACGCTGCTCGACTATTGCACCGAAAACCTCCCGGACGTGCTGGTGATGGGCGCCTACGGACACACCAAACTGCGCGAGGATCTCTTTGGCGGCGTGACGCGGCGGGTGATGGAGCGGATGACCGTGCCGGTCCTCATTTCGCACTAGGGCATTCCAGCCCGCCGATCTGCGGCGCGCCGCAAGGCGCGGCTTGTGATTGGCCGCGCATCTGGTGTACAAAATACCTGAGACGGATATTTTAGACGGAAATCTCCCGGCGCGCTGCTTGTGTCGCCGGCTTTCACGTGGGGAGATAGATGGATAGCCCGGAATCGTCCCCGAAACTCCGGATCACGCCCCTCGATACGACGCGGACGTTCCGCCATCTCGCCTACGGGACGCTGAAGAAGGCGATCACCGAGATGGATATTTATTCCCATCCCGAAGAAATCCGACTCGACGAGCGGCGCCTGTCGCAGGAGCTTGCGATCAGCCGGACCCCCGTGCGCGAGGCGATCACGCTGCTCGAGCAGGAGGGCTTCGTCCGCTCCAGCCCACGCCGCGGAATCTTCGTGGTCAAGAAGACCAAGGCGGAGATTCTGGAAATGATCGCGGTGTGGGCGGCGCTGGAAAGCCTGTCGGCGCGGCTCGCCACGCAAAGGGCATCCGACGAAGAGCTGCAGGGACTGCAGCAGCTCTTCACCGATTTCGAGCACGAGAAGCCGGCCGATCACCTCTCCGAATACTCGGAGGCGAACGTCGCCTTCCACCAGGCGATCATCCGGCTTGGGGGCTGCAAGCTGATCGCCGACATCACCGAGAACCTGTTCATCCACATGCGGGCCATCCGCAAGGTGACGATCGGCCAGGACAACCGCGCCGAAAGGTCGATCCGGGACCACCGGAACATCATCAAGGCGCTGATCGCGCGCGATGCGGACCTCGCCGAGCGGCTCGTGCGCGAGCACACATTCGGGCTGCATGCCCATATCGAGAAATATGGCGACTTCCTCGGCTAGCGATCCAACGACGGCGCGCGCCGCGACGCAGCGTAAGTACGCCACAGGGGGGACGTGATGGCAGCGACGACCTTGGCGACCGGAGCCGCGCAAGTCGCGGCAGACGCGGCTGAAGCCGAAGCGCCGCAGGAGCTGACGGACGGCTTTCACCTCGTCATCGACGCTCTCAAGCTGAACGGCATCAAGACGATCTACGGCGTGCCGGGCATCCCGATCACGGACCTCGGCCGCATCGCGCAGGCGGAGGGCATGCGCGTCATCTCGTTCCGGCACGAGCAGAATGCCGGCAACGCGGCCGCGATCGCCGGCTTCCTGACCATGAAGCCCGGCATCTGCCTGACTGTATCCGCTCCCGGCTTTCTGAACGGCCTGACGGCGCTCGCGAACGCCACGACCAATTGCTTTCCCATGATCCTGATCTCGGGATCTTCGGAGCGCGAGATCGTCGACCTGCAGCAGGGCGACTACGAGGAGATGGACCAGCTCGCGATCGCCAAGCCCCTGTGCAAGGCGGAATTCCGTGTGTTGCACGCGGCTGACATCGGGATCGGCGTTGCGCGCGCGATCCGCGCCACCGTCTCCGGGCGTCCGGGCGGCGTCTATCTCGACCTGCCGGCAAAACTGTTCTCCCAGGTCATTGACGCGGGGGCTGGCCAGCAATCCCTCGTCAAGGTCATCGACCCGGCGCCCGCGCAGATTCCCGCGCCGTCCGCCGTCAAGCGCGCGCTCGACGTGCTGAAGAATGCCAGGCGACCGCTGATCATTCTCGGCAAGGGCGCCGCCTACGCGCAGGCCGACGATGCAATCCGCGCTTTGATCGAGAAGTGCGGCGCTCCGTTCCTGCCGATGAGCATGGCGAAGGGGCTTCTTCCCGACACGCACCCGCAATGCGCGGGCGCCGCTCGTTCGCTCGTGCTGAAAGACTCCGACGTGGTCATGCTCGTCGGCGCGCGCCTCAACTGGCTACTGTCGCACGGAAAGGGCAAGACCTGGGGCGACGCGCCCAAGAAGTTCATCCAGGTCGACATCGAACCGAAGGAGATGGACTCGAACGTCGAGATCGCCGCGCCGCTCGTTGGCGACATCGGCTCCTGCGTGTCGGCACTGGTCGAGGCGATGGGCGGTAAGTGGCCCGCAGCGCCGTCCGACTGGGTCGCGGCCGTCAACGCCAAGAAGGAAGAAAACGTCGCCAAGATGGCGCCGCGGCTGATGAAGAACACGGCGCCGATGGATTTTCACAGCGCGCTCGGCGCGCTCCGCGCCGTCATCAAGGAACGGCCGGACGCGATCCTCGTCAACGAAGGCGCCAACACGCTCGATCTCGCGCGCGGCGTGATCGACATGTACCAGCCGCGAAAGCGCCTCGACGTCGGCACCTGGGGCGTCATGGGCATCGGCATGGGCTTCGCCGTCGGAGCGGCGATCGAGACCGGCAAGCCGGTGCTTGCCGTCGAAGGCGACAGCGCCTTCGGCTTCTCCGGCATGGAGGTGGAGACGATCTGCCGCTACCGGCTTCCGGTCTGCGTCGTCGTCTTCAACAATGACGGCATCTATCGCGGCACGGACGTCAATGACGCGGGCGGCGAGGACCCCGCGACCACCGTCTTCGTCAAGGGCTCGCGCTACGACAAGGTCATGGAGGCGTTCGGCGGCGTCGGGACGCACGTGACGACGCCCGACGAACTCAAGCGCGCGGTCGACCAGGCGATGGATTCGGGCAGGCCGACCCTCATCAACGCGGTGATCGATCCGGCGGCCGGCACCGAGAGCGGCCGCATCGGTAAGCTCAACCCGCAAAGCGCGGTTCGCAAGAAGTGACTCTGCCGCAACGGGCCAACCCTAACGACGAGATCACACAATGAAGGCTCTCGAAGGCGTCCGCATCCTCGATTTCACGCACGTCCAGTCGGGCCCGACCTGCACGCAGCTTCTCGCCTGGTTCGGCGCCGACGTCATAAAGATCGAGCGGCCCGGCGTGGGCGATATCACGCGCGGGCAGCTCCGCGACATACCCGACGTGGACAGCCTCTACTTCACGATGCTGAACCACAACAAGCGCTCCCTCACCGTCGATGGCAAGAACCCGAAGGGAAAGGAGATCCTGGAGGGGCTGGTCAAGGTCTGCGACGTGATGGTGGAGAATTTCGCGCCGGGCGCGCTCGACCGCATGGGCTTCACCTGGCCGCGCATCCAGGAGCTGAACCCCAGAATCATCCTGGCCTCGATCAAGGGCTTCGGCCCCGGCCCCTACGAGGACTGCAAGGTCTACGAGAACGTCGCGCAGTGCACCGGCGGCTCCGCCTCCACGACCGGCTTCCGCGAAGGGCCGCCGCTCGTCACCGGCTCGCAGATCGGCGATTCGGGAACCGGGCTGCACCTCGCGCTCGGCATCGTGACCGCCCTCTACCAGCGCACCAAGACCGGGCGCGGCCAGCGCGTGACCGCCGCCATGCAGGACGGCGTGCTCAACCTCTGTCGGGTCAAGCTGCGCGACCAGCAGCGGCTGGAGAAGGGTCCGCTCGCGGAATACAGCCAGTACGGCGAGGG
>JBOHKB010000357.1:0-19101 GCA_050728815.1 Propylenella sp.
ACCGGGACGTTGTCGACGAGCGCGCCGTCGGCCAGCACCTCGCCGCCTTCGGTGATGAATGGCGGCAGCACGCCCGGCACCGCGGAAGACGCGCGCACCGCCTCCCAGAGCAGTCCGCTTCGGTGCACGTAAACGTCGTTCTGCGTGAGGTTGGCCGACACCGCGAAGTAGTTGATCGGCAGGTCCTCGATCAGCGTGCTGGCGTAGTGGCGCTTAAGCTCCGCGTCGAACCGCCGGTGGTCGATGATGCTGTAGACGGGAATGGTGAGCCACCGGAGCGCACGCTTCCGGATAAAAATCTCCGTCGACAGGTCCAGAATGTCGTCGGGGAGCGCGCCCATCGCGAGCGAAGCCGCGACTGCGGCGCCGACGCTCGTCCCGCCCATGAAGTCGATCGGGATGCCCGCTTCGCCGAGCGCCCGTGCAATCCCGAGATGCGCGCAGCCGAGAGCCGCGCCGCCGCCAAGCACCAGGCCGACGGCGCTCCCGGCCAGAAACCGCGCGAGACGTTCGATATCGGCGGAGCGATCGAGCGCGACCTGGTGAACGAGGGCGACGTCGCGGCCACGCAGCCATCGCCCGGTACCGGCGATCGGCGTCGCAGAGCTATCGCGGAGTAGCACCAGCGCGCGGTGTTCCTTGAAGAAGAGTTCCGATGCAGTCCGCTCGGTGGCGGAAAGGCTGTCCGCGCGCCTCCCTGCGTCGCTCGCCGGCGCGACCAGCAGAAGCTCATCCGCATGATTGAGGAAGAGCGACGCGAGCGTTTCGTCGCCACGGTCGACGCTGAGCAGGACCAGGTCGGCCTCGGCCTCCGTGGCGGCGAGGGCCGCTGCGACCGCGCTATATTCCGTGGAGCCGTGCGGGAGCGTCTGCGGCGAAACGATCGCGACCGCGAGCGGCGCGAGGGCGTGCTTGAGCCTTTCCAGGAATCCAGCCGGAAGGCATTCGGCATCGCCGATCGGAAGAAGCGCGACGATGCGCGGCCGCCTCCGCCTCAGCACCGGCGACGCCGCGGTCACGGCCGCAAGCCGCTTCGCGACCGAGGCGAGGATCGTCGAGACGATCTCCGGCGCTTCCTGCGCGATCTCCGCATAGGCCTCGCGCGTCAGCTTCAGCACGTCGCTATCGCGCGCGGCGACGACGCTCGCCGTGCGCGGCCCGCCGCCGAGGAAGGCAAGCTCGCCGATCGGCTCGCCAGGGCCGATCTCGGCGATCATGCCGGGCTTTCCCTCCAGCATCACGTAGAAGCGGCCGGTCAGCACGAGGTAAAGCTCGTCCGCCATTTCGCCCTGGCGCACGAGCACGTCGCCCCGGCGCACGCGTATGCGGGTGGCCTTGGCCTCGAAGCGCAGCAATGCCTGCGTCGAAAGCTGCGAGAACCCCGGTATGGAGGAGAAGCTCGCCGCCCCGGCCGTTTCGCTTCTCGAGCGGTCCGCTGAAGCCAGCCCCGAAGCCGCCGACTCCGCGGAATCCTTGTTGCGCGCGGACATCAGATCATGTCGCAGGCTTTCCTTGAGCCATACTGAAGTCGAAACCAGACGCCGCGCAAGTGGCGGACATCGCCAGCAGACCTCAGCTCGGCTTCGCGAGCACGACGTGCGTGGCCTTCTCCGAGGGAACGTGCTCGGCCACCTCATAGCCGAGCCGAGGCAAGTCGATGCCGGCGAAAAGCGCCTCGCCGCCCCCGAGCAGGACCGGCGAGACGGCGACGTGCATCTGGTCGACGAGCTTTGCGTTCAGATATTGCCGGACCGTGGCGACGCCGCCCCCGAGGCGGACATCTCGGTCGCCCGCCGCCTCTTTCGCGCGCTCTACCGCGGCCTCGATGCCCCCGGTGACGAAGTGGAAGATCGTGCCGCCCTCCATCTCGAGCGACGTGCGGGCGTGGTGGGTGAGGACGAAGACGGGCACATGATAGGGCGGGGTCTCGCCCCACCAGCCTCTCCACGATTCATCCGGCCAGGGCCCGCGCACCGGACCGAACATGTTGCGGCCGAGGATCCAGGCGCCGATGTTGTCGAACCCGCGCGCGGCGAAGTCGTCGTCGACTCCGGTAGTCCCTTCGTCCTTCCCGAGCATCCGCTGGAACGTGCGGGTCGGAACGAACCACTTGTGCAGTCCCTCTCCACCCTTGCCCATCGGATCGGCGAGGCTCTGGTCCGGACCGGCCCCGTAGCCGTCAAGCGAGATGGCAAAGCAGTGAACGCGCAGCTTTGGCATGTTTCATATCCCTGGCGATGCTCGGCAACCGCAGCTCGAAACATGGGATCAGCGGCGAGATTCCGCACCCTCACTCCCACTCAATCGTGCCCGGCGGCTTCGACGTCACGTCGTAGACGACGCGGTTGATGCCCCGCACCTCGTTGATAATCCGCGTCGCGGCGCGGCCGAGGAAATCCATGTCGTAGTGGAAGAAATCCGCAGTCATTCCGTCGACCGAGGTGACGGCGCGGAGCGCGCAGACGAAGTCGTAGGTACGGTAGTCGCCCATGACGCCGACGGTCTGCACGGGCAGGAGCACCGCGAAGGCCTGCCAGATCGCGTCGTAGAGCCCGGCCTTTTTGATCTCGTCGAGATAAATCGCGTCGGCTTTCCGGAGAATCGCAAGCTTCTCGCGGGTCACTGGTCCCGGGCAGCGGATGGCGAGGCCCGGCCCGGGGAACGGGTGCCGCCCGATGAACGCCTCGGGCAGGCCAAGCTCACGGCCGAGCGCCCTGACCTCATCCTTGAAGAGCACCCGCAGCGGCTCGACCAGCCGCATGTTCATGCGCTCCGGCAGCCCCCCGACATTGTGGTGCGATTTGATGGTGACCGAAGGCCCGCCGGAGAACGACACCGACTCGATCACGTCCGGATAGAGCGTGCCCTGCGCCAGGAAATCCGCGCCGCCGATCTTCTTTGCCTCCGCCTCGAACGTCTCGACAAAGAGGCGGCCGATGGTCTTGCGCTTCTCCTCCGGCTCGCTCACGCCTTCGAGCGCACCGAGGAATGCGTCGGAGGCGTCCACCGCGACGAGCGGGATATTGTAGTGGCCACGAAAGAGCGCGGCCACCTCCTCCGCCTCGCCTTGCCGCAGCAGGCCGTGGTCGACGAAGATGCAGGTGAGCTGATCGCCGACCGCCTCGTGGATCAGCACGGCTGCAACCGCCGAGTCCACGCCGCCAGAAAGGCCGCATATCACCCTCTCCCGCCCCACCTCGGCGCGGATGCGGGCGATCGCCTCCTGCTTGAACTGCGCCATGGTCCAGTCGCCGACGAGGCCGGCAATGCGGTGCACGAAATTTGCAAGCAGCTTCGCGCCGTCGGGCGTGTGCACGACCTCGGGGTGGAACTGCACGCCGTAGAGGCGGCGTCCCTCGTGCGCGATCGCTGCGAAGGGCGCACCATCCGACGTGCCGATGACGCGGAAACCTGACGGCAGTCGGGTCACGCGGTCGCCGTGGCTCATCCAGACCTGGTGGCGCGTGCCCTTCGGCCAGACGCCTGCGAAGAGCGGCGAATCCTCCACCGCCTCGACGAAGGCGCGGCCGAACTCGCGATGATCAGAACCTTCCACCTGCCCGCCGAGGCGATGCGCCATCGCCTGTTGGCCGTAACAGATGCCGAGCACGGGCAGTCCCGCCTCGACTATGGCCGGCGAAGCATCGGGGCTTCCAGCCTCATGGGCGCTTGCCGGCCCGCCGGAAAGGATGATCGCTTTCGGCTTCAGTGCAGCCAGCGCTTCATCCGCCTTCTGGAACGGCACGACCTCGCAATAGACGCCCGCCTCACGCACGCGGCGCGCGATCAGCTGCGTCACCTGGCTGCCGAAATCAACGATGAGGACGGTGTCGTGGGTCTTCGCGGCGGGCTCGCTCATGCGCTGCTGTTAGGAGAATGGCGTTCTCCCCGCAACGGCGGCGGCGCAATCCTCGACAGCTTTGCCCGCTGAAGTCGCTAAGCGGTTTCGCCCGGCTTCTTCACGAGATAGCAGCCGGTGATCCGCCAGGCGCCGTCGAATTGCCGCAGCGTGTAGACCGCCGTCCAGAACTCGCCCTCGCTGTCGATGATATCGACGTTTTGCACGAGTTGGCCCCCTTCTTCCGTGAGCTCGCCGAAGGAATAGGAGCGCGGGCGATAGACCGGCTGGTAGCCGCGCCGCACCATCTCCATGAAGATCGCTTCGTTCGGGAAGAGCTGCTTGATGCCGGGCGCCGCAAAGGAATAGGCGGTCGCGCCGTCGTCGGCGAGAAAGGCCCGGAGCTGGCGCTCTATGGTGTTCTGGATGACGGCGCGGTCGGCGTCGCTGAACGCCGCAGCTGCACCGCTAAGCCAGGCGCTCACAAGAAGAACGAGAAGGACGCGCATGTGAAGCCTCCTTGCACTCGTGAACGAGAACAACCCCAAATAGCTTATACGAACCTGTCAGCCCGATGGTTTTGCTTCCCGTTGCATGGTCTTACTGAAGGTAGCTCCGGAAATCGTCGTCCGACCACGCTGGGACCACCTCGCACGCGACATACTCGCCGATGCTCAAAGAAACACCGAAAGCAACAAATGCCCGGTTGCTGGGCCCATGTCCAGGGGACGATACCATCTTACAATGGTGCATATACTTGAAGGCACGGGAAACCACCTCGCCACGCACAGTGTATTTCGATGCGAGAAAACGCTGAGCAACATCGACACCTTCGATGTCCTTTGTTCCCTCCGCAATCAGCCCTAAAGCCTCTTCGCTCACCGAGTCGCTCACTCCTACATCCACCGTTACACTCCTATAAGATCGAACTTCCAAAGGTGCTTCGTACACCGGTCCCAAGTCACCGCGCATTGGGTCCACGCTCAGAATCTCAAAAGTCGCACCTGACAAATTTCGCAAGGTAAATTGAAGGACGAAGGTAACATAGAGTTCGTTGGTGGCCTCACTGTAGTACGCATCAACTGTCTTAATCGTTGATACCACCGCATACGGTGGACGCTCGCTATCAAAGTACTGTAAAATACCTAGGACGCCGCTAATCAGACCAACGACACTAACAAGCGTTGCAAGAATTGCTCCTAGACTTAAATGTCTTCTGGGCTGTAGAGCATTAGAGCGGCGTCTCGCCATTCATTCGATCCCGAGCTTCTGTTTTAGCAACGAGTTCACTGCCTGCGGGTTGGCCTTGCCCTGGCTCGCTTTCATCACCTGGCCCACGAACCAGCCGAGGAGCGCCGGTTTTGCTTTCGCAGCCTCCGCTTTGTCGGGGTTCTCCATGATCGCCTGATCGACGAGCTTCTCGATCGCGCCGGTGTCGGTGACTTGCCTAAGCCCGCGCGTCTCGACGATCTTTCGCGGGTCGCCGCCCTCGGCGAGCATGAAGTCGAACACGTCCTTGGCGATCTTGCCCGAGATCGTGCCTTCCTTCTGCAGATCGAGCAGTTCGCCGAGCTGATGCGCAGAAACCGGTGACGATTCAATGCTCTTGCCGGCTTTGTTCAACGCGCCCAGGAGCTCGTTGATCACCCAATTGGCGGCCTGTTTGCCGTCGCGGCCATGCGCCACGCCATCGAAGAAGTTGGCGGTCTCGCGGTCGGCGACGAGCACGTCCGCGTCATAGGCGGAAAGCCCGTATTCGCGCTGGAAGCGGGCGCGCTTCTCGTCCGGCAGCTCCGGCAGACCTTTTCGCAGCATTTCGACATAGGCGTCGTCGAATTCGAGCGGCAAGAGGTCCGGATCGGGAAAATAGCGGTAGTCGTGCGCCTCCTCCTTCGTGCGCATCGAGCGCGTTTCGCCGCGACCCGGATCGAACAGCCGCGTCTCCTGCTCGATCATGCCGCCATCCTCCAGCACGGCGATCTGCCGCCGCGCCTCGTGCTCGATCGCCTGTCCGGCGAAGCGGATGGAGTTGACGTTCTTGATCTCGCAGCGGATGCCCATCGGTGCGCCCGGGCGGCGCACCGAGACGTTGATGTCGGCGCGGAGGTTCCCCTTCTCCATGTCGGCGTCCGACGTGCCGAGGTAGCGGAGGATGGTGCGGAGCTTTGACAGGAACGCCTTCGCCTCCTCGGCCGAGCGCATGTCGGGCTTCGACACGATCTCCATCAGCGCGACGCCGGAGCGGTTGAGATCGACGTAGCTCATCGTCGGGTGCTGGTCGTGCAGCGACTTGCCCGCGTCCTGCTCGAGGTGCAGGCGCTCGATGCCGATGCGCACTTCTTCAAAGCCGCCGTTCGCGTCAGGCACTTCCACCACGACCGCGCCCTCGCCGACTATTGGCTGGTCGTATTGCGAGATCTGATAGCCCTGCGGCAAGTCCGGATAGAAGTAGTTCTTGCGCGCGAAAACCGAGCGGTAGTTGATCTTCGCCTTCAGCCCGAGCCCGGTGCGGATCGCCTGCCGCACGCATTCCTCGTTGATCACCGGCAGCATGCCCGGCATCGCAGCATCGACCAAACTGACATGGTCGTTCGGCGCCCCGCCGAAGTCGGTCGAAGCGCCGGAGAAAAGCTTCGCCTTCGATGCGACCTGGGCGTGGACCTCAAGGCCGATCACGACCTCCCAATCGCCGGTCGCGCCGGGGATCAGGTTCTTGGGTTTGGTGTTGCGGGTCTCTGCGAAGGGCATGGGCGGGGTCGATCGATGCGGCGGATATCCGGTTAGTCCGTCGCCTATCGACCCGCAAGCGCGGCGGCGTCGCTCGTCAAATGGTGAGGCCGGGCGGTCGCCCGGCCATCGCTTCCGTCGCTATCGGCCTCAGCCGCAGCAATATTCGGGCGGCGGCGGGATTTCCCCCGGCTTCAGCACCGTTCCGGTGACGCAGGTGTAGTAGGGCGTCCGCGCCGGCACGGTCGGGTCCCAGTATCTGAAGAAGACGTCCGGGTTGTCGCGCTTGACGAAGAGCACGACCTCCTCCTGCGGCCCGCAGGCGCCGCCATAGTGTTTCGGCGCATAGCCGCTCAGGTCGGCGGCCCCGGCCGGGCCGATCAGGCCCATCATCGCCGCAATCGCCAGGGCCGAAAGGAAGAGCGCGGCTGCAAGCTGTCGCATCAGGACCCCATCCATCTTCCGCATTCGCCTGCCCCCAATCCGATGCATGAGGGCCGGACCTACCGAGTCGCTCGCGGCGATTGCGTTAAGTTCGAGACGAAAACAGGATCAGAATCGACTGGCTTGGTTACGATCGCATTAACGATGCGAAGGACGCTCGCCGAAATGCGCTGCGCATGCCGCCGCGCTCAGGCGTAATGCACCCGCTGAACGAGCCGGTGCAGCCTGGTGATAATGAATCGAAAGATCCTCATCTCCATCTCCATTGCCAAGTTGGCCGTCGCTTTCCGGATGACTCAGGCGGCCCGAACATGCGGCTCCGGGTCGAGCCTGGTTCGAACCGCGGCACTCCGCCCGGAGGCGTCTGCTCGCGCGGAAACCCAGCGCCACAGCCGCCTGATCTCGTCGGCGGCCTTGCCGCCCGGATTGAATTCGGTGACGCCCTGCCCCGCGCCCAGCGCATCCTGGTGATCGTTGCGGAGCACGATATTCACGTCGGGGAGCACGCCGAGGGCGATCAACCCATCAGCCGCCTCGCGTACGCGGCAGCCGTTCGCCGGCGTCTGGTTGAGGACGAAGGCGAATCGCTTCTCCATCCGGTAGATGGCGGCGAGCGTCGGCCGGATCGCGCGAAAATCCGCCGGCGTCGGGCGGCTCGGCACGATGCAGATGTCGGCGGCGCGAATCGCCGCAAGCGTTTCGGGGCCGATCGCGCCCGGCGTGTCGATGAAGGCGTAGTCGTAACGGCAGTCGGAAAGCCGCGTCAGCACCGCAGCGATCTCGGTCGCGTCGACCTGCGCCACTTCCGGCGGCTCGGATTTCCTGATCTCCGCCCAGTCGCTGACCGTCGCCTGTCGGTCCATCTCGATCATGCAGACGGTGCTCCCCGTCTCGCGCGCCGCGACGGCAAGCCCGATGCAGAGCGTGCTCTTTCCGCTGCCGCCCTTCTGCGCGACGAAAGCGATCGTTTTCATCCGCCCCTCCGCGCGGCGGCGTCTGCGCCGCGCCAGCAGCCTGGTCGGCGCCCCGAACGTCCCCCGACGCGGCCTGCGTCGCTCCGGAGCGCCGTGGCGGATTTGTCGTCGCGATGTGGTTAACGGAGGGTAAACCCGGTCGAACGACGCGAGGAAGTGCCACCACTTCCGATGTCGTCATTGCCGGACTTGATCCGGCAATTCCGTAGCCCTGCCGGCCGACGCGCTGTTACGGAATGGATGCCCGGGTCAAGCCCGGGCAGGACGACAATTCTGAATCGTTGCGCCTCGCCGAGCCGGAACCGGTCATTCCTCCGATTCGCCCAGCGCCTTTTCGATTGCCCGACGCTCCTCGTCGAGGTCGCCGCGTGCGATCGGCTTGCCGGCGCGGCGGTACCAGTAGCCCGCATTCGAGAGATCGCCCTCGACGCGATGAAGATGCGCGTGCACCCACGCCGCATCCTGCGACGGGTCGTCCTGCACGAGCGCGTGCGCCGCGTCCCAGTCGCCTGCGGCAGCGAGGCCGAGCGCCTGCAACGGGCCGTTCGCCTTCATTCCAGCCTCCCGCTTTTCGCTCGCGCCCCCACCTGCCGATGAAACCACATAGCGAAGCCGGCGCAATAGCGATGCAACAGAACTGCGGTCCAATCGCGCGCGGAGGGGACGCTTGCCTCCACCGCACCGAAATGGGGGCATTTTTAGGAGAGACCGCCATGTCCGAGAAAATGCTCACCCGCCGGCAAGCCCTGTTCGCCACCGCCGGCGCCGCTGCCGCTGTCGCCGCCGTTTCCGCGACGCCCGCTTCGGCGGAATTCCAGCCGGCCATGCAGGCCGCGCTGAATGCCCTGCACAACGCGCGTTCGAGCCTGCTGATCGCAACAGCCGACAAGGGCGGCCATCGCCTTGCCGCGCTCGGACTGATCAACCAGGCGATCAATCACGTGCAGGCCGGCATCCACTTCGACAACGTGTTCTAAAACACCGTCGAATCAACGGCCGATGTTCGCTTGGTAGGGCCGGCGGAGCTGACTCTCCGCCGCGCCCCCATCACCACCATCGTTGCGGCGTGAAATAGCCCGCCGCGTCCTCGATTACCTGCCCTGCGCGGAAGAGCGTCGCCTCGTCGAACGGGCGGCCGATCAGCTGCAGCGCCATCGGCAGGCCGGACGAATCCTGCCCCGCCGGAACCGCTATTCCCGGCAGCCCCGACATGTTCGCCGTGACCGTGAAAATGTCGTTCAGGTACATCTCCACCGGGTCGCCCACCCCCTTCTCGCCGATGCCGAAGGCGGCGGACGGCGTCGCCGGCGTCAGGATCGCGTCGACGCCCGCTGCAAACACCTCCTCGAAGTCGCTCTTGATCAGCGTTCGTACCTTCTGCGCACGCACATAGTACGCATCGTAATAGCCGGCGGAGAGCACGTAGGTGCCGATCAGCACGCGCCGCTTCACCTCCTTGCCG
This sequence comes from Propylenella sp., assembly GCA_050728815.1. Classification (GTDB taxonomy): domain Bacteria; phylum Pseudomonadota; class Alphaproteobacteria; order Rhizobiales; family Afifellaceae; genus DASWJZ01. Next base: position 9,446 of record JBOHKB010000357.1, read on the forward strand.
AAGCCTTCGGCGCGCGTCTTCTCATACATGTCGATGATGTCGTCGCCCTCGACGCGGAGGCCGTAGCGCACGCCGTCGTAACGCGCGAGGTTCGACGACGCCTCCGCCGGCGCGACGATGTAGTAGGCGGGCAGCGCATACTTCGTATGCGGCAAGGAGATGTCGACGATCTCCGCGCCGGCGGCGCGATACCATTCGATCCCCTGCTGCCACAGCGTCTCGATTTCTTGCGGCATGCCGTCCATGCGGTATTCCTTCGGCACGCCGAGCTTCATGCCCTTGACGCTCTCGCCGACCGCCATCTCGTAGTCGGGCACCTCGATGTCGGCGGACGTGGTGTCCTTCGGATCGGCGGAGGCCATCGACTTCAGCAGGATCGCGGCGTCGCGGACGGTGCGCGCGATCGGCCCGGCCTGGTCGAGCGATGACGCGAAAGCGACGATGCCCCAGCGCGAGCAGCGGCCGTAGGTGGGCTTGACGCCGACCGTGCCGGTAAGCGCGGCGGGCTGTCGGATCGAGCCGCCGGTGTCGGTCGCCGTCGCCCCCGCGCAGAGCATGGCGGAAACCGCGCTCGCCGAGCCGCCTGACGATCCGCCCGGCACGAGGTCGGCGTTGCCGCCGCGCTTCCGCCACGGATTGACGACCGGCCCGTAATACGAGGTCTCGTTCGACGAGCCCATGGCGAACTCGTCCATGTTGAGCTTGCCGAGCATGACGGCGCCGTCGTCCCAGAGATTCTGCGTCACCGTCGATTCGTAGGTCGGTCGAAAACCGTCGAGGATGTGGCTCGCGGCCTGGCTGTGGACTCCCTTGGTGCAGAACAGGTCCTTGATGCCGAGCGGCACGCCATCGAGCGCGCGGGCCTCGCCCGCCGCAATGCGTGCGTCGGAACCGCGCGCCATGTCGCGCGCCTTCTCCGCCGTCACCACGATGTAGGCGTTGAGCATCGGGTTCGCCGCCTCGATCGCGGCGAGATACGCCTCGGTCAGCTCCAGCGCCGAAAAATCCCGCTTCGCCAGGCCCTCGCGGATCGCGGCGATCGAAAGCGCGGTCAGATCGCTCATCTATTCGACAACCTTGGGCACAAGGAAATATTGGTCCTTCGCCGCGGGAGCGTTGGCCACGATGTCTCCGGGCTTGCCGCCATCGGTCACTTCGTCGGTGCGCTTCTTCATGGCCATCGGGATGACGGAGGTCATCGGCTCGACGCCGGTCACGTCCACCTCGTTCAGCTGCTCCACCCAGCCCAGGATCGTGTTCAGCTCGCCGCGGAGCGCTTCGGCTTCCTCCTCGCTCACCTTAATGCGCGCGAGGTGCGCAACCCGCTTCACGGTTTCTCTGTCGACCGACATGCGAAGACCCCTGACCGGCGCCCGCTATAGAGCATCGAGGCAAAAGGTGGGAGTTGGAAGATCTCGCTGCCAAGCGGCCAAGCGCCGAGGCGACGTGCCTCGACGGCGACAACCGCTCGGCGGCTTTGCGCCCGCCACCTGCCGCAAGCGAAGGCCGGCTACTCGCCCGCGGCCCTCCTCACCTCCTCAGCGAAGGGCGCGCTGTGGACGAGGCTTAGGGCCGGCGGCCCGTCCGTCGCGGCGCGTGGAAGGGCCGCCATAGTGAAGCGGTTCCGTCCAGCCTTCTTCGACTGGTAGAGCGCCTGATCGGCGATCCGCATCAGCGAATCCATGTCCATCGCGTGGTTAGGGTAGACGGCGATGCCGGCCGAGATCGTGACCGGATCGATGGTCTGCCCGAGAAATCGGATATCGCGCGACGCGATCTCGTGCCGGAGCGATTCCACGCGCGACGCCGCCACTTCCGCCGACAGGCCGAGGAACGCCAGCGCGAACTCTTCGCCTCCGTGCCGGCAGGCAACGTCGCCTCCGCGGGTTCGGCCGAGCAGGATGTCGCTGACCATCTTCAGCGCGGCGTCGCCTGCATCGTGGCCGTACGTGTCGTTGAATCGCTTGAAGTGATCGATGTCGAGCAGAACCACGCTTAGAGGGTGCTTTGCCCGCGACGCCCGGTGCAGCTCGCGCCCGAGGGTCTCCTGGAAATAGCGCCGGTTGAAGAGGCCGGTCAGCGGATCGCGGATCGCCTGGTGCTGCAGCGTTTCGCGCAGGCGGACATTCGCCACGGCGAGCGACAGCGTCTCTGCTACGTTGAGGTAGAAATGCAGGCGGTCCTCGGCGATCGAGCGGGCGGATCGGCTGCGCGCGGCATCGACGCGGAAGTAGAGAACGCCGAGGGCCTCTCCCTGCGCCATCAGCGGCACGCAGAGATGCCAGTCGCCCTGGCCTGCGTCCATGTGCGCGCGGCGATGGCGTCGTGGCCCCGGCTCAGCTGGTGCGGACGGCCGCAACGCAACGACCAGCAATCGCCCGGAACGAAGAATGCGGCGGAGGGCTCGATCGCCCCGAAGGCCATGACATTCTCCAGGTACTCCTTTGTCTCGCTCATCAGGTAGAGCGCGCCGGAGAGCTGCCGGGAGAGGCCCTGCAGCCGGTCGCGCGCGACATTGCAGATTTCTTCGACCGTGCGGCAGGCCTGGAAGAGCTGCGCCACGTCGCTCAGGAAGGCCATGTCCTGCTGTCGGCTGTTGAGATCGGCGATGGTCTGCCGCAGCGCGCCTCCCGACACGTCGCTGGAGCCCTTGCCGGCGAGCCAGCCGAACCACCTCGACGCTATGCCGGTGCGGCCGAAGGCTGCGTCGCGTTGCGCGCTGACCGCGCTCAATAGTTCAGGATACCAATTCCGCATTGGTGCAGCCTCCCACGCACTTCGCTTGCCCCGCCTTGCGTCGGTACGGCCGCACCAGCCCCGTTACGCGGATGAAACTTCGCAAGGCTCAATTTGCAGAGCGGAGATTCACGAAATTAGACTCGAAACAGCAACCGCTCGCAGTCCATGTGATTTACGGTCCGTTGATGCAAACGAACACACTCGGCAACGGAGCGTTGCACGCCCCCGAGCCGATCCGCTCGCCTCTGCCTTCGCCCGGCGTCGCAAGCGCGCGGGAGCGTCCGCCTCGTAGCGGGGTCAGCCCCCCTCCACCTGCTTGTGCTCGATCAGCCAGGTCACTGCTTCCGTAACGGCGTCGATCGACGTGTAGCGGGGGCGGTAGCCGAGCAGCCGCTCGGCCTTGGCGATCGAGCAGCTCGGGCTCCGCGCGATATGCTCCCAGGTCGCCCGCGCGTCGTCCTCGCTCTCGCCGGCCTTCCATTCCGGCCAAGGCAAGAACTTCAGCTTCGGCTCCTTGCCGAACCACGCCGCCATCTCTTCGGCGTAGCCGCGCAGGCTGACCGCCGCTGGCGAGACGGCGTGGAAAGCCTCGCCGACCGCGTGGCTCCAGTTCGAGATCGCCAGCATGAACACTAGCGCCACGTCGTCGGCGTGCACGTGATGCACTGTTTCCAGCCCAAAATTCGGCAGCGCCAGTTCTTTTCCCTGCGCCAGCGTCGAGAAGGCGCGGTTATTGAAGTGCCCGGCAGGGTTCAGCGGGTTCCAGCCGGGCCCGACGATATGGCCGGGATGCACGATCGTCGCCGGGAGGCCCTTCTTTCGCGCGGCGTCGAGCAGGAACGCCTCGATCGCCGCTTTCTGGACGCCGTATTCGCCAAACGGTCGGCGCGGCGCAGTCTCGGTCGTCGGCACGGCGACGCTCGGCCCGTGCACCCAGATCGTGCCGCAGCTGAGGAGGTGCTGGACCTCGCCGGAGAGCGCCTCGACGAGATGCTCGGCGCTCTGCCGCTTGAAGCAGATCATGTCGATGACGATGCCCGGCTTCAGCTCGCGAATCTTCCTGCCGAAGCCGCCTTCGCGCTCCGCCATCTCGCGGTCGAGCTCGACTACGCGCACGTCCTTCCAGGCGGCGTGCGGCTGATAGGGCTCACGCTTCCCGCGCGCGACGTTGACCACCTCGAATCCGGCTGCAACCAGCCGCGGCACGAGATACGTGCCGACATGGCCGCTTCCGCCGATCACCACCACGCGCGACATGCCCCTCCCCACCTCATGCCTCCGGCGACGATCGCCTCTGTTAGACGATATCGCCGGGCGGAGGTAGGCGGCTCGCAGTCCGAAGGTCGAGGGCCGCGACCGCCTTGCTGTCCGCGCGCGGCTCTTGATAGAGTTGCAACAAAGGCGCGAAGCCCGCGCGCGCACGGCGGAAATGTCCGTGGCGATTTCGAGGGGAGGTGAAAAATGGCCAAGCGGATCATGACGACGCATGTCGGGAGCCTGCCACGCCCGCAGGATCTGATCGATATCGCGCACGCGCGCTCGACCGGCGGTGATTTCGATCAAGCGAGCTTCGACAAGGTGCTCAAGAAATCCGTCGCCGATGTCGTCCGCCGGCAGAAGAAGGCCGGAATCGACCTCATCAACGACGGCGAGCTCGGCCACACCATGGGCTGGGCCTACGATTACGGCTCCTGGTGGTCCTACATCATCCCGCGCCTCGGCGGCGTGGAGGTGCTGGAGAAGGGCCTCTGGTTCACCAAGCTCGCCGCCCACACCAAGACGCCATTGACGCCCGGCCAGTTCGAGGTGGGCGACTGGGGCGACCGCCGCGACATGGCAAAATTCCACGAAGCCTACATGGACCCGCAATCCGGCTGCGGGCTCCCCGAGCAGTTCATGACCGGCCACAGCCCGCTGGTTACCGGCCCGATCACCTACAAAGGGCAGAAGGCGATCAAGCGCGACATCGCCAACATGAAGGCCGCGCTGAAGGCGGCTGGCATCACCGAGGGCGGCTGGATGAACTCCGTCGCGCCGGCGAGCTGCGCGCGCATGCCGAACGAATACTACAAGACCGAGGAGGATCTCCTCTACGCCTGCGCCGACGCGATGCACGAGGAGTACAAGGCGATCGTCGACGCCGGGCTGATCGTCCAGCTCGACGATCCGGCGATCGGAGAGAACTGGGACCAGCAGAAGAAGGAGCCGAGCGTCAAAGGCTATCGGAACTACACGCGAAAGTGCATCGAGGCGCTGAATCACTCGATCCGCGGGCTCCCCTCCGACATGATCCGCTTCCACCTCTGCTGGGGCAGCTGGCACGGCCCGCACACCACCGACATCCCGATGAGGCACTTGGCCGACCTGATGCTGGAGGTGAACGCCGACTACTATTCCTTCGAGGCCGCGAACGCGCGCCACGAGCACGAATGGAAGCTCTGGAAGGACGTGAAGCTGCCGGCCGGCAAGAAGCTCCTCCCCGGCATCGTCAGCCACTCGACCAATCTGATCGAGCACCCGGAGCTGGTCGCCGACCGCATCGTCCGCTGGGCGGACACCGTCGGCCGCGACAACGTCATTGCCTCGACCGATTGCGGGCTCGGCGGCCGCGTCCACCCGCAGATCGCCTGGGCGAAGCTCGAATCGCTCGCGCAAGGGGCGGAGCTTGCCTCGAAGCGGCTGTGGCAGAAGCAGAGGAAGAAAGCCGCCTAGCGCGAAAGCCGGGCAAAGGGCGGGAGCTTCTCCCGCCTACACTCTTGCCTCGATTTTGAACGGATCGCCCGCGTCCGCTCGTGATGCATCGTGGAGGCCGCACGCCCCTCTAAACCTCCACCGCCCTCCCCCGCTCCGGCACGAGCACCTTCCCCACATCCCCTCCCATCTCCTTCTTGAACTTCTCCGCATCGGGGTCGAGCAGCGGGAACGTGCCGTAGTGGCAGGGCACGATCCTGCGGAACTTGAAGAAGCGCTTGCAGGCGATCGCCGCGGTCCTCGCTCCCATCGTGAAGCGGTCACCGATCGGCACGATGCCGATTTCGGGCTGATGGATTTCGTTGATCAGCGCCATGTCCCCAAAAATCTCGGTGTCGCCCATGTGGTAGAGCACCGGCTCGCCCGGCGCCTTGACGATCAGCCCGCCGGGATTGCCGAGGTAGACGATCGGGCCGCCGTCCTCCTGCGTGGAGGAGGAATGGTGCGCGACGACGAACGAGGCGGTGAAGCCGCCGCAATCGACCGTGCCGCCGAGATTGCCGGGGTTGGCGTTGGTGACGCCCTGCGCCGCCAGGTGCGAGTAGATCTCGAAGTTGGAGACAAGCTGCGCGCCGGTCTTCTTCAGGATCGCCGCGGCGTCGCCGAGATGGTCGCTGTGCCCGTGCGTCAGGAGCACGTGCGTGCAGCCCTGCGCCGGCCCTTCCCAGCCGCCCTTCCAGGTCGGGTTGCCGGAAAGGAACGGGTCGAAGAGGATGCGCTTGTCCGCGAATTCGACGCGGAAGGCCGAGTGGCCATACCAGGTGAGCTTCATCGCCGTTTCCTCCTCCATAGCGAGCGATTGTTACTTACGCGACCGCTTTAGCGGTGAGCCGCAACGCATTGAGAAAGCTCGCGCGAACGTCGGGCAGCATTAGACCGCGCGGCTCATGGACGTGACGCGAGAGGAACGCGCCGGTAAGACAAAAACCGTCCGCGAGCGTGGAATCGTCGATTCCAGTACCCGTGCCCCCGACCAGGAATGCAGGGAGGACGAAGAGCTTCTCCGCATGCGGGAGTCCGGCGGTGCGGCTGACTGCCCTCCCGCTCCTGGGCGAGACGTAAGCGAGGTCGTCGCGGCTGCCGGTCGCGGCGCAGCTTTCGAGGTCGAGCCCAAAGCCAAGCTCGTCGAGGAGGAGAAGCTCGAAGCGCACCATCAGCTCGCCCGCGAGCGCCGGCTGGTCGAGGCAATCAAGCAGCACGCCAAGCGCCTCATAGAGGCGCGGATGCGGGTCGCGCTCCGGCAGCAGCCGGAGATGCGCCCCGGCGAGCGCCAGCCCGAACGCGGCGACGCCGGTCGTCATCAGTCCAGAACTCCGCTCCGTCACCGGCTCGACGCGGAAGTTCCCGAGATGCTCGTGCAGCCGCGCCCGCCAGGTGAGTTCCAGCGTGTTCCCCGGCTGCAGGACCGGTCTCTGCCGGCGGGAGCGCCCGCCCTTCACGAGCCCCAGGTGGCGGCCGTGGCCCGCCGTCATCGCCTCGAGGATGACGTCGGTCTCGCCGTGCCGCCTGGTGCCGACGACGATGCCCTCTTCCGACCACTCCATGCCGCGTAAATTAGCGGAGATGTCCGCCCGGTTCGATAGCTCTCCGCCTCGGGAGGCGCCCGGCGCCTACGCCTTCAGCCGGTATCCCGTCCTGAAAATCCACCAGACGGCGGAGAGGCACGCCGTCAGGAAGAACAGCGTCATCCCGACGCTCACCCAGAGGTTCACGTCGGCGATCTCGTAAAAGCTCCAGCGCATGCCGCTGATCAGGTAGACGACCGGGTTGAACAGCGTGACCTTCTGCCAGAAGGGCGGCAACATATCGATGGAATAGAAGCTGCCGCCGAGGAAGACGAGCGGTGTCACGATCAGGAGCGGCACGATCTGCAGCTTCTCAAAACTGTCGGCCCAGATGCCGATGATGAAGCCGAAGAGGCTGAAGGTCAACGCCGTCAGCACCAGGAACGTCAGCATCCAGAACGGGTGCGCGATGCTGACATCGACGAAGAACCACGCCGTTGCGAGAATGATTAGGCCGAGGATGAGCGATTTCGTCGCCGCCGCGCCGACATACCCGAGCACTATCTCGAAGGACGAGATTGGCGCCGAAAGCACCTCGAAGATCGTGCCGACGAATTTTGGGAAATAGATGCCGAATGACGCGTTCGAGATCGACTGCATCAGCAGCATCAGCATCAGGAGCCCCGGCACGATGAAAGCGCCGTAGCTCACGCCCTCGACCTCGACGATACGCGAGCCGATCGCCGCGCCGAACACGATGAAGTAGAGCGAGGTGGAGATCACTGGCGAGAGCACGCTCTGCAGGAGCGTGCGCCCGGTGCGCGACATTTCGAAGACGTAGATGGCGCGGACGGCGCGGAGGTTCATGCTGCGTTTCTCCTCACCAGGCCCACGAAAATCTCCTCCAGCGAGCTCTCGCGGGTGGAGAGGTCGCGGAAGCGTATCTCCTCATCGTTCAGCGCCGCGAGGAGCCGCGTGATGCCCGTTCGCTCGCTCTGCGTATCGTAGGTGTAGACGAGCTGCTTGCCGCCTTCCGTAAGCTCGAGGTTGAACGACGCCAGCGCTTCCGGCATCGCGTCGAGGCGACTATGCAGCTCGAGCATCAGTTGCTTCTTGCCGAGCTTCCGCATCAGCTCCGCCTTGTCCTCCACCAGGATGATCTCGCCGCGATTGATCACCCCGACGCGCTCCGCCATCTGCTCGGCCTCGACAATGTAGTGCGTGGTCAGGATGATGGTGACCCCGGTGTCGCGGAGCCGGCGGATCAGCCGCCACATGTCGTGCCTGAGCTCTACGTCGACGCCCGCCGTCGGCTCGTCGAGGAAGAGAATCTCGGGCTCGTGCGCGAGCGCTTTGGCGATCATCAACCGCCGCTTCATGCCGCCGGAGAGCGTGATGATCTTGGAGTCCTTCTTGTCCCACAGCGACAGGTCCTTCAACACCTGTTCGACATGTGCGTGGTCGTGCGGCTTGCCGAACAGTCCGCGGCTGTAATTGACGTTCGCCCAAACCGTCTCGAACGCGTCGGTGGTCAGCTCCTGCGGGACGAGTCCGATCATCCTCCGCGCCGCGCGCCAGTCGCGGATGATGTCGTGGCCGCCCGCGGTCACCGTGCCCGCGCTCGGCGTAACGATTCCGCAGACGATGGAAATGAGCGTCGTCTTGCCGGCGCCGTTCGGGCCGAGCAGCGCGAAGATTTCGCCTTTCCGGATGTCCAGGCTGACGTTCTTCAGCGCCTGGAAGCCGGTCGCGTAGGTCTTCGAGAGGTTCTTGACGGAGATGATCGATTGCATGGGGGGAGGCTAGCTACACCATGCGGCGATTGTGCGAAAGCCGTGAGGCGCCACAGCATTCCATGTCGTAATGCCCGGACTTGATCCGGGCATCCATTCCGCGACTCTCGCCACAATCGCGACCGTGACGGAATAGACTGCCGGGTCAAGCCCGGCAATGACGACAAAAGCGTGGTCCGACCACCCCTCCCCCCTCCCGGCCGCCTCGTGATAGAGCGCGCGCGATGATCCCCCTCTCTGTCCTCGACCTCGCGCACGTGGTGGAAGGCGCGACTCCGGCCGACGCGCTCGAGAATTCGCTTGACCTCGCCTGCCACGTCGAGGCGCTCGGCTATCGCCGCTTCTGGCTGGCCGAGCACCACAACATGGCGGGCATCGCCAGCGCCGCGACTGCCGTCGCCATCGGCCACGTCGCCGGCGGAACCAGCACGATCCGCGTCGGCGCCGGCGGCATCATGCTGCCGAACCACGCGCCGCTCGTCATCGCCGAGCAGTTCGGCACGCTCGCCTCGCTCTATCCCGGCCGCATCGACCTCGGCCTCGGGCGCGCGCCGGGCACGGACCAGCTCACGCTCCGCGCGCTCCGCCGTAGCCCCGCGGCCGCCGAGACGTTTCCCGAGGACGTGTTGGAGCTGCAGGCGTTCCTCGCGCCCGAGCAGCCCGGCCAGGCCGTGCGCGCGGTCCCCGGCGCCGGCACGGAAGTGCCGCTCTGGATTCTGGGCTCGAGCCTCTTCGGCGCGCAGCTCGCCGCGCACCTCGGGCTGCCCTACGCGTTCGCGTCGCACTTCGCGCCGGCCGCGCTCGAAGCGGCCGTCGCCCTCTACCGGAGCCGGTTCAAGCCGTCGGAGCAGCTCGCCAAGCCGCACGT
>JBOHKB010000358.1:0-17197 GCA_050728815.1 Propylenella sp.
GCAGTAGCCAAGGGCGTTCACCTGGCGCTCGCCTGTCGCCTGCTCGATCGCGTCGAGGGCTGCGAGGATGCCCTCGGTCATGTAGTGCTCGAAGCCCTTGTCGGCGTGGCGCTCGTCGGGGTTGACCCACGAGATGACGAAGACGGTGTGGCCGTGCCCCACCAGCCAGCCGACCAGCGATTTCTCCGGCGTCAGGTCAAGGACGTAGAACTTGTTGATCCAAGGCGGGACGATGAGGATCGGGCGCTTCCTGACCGTGGCGGTCCGCTGCTCGTATTGGATCAACTGGCAGAGGCCGTTCTGGTAGACGACCTTGCCGGGCGTGACGGCAATGTTCCTGCCGAGCTTGAAGGCTCCCGCATCGGTCTGCCGCGGCAGCAGCACGTTCTTTCCCGCCTCGATGTCCTCCGCCAGCATCTCCATGCCCTTGGCGAGGTTCTCGCCGCTCGTCGCCGCCGTGGTCTTCAGCACGTCCGGGTTGGTGAAGAGGAAGTTCGATGGAGAAAGGGCGTTGCTGATCTGGCGCAGGTAGAAATGCGCCTTGTGCCGGGTATGCTCGTCGACGCCTTCGGCTTGGTCGACCAGCTCCTCGGCCCAGCGGCTGGTCGCGAGATAGAGCTGCTTCAGCGCGCTGAACATCGGATTTTCGCGCCAGTCGGGGTCGGCAAACCGCTTGTCTTCCGCTCCCGTCGGCGCCGGCGGCTGCCTGCCGGCTGCCTGCGCCATGGCGTCCTGCCAGATCGCGAAGTAGTTGGCGAAGAGCCGCGTCTGCGCCTCGACCAGCCGGCTCGGATCGGCGGTCCAGTATTCGCCGATCTTGCTCAGCGTCTTGACAACCTCTGTCGTCGCCTCGGCAATGGCGTCGGCGCTGTTGCCCTCATGCTGCGCCTTCAGATAGGCGCTGAGAGCGCGGCCGCCTTGCTCGACGGCGCTGGCGATGTTGCGGGCGAACGCTTCCTGGTCGCGGACCAGATAGGGCGAAACCGCCGCCGGGTGTTTATTGCCGCTCTTATCGTCAGCTTTCGCCATACTCAGCTCGAAAACTCATCGTTTGGTCATGTTCGCCGCCGGATAATGAAACTATAACATGAACGACGGCCTGCCGCGCTGCGGAGCGGCTTGGTAGGCGATGGGCGGGAACATGAATCTCGGGCTGCGCTGCGCGATTTCAACCCTGGTCGGACCGGCCGTAGCAGGGCTGTTTCTCGCGGGCTGCCTCCGACCGCCTGGGCTGGAGGGGACAGGCGATCCACTGGTCATCACCGAGGCGTCGCCGAAAGGGGCGGGGGCGGATTCGGAGCGTACCCGGGCTGCGGCGGTGGCGGAAATGCGCGCCGCGGCGGCGAGCGGTGAGCCTCATCCCACCGTTTCGCAGGCGGAGCTGGCGGCTCGCACCGAGCCGAGGTCTGCGACCGAAGTGGCCGCGATCGAGACGGAGCTTGCGCTGATCGCCGAGCGGCGGGCGGCAAGCGCAGATCAGCGGGAAATCGCGGCCCTCGAGGCGCGCGCGAGGGAGCTGCAGCGGCTCGTCGCGGCGGCGCGGGTAGGGCCGTTGCGGCGCTAGCGATTTCCGTGCGGCAGAGCTAGAGGCGAGCGGCAATTCGACAGAAAACGGCGCGACGATGGACCATTTTCACAAGATCAGGCGGTTGCCGCCCTACGTGTTCGAAGAGGTGAATCGCCTGAAGGCGACCGCGCGCGCCGGCGGCGCCGACATCATCGACCTCGGCATGGGCAATCCCGATCTGCCGACGCCGTCGCACATCCTGGAAAAACTGGTGGAAACCGTGCGCAAGCCGCGCACCAACCGCTATTCCGCGTCGCGTGGCATCGCGGGGCTCCGCCGCGCGCAGGCCGCCTATTACGGCCGCCGCTTCGGCGTGAAGCTCGACCCGGATCGCCAGGTGATCGCCACGCTCGGCTCCAAGGAGGGCTTCGCCAATATGGCGCAGGCGATCACCGCGCCGGGCGACGTGGTGCTGGTTCCGAGCCCGAGCTACCCGATCCACGCCTTCGGCTTCTTGATCGCCGGCGGAGCGATTCGGACCGTTCCCGCGGAGCCCGGGCCGGATTTCTTCCACGCGCTCGAGCGCGCCGTCCACCACTCGATCCCGAAACCGATCGCAGTCATTCTCTGCTACCCGGCCAACCCGACCGCGTCTGTCGCCGACCTCGATTTCTACCGGGACGTGGTCGCCTTTGCCCGCCGCAACGAATTCTACGTTCTGTCCGATCTCGCCTACGCGGAGGTCTATTTCGACGAAGACAATCCACCGCCGTCGGTGCTGCAGGTGCCGGCCGCGGTCGAGGTGGCGGTAGAATTCACCTCCATGTCGAAGACGTTCTCGATGCCGGGGCTCAGGATCGGTTTCGCGGTCGGCAACGAGCGGCTGATCGCGGCGCTCGGGCGGGTAAAATCCTATCTCGATTACGGCGCCTATACGCCGGTGCAGGTCGCCGCCGCGGCCGCACTGAACGGTCCGGAGGACTGCATCAAGGAGATGCGGGCGACTTACCGAAAACGCCGCGACGTTTTGGTCGATTCCTTCGCCCGCGCCGGCTGGCCGATGCCGGCGCCGAGCGCGAGCATGTTCGCTTGGGCGCCGATCCCCGAGCGCTTCCGGAGCCTCGGCAGCGTGGAATTTTCCAAGCTCCTGATCGAGAAGGCCGACGTGGCGGTCTCGCCGGGCCTGGGCTTCGGCGAGCACGGGGAGAACCACGTGCGCATCGCGCTCGTGGAGAACGAGCAGCGCATCCGGCAGGCGGCGCGCAATGTCGGGCGTTTCCTTGCCTCGGCCGACAAAACGTTGCACAACGTGGTACCGCTCAGCGCCAGCCGCTGATTTCACGTTGCCGGACAGGAACTTATGAACGCTCCGCTCAGGCTCGGCATTGCGGGACTGGGGACCGTCGGCGCGTCCGTTGCGCGGCTCTTGCAGGACCGCGGCGACACGATTGCGCTGCAGATCGGCCGCGCCGTCCACGTCGCCGCCGTCAGCGCCCGCGATCGCGAGCGCGAGCGCGGCTTCGCCATGGATGCGGTCGCCTGGCACGACGACCCGGTGAGCCTGGCGCGCGCGAACTCCATCGACGTTTTCGTCGAATTGATCGGCGGCGAGGACGGCCCGGCGCATGCGGGCGTCCGCGCCGCGCTGGAAAGCGGCAAGAGCGTGGTGACCGCGAACAAGGCGCTCCTCGCCAAGCACGGCGTGGCGCTCGCCGCGCTCGCCGAGGAGCGCGGCGCGCAGCTCAGCTTCGAGGCAGCAGTCGGCGGCGGCATCCCCATCATCAAGACGCTCCGCGAAGCGTTGGCCGGCAACCGGCTGACCCGGCTCTACGGCATCCTGAACGGCACCTGCAATTTCATCCTCTCGCGAATGGAGGAAGGGGTCGACTATCCGGCCGCGCTCAAGGAGGCGCAGGCGCTGGGCTATGCCGAAGCCGACCCGACTTTCGACGTGGAGGGCCTCGACACCGCGCAGAAACTCGCGATCCTTACCAGTATCGCCTTCGGCACGAAGATCGACAGCGACTCCATCTATGTCGAGGGCATCTCGAGAATCTCGCCCGACGATCTTTCGGCGGCCGAGGAGCTCGGCTACCGCATCAAGCTGCTCGGCGTCGCGCTGCGGACCGACAGCGGCATCGAGCAACGCGTGCATCCGACCATGGTGCCGCGCGACTGCGACATCGCGCGCATTTCGGGCGTCACCAACGCAGTCGCCGTGGAGGGGGATTTCATCGGCTCCGTCATCCTTTCCGGCCCCGGCGCCGGCGGCAACGCCACGGCGTCAGCTGTGGTCGGCGACATCATCGACCTCGCGCGCGGCGTGCGTGTGCCGCCGCTCGGACGCCCGGCCGCCAGCCTCGAGCCGTACCGCCAGGCGCGCATGCGCGCACACGAGGGCGGCTACTATCTCCGGCTCAAGGTGCGCGACCGGCCCGGCGCGTTCGCGGCGATCGCGACGCGAATGGCGGAAGCCGGCATCTCGCTCGATTCGATCGTGCAGCGGAATCGGCCGATCGGAACCGCGCCGAGGCGCGGCACGGAGGAGGCCCAGCCGGTCACCATCATCACCCATTCGACCACGGAGCAGGCCGTCCGCGGCGCGCTCGCAAGTATCGAGGCCGGCGGCGAGGTGTTCGGGCATCCGCAAATGATCCGGATCGAGGCGCTGTAGCGCCGATGACGCGAGGCGCGCGGCAGAACGGCGGGACGTCATGGATCGCATCCTGACGCTCGAGCTGGTGCGGGTGACCGAGCGGGCCGCCATGGCGGCGGCGGCAGTGCGTGGGCTCGGCGACGAACAGCTTGCGGATAAAGCGGCGGTCGAGGCGATGTGGGGCGAACTCAACCGCCTCCACGTGCGCGGCCGCATCGTCGTCGGCGAAGGCGAGCGCGGCGTCGCGCCAAAACTCTACGTCGGCGAGGAGGTTGGGACAGGGGAGGGCGACGAGGTCGACCTCGCCATTGACCCGCTTGACGGCCACACCCTCTGCGCCAAGAACCTCCCCAACTCGCTCGCCGCGATCGCCGTCACCCGGCGGGGCGGGCTGCTGAACGTGCCCGACATCTACATGGAGAAGATCGCTATCGGCCCGGGCTACCCCGCAGGGCTGGTTGACCTCGACATGCCGCCGGAGGAGGCGGTCACGCGGCTGGCCGAAGCCAAGCAGGTCAGGCCGCAGGACATCTCGGCCTGCATCCTCGACCGCCCGCGCCACGCCCAGCTGATCGAACGTGTGCGCTCGACCGGCGCGTCGATCCGGCTGATCGGCGACGGCGACGTGGCCGGCATCATCCACACCACCGAACCGCAGACGACCGGCATCGACGTCTACCTCGGCAGCGGCGGCGCACCGGAGGGCGTGCTCGCCGCGGCGGCGCTTCGCTGCATCGGCGGACAGATGTGCGGCCGCCTCATCCTCGACACCGAGGAGAAGCGGCGGCTTGCCGCGGAGCAGGGGATAACCGACCGCGGCCGGGTCTACACGGCCGAGGACATGGCGTCGGGGGATGTGCTCTTCGCCGCGACCGGCATCACCGACGGCAGCCTGCTTCCGGGCGTATGGCTCGACCGCCACTCGGCCACGACATTCTCCATCGTGACGCGGTCGAAAACGGGCACGCAGCGCTGGGTGCGGGCGAAGCACAAGCTGCATCACTAGAGACGCGGGCCCGCCGCATGGATGGCCTGACGGCATTCGGCCTCCTCGCGGTAAGCGGCATGCTCGTCTTCTATGCATTCGAGAAGGCGAGCCACTGGTTCGTACTGGCATTTGCCGGCGCGTGCGCGCTCGCCTCGCTCTACGGATTTCTCGCCGGAACCTGGCCCTTTGGCGTCATCGAGGCGATCTGGGCGCTGGTCGCGCTTCACCGTTGGCGGTATGCGCGGTAGTCCGTTCGCGGAACGAGGGGAGCGAAGTGCCGATCGTCAAGCAAATCCGCACGGACCGGCGCAACCGCAAGAGCTGCTGGCTCTTGGACCACGCGGCCAAGGTCACCTCCCAGTTCGGAGAAGACGGGATCGTCGCCAAGATTTTTGAGCTGATCGGCGAACAATCCGGCTGGTGCGTGGAGTTCGGCCCCTGGGATGGCAAGTTCTGCAGCAACACCCACGATCTGGTCGCGAACCGCGGCTGGTCGGGCGTGTTGATAGAAGGCTCTCCCGAAAAATTCGCCGAGCTCCGGCGCACTTATGCCGGCAACCCGAGCGCAGTGTGTGTGAACGGGGTTGTACAGCCCGGGCCCGGGAAAGGCTCGCTCGACGAGCACCTCGCACGAACAACAATTCCGCGCGAATTCGACCTGCTGTCGATCGACATCGACGGAAACGACTATTTCGTCTGGGAGTCGCTCACCGCCTACCGGCCGCGCCTCGTCGTCATCGAGTTCAACCCGGGAATCCCGAACGACATCGTCTTTGTCCAGGACCGCGGCGTGGCGATTAGTCAGGGCTGTTCGCTCCGTGCACTGATCGAACTCGGCAAGGAGAAAGGCTACGAGCTTGCCGTCGCCACCGCGACCAACGGCATCTTCGTGACGGCGCAGGAATTCGCCAAGCTCGGCATCGCCGACAACGATATCGACTCGATATTCTTCCCTCCGCGCGAGGGCAAGTATTTCGATGGCTACGACGGGACGCTCTATCACGTCGGCGCGTCGCGCCTGCATTGGCACAAAGACGCCGAGTTCGGCATCGACGAGCTGCAGTTCTTCTGGCCCGCCGAGCGGGTCTATGGAGGCGGGTTGTCGTCGGGGCGCTGGCGGAAGTGGAAACGCCGCTCGGCGAGGTTCCTGCGGACCCGCGGCCGGGCGATGAGGCAGGCCCTCAAGCGTCGGATCGCGGGGCGCTCCGAGCGCGGCTGAGTCAAGCTGCCCGTAGCGGCTTCACCGGCGGCTGCTTGCGCTGAAGGGCGCGGGAAAGGTCGTAATTGGCCTGCAGTGCTACCCAGAAGCGCGCCGTACTCACACCCGCGCGTTCGAGCCTGACCGCAAGATCCGGGCTGATCCCGGCGCGGCCGTTCAATACGCGGGAAAGCGTGATCCGCGAGATGCCCAGCCTCTCGGCGGCTTCCCCCACCGCCAAGCCGAGCGGTTTGAGAACGTCTTCCCGCAGAAGCTCCCCCGGATGGGGATGGTTCTTCATCATGAATGCCTCTCTCAGTGATAGGCCAGATAGTCCACAAGCTCGACGTCGTTGCCGGAGACCCGGAATTTCACGCGCCAATTGGCGCTGACCCAGATGGACCATCGGCCCCTCTCTTGCGCCTTCAGCGGATGCAGTTTGTAGCCGGGATAGTTCGTGCGGTCCCGCCGCGGCGTCGAGGACCGCCAAGATGCGAGCCAGCTTCGGGGCATGCGCTGGTTGGATGCCGCGCGTCGCCCGATGCAATACATCGACGTGCGAGCGCTGGAGAGGCAATATCGCGGACATGCTGAGATTCGCGGCAGAAATTGCAATCGATCGCCATTTCCTAGGCGTCTCCCGCTCCGTGACCGGGCGGGCGTGGCGTGCGCGGCTCGACGCGCGCGGCGAGGCGATCGCGACCGCGATGGCCCAGCGCGGCTTGGCCTCGGAAAGCCTTGCGCGGGTGCTCGCCGGCCGCGGCGTCGAGCTCGACGAGGCGGAGACCTATCTCTCGCCGTCGCTCAGGCAGGACCTCGTCGATCCATCCTCGCTCACGGACATGGACAAAGCCGCCGCGCGCCTCGCGGACGCGGTGGCCCGACAGGAAGCCGTGGCGATCTTCGGCGACTACGATGTGGACGGTGCGACCTCCGCCGCCCTTCTCCACGGCGTGTTCTCGGCTCTCGGCCTTGCGCCGCGCATCTACATTCCCGACCGCATTTTCGAGGGCTACGGCCCGAATCCAGAGGCGATCGGCAGCCTGATCGACGCCGGGGCGACGCTCATCGTCTGCGTCGATTGCGGCTCGGCGAGTTTTGATGCCCTTGAGGTGGCGCGCGCGCGAGGCGTCGATGTGATCGTGCTCGATCATCACCAGACGGGCGCTGAGCTGCCGCCTGCCGCCGCCATCGTCAATCCGAACCGCGTCGACGACGTTTCCGGCCAGGGACACCTCGCAGCGGTCGGCGTGACGTTCCTGGCCGCCGTCGCGCTCAATCGCGAACTCAGGCGGCGAGGGTATTCGGGGGAGTTGCCTGATCTCCTGACCTTTCTCGACCTGGCTGCCCTCGGCACAGTTTGCGACGTGGTCCCGCTCATCGGCTTGAACCGGGCGCTCGTATCGAAAGGGCTGATCGCGCTCCGCCACACCGAGCGGGTGGGGATGCGCGCGCTGATCGCCGCCGCGCGCCTCCGGGGCCCCCCCGATTGCGGGCATCTCGGCTTCCTGCTCGGCCCGCGCATCAATGCCGGTGGCCGGATCGGCAACGCCACGCTCGGCGCCGTGCTTCTCGTCACGAAGGACCCCGCCGAAGCCGAACGCATCGCGGCCCTGCTCGACCGGCTGAACGGCGAGCGCCAGGCGATCGAGATGGCGGCCATCGCAGAAGCGTTGGCGGAGGCGGATGCCGAGAGAGGGGCGGGGGAGGGGCCCCCTGTCGTGGTCGCGAGCGGCGAAGGTTGGCATCCCGGCGTCGTTGGGCTGGTCGCCGCGCGCCTCCGAGAGCGCTTCGCGCGGCCCGCTTTCGCCATCGCCTGGAACGGCGCAGACATCGGCACCGGCTCGGGACGTTCGATCCCGGGCGTAGACCTCGGCGCGGCCGTGCGCGAGGCAGTAGCGGAAGGGATTCTGGTGAAGGGCGGCGGTCATGCGATGGCCGCCGGCATCACGCTTGAGCGCAGCCGTCTGGGGGTCCTTCGCGCCTTCCTCGAGGAGCGGCTGGCGCCAGGAGTTCTCGCTGCCGCAGAAGCGGAGCGGACGCTTGAGATCGACGCCGCGCTGAGCGGAAGCGGAGCGACGCTCCGGCTCGTGGAGGAGCTTGAGCGCGCCGGCCCCTACGGCAACGGCAATCCTCCGCCGGTCTTCGCTTTCCCGGCGCACCGTGTGGCCTTCGCGGACCGCGCCGGCAACGGCCACGTTCGGGTGAGCCTTGCTTCGGGCGGCGGTACTCTCAAGGCGGTTGCGTTCCGGGCCGCCGACGCGCCACTCGGGCAGGCGCTGATCGCGGCGCGCGGCAAGCCGCTTCACGTGGCGGGCTCGCTGATGCTTGACCATTACGGCGGCTACGCGACCCCGCAGCTCCGCATCCTCGATGCGGCCGAGCCCGATGGGCGGTTCTGAGTTTCGCGCGACCGGCTATTGCGCCGATGTAGGGCTGAGCCGGCCGGATGCGCGGCCGCTTGTGCTCCGTCTCGGTCCGGAGGCGGGCGAAATCCGGCGCACGCTGGCCCGCTCAATCAGTTCGCACGCGAGCCTGAGCCGGCTCGTTGGCAGGTCAGCACCGCCGGTCACCATGCGGTTCACGAGATCCTGAGCGGCCGCGCGGCCGAGCTCCGCCCGCGGCTGCCGCATCGTGGTCAGCGGGGGATCGATCAGTTCGGCGGAGTCGATATCGTCGAAGCCGATGACGGACACATCCTCCGGCACGCGCACGCCGGCCCGCCGCACCGTCCTGATGAAGCCGATCGCAGCGTCGTCGGCGGCGGCGAAGACCGCGGTCGGCCGCCTCGCAAGCTTGAGATAGCGGACTCCGCCGGCAATGCCCGAGTCGAAACGAAATCCACCCTCCCAGACGTACGCGCCATCCATCGCAAGACCGGCCGCGCGCAACGCGTCGCGGTAGCCCTGCTGGCGCGCGATGGCCTCAACGTTGTCGGTGGGACCGGAGATGTGCGCGATGCGCCGATGCCCGCTTGCCAACAGGAAATCGACGGCAGCGCGAGCCGCGACGCGGTTGGCTACGTCAAAGACGGAGACGCCATCCTCGCCAGGTATTTCATTGCAGACCAGCGCCATCGGAACCTGGCCTGGGGCCAGCACGCCCCCTTCGTCGCGCGGCAGCCGTCCAGTGAAAAGGATGACGCCGTCGACCTGGCCGCTGCGCACGAGCCGAACGTAGTGCGCTTCCTTCTCCGCGCTGTGGCCCGTATCGCCCATGATCATGCCGTATCCGGCCGCCCACAGCGTGTCCTCGATGGCGTTCAGGATCGGCGTGAAGAAGGTGTTGCTCATGCCGGGCACAAGGACGAGCACGATCTTGGTCGAGCGCGCCCGGAGGCTCCGTGCAAGGGCATTCGGCGTGTAGCCGGTCTCGCGAATCGCTTCCATCACGCGCGCGCGGGCGCTGGGGCTCACCTGTTCGGGGGAGGCGAGCGCGCGGCTCACCGTCGCCGTGGAGACGCGCGCCTTCGCCGCCACGTCGCGGATGGTGACGGAGCCTTTCCCGCCGGTGATGCGCTTGTTGCGCGTAGCGTGCGCCAAGGACGCGCCCCCACTCCGCATGGATTGAGTTGACACGGATGCGCGATGGACTAGACTACTATGTAAACGATTACAACGTTGGCGCTGTGCATTCGAGAGGGGATGCAGGCGATCAATCTGAATGACAACAAGAGCCCCTCTGCCTGAGGAATGGGAGGAAAAATGATGAAAATATCCGGATTTCTGACGCTATTGGGTTCGGCTGCGGCCGGCGCCCTCTTCTGCGGCGCTGCCGGCGCCGCCGAGGTCGAGGTCATGCACTGGTGGACCTCGGGCGGCGAGCAGGCGGCGGTTTCCGTGTTTGCGCGCGAGTTCGAGGCAGGCGGCGACACGTGGAAGGACACTGCGGTTGCCGGTGGTCCCAACGCACGTGCCGCGATGATGCAGCGCACGCTCGGCGGCGACCCTCCGGGCGCATCGCAGTTCAACCCCGGCCGTCAGTATGAAGAGCTGATCGCCGGCGGCCTGCTACTCGACCTGACCGAGCTGGCTGAGAAGGAAGGCTGGGCCAAGATCGTCAATCCGCCGGACATCCTCGATCCGTGCATCAAGGACGGAAAGGTCTGGTGCGTCCCCGTCAACATCCACTCCTGGCAATGGGCGTGGGCGTCGATCCCTGTGTTCGAGAAGTCCGGCGTTCCGCTTCCAAAGAACCTCGACGAGTTCCTCGCGAATGCTGACAAAATCAAGGAAGCAGGCTTCATTCCCTTCGCCATCGGCGGCGAGACCTGGCAGCATTCGGGCGCGCTCAACGTCGTGCTTTTGAGCCAGGTCGGCGCGGAAGGCTGGAACCGGCTCTACCAGGACCGCGACGCGGCTTTCGCCCGCGGGCCGGAAGTCACCAAGGCGCTCGAGACGTTCCGCAAGCTCGTCTCGTACCGTGATGACGGTTCGGCGAACCGCAACTGGAACGACACGACCAACCTCATCATCACTGACAAGGCTGCAGTCCAGATCATGGGCGACTGGGCGCGCGGCGAGTTTGCGATCGCCAACGAGGTCCCAGGCAAGGACTACGCCTGCATTCCGGGGCCGTCGGAGGATCCGCTGCTCGACACGGGCGGCGACATCTTCCTCTTCCCAAAGCAGGACGATCCTGAGGTCGAGGCGGCGCAGCTGCGTATGGCCTCGATGATGATCAGCCCGAAGGTGCAGGTCGAGTTTAACCTCGCCAAGGGCTCGCTGCCGGTCCGTGCCGACATCGACCTGTCGGCGGCTGACGACTGCATGAAGAAGGGCCTGGAAATCCTGAAGGATCCGAGCCACGTCGTGAAGGCGGTGAACAAGTACTTCACCGAGGACTCGACCGGTCAGTTGAACGACCTGTTCGCGGAGTTCATCACCAATCCCGACCTCACCGTCGCGGAGACGCAGGAGCGCTACGCGAAGATCATCGAGACGGCGCAGTAGGCCGCTACTTGGCAAGGTGAAAACGAGGGGCGGCGCCGATCTGCGCCGCCCCTTGCACAAAGGGTGTATAGCGATAGGCTGTTTCCGGGCGACCGGAGGCGCCGGTCGGCCAAGGGGGATACGCCGGAAGCCGCCATGGCTCAGCGTCGCAGGTTCTTGCCCACCGTAATGCCGGTCGTCGGCGCGTCGCCGATGATCGCGGTCGGCGTCGGGGTCTACATCTTCGGCATCCTCTATTCGATTGCGCTGTCGTTCACGGATTCGCGGCTGTTCCCGCGCTTCAACTTCGTGGGGCTGGAGAGCTACCGAAGACTCTGGGACACCGAGCGCTGGCTCGTTTCGGTCGAGAACATCTGGGTCTTCGGCGTCGGCATCATCGTCTGCCAGATGACGTTCGGCTACCTGCTGGCTGTGTTCATCGATCAGCGCATCAAGCAGGAAGACACCTTCCGCACGGTGTTTCTCTATCCGTTCGCCATGTCGCTGATCGTAACGGGGCTCATCTGGCAATGGATGCTCGACCCGATGTTCGGCCTCAACGCCGTGCTGCAGAAGATGGGTTTTGACATCAACGTCGCCCTTCTGGTCGACAACTCGACGGCAATCTATGGCCTCGTTCTCGGCGGCGTCTGGCACGGCGTGGGCGTGACCATGGCGATCATGCTGGCGGGACTCCGCGGCATCGACGCAGAGATCTGGAAGGCCGCCAAGGTCGACGGCATTCCAACCTGGCGGACCTACGTCTTCATCGCCTTGCCCATGCTCAAGGGGTCCGTCATCACGGCGCTGGTGCTGCAGGCGACGAGCGTCGTCCGCGTCTACGACCTTGTCATCGGCATGACGCAGGGCGGCCCGGGCATCGCCACGCAGATGCCGGCGGTGTTCGTGATCGAGCACATCCAGAACCGCCAGAACGTGGCGCTCGGAACCGCCGCCGCCACCATGATGCTGATCCCTGTCCTCGCGGTCCTGCTCCTTCGCGGCATTTACGATTGGCGCGTCGCGCGGCGGCGCAAGCGGGAGGCGGCGCTCGCTACATGACGAACGTCGCCGCAACCGCGGACTTTCACATCCCGGCGGGCAGCCTCGCCGCAGTCGGGCCGCATGGCCCGCGGCCAAAGCGGCTGTCGATCGCGCGGATCGGCGTCTACGCCTTCCTCGTCGTCTCCGCGCTTTTCTTCCTGGCGCCGCTCTGGGTGATGATCGTCACCTCCTTCAAGACGATCCCGGAGATCAGGCAGGGCGACCTCTTCAACTGGCCGCGAGACTTCACTTTCGAGCCCTGGATCAAGGCGTGGACCACCGCCTGCACGGGGCGGAACTGCGACGGCATCAGCCCCGGCTTCTGGAATTCCGTGAAGATCACAGTGCCGAGCGTGTTCATCTCCATCCTGGCCGCGGCGATGAACGGCTACGCGCTGTCGTTCTGGCGCTTCAAGGGCGCCGGCTTCTTCTTCGGTCTGCTCCTCTTCGGCGCTTTCGTACCCTATCAGACGGTCATCTACCCGCTCATCATCTTCACGCGCGAGGTGGGGCTTTTCGCGACGCTGCCCGGGATCATCCTCATCCACACGATCTTCGGCATGCCGATCTTGACGCTGCTCTACCGCAACTATTTCGCCGCGCTGCCGGAGGAGCTGTTCAAGGCGGCGCGCGTCGACGGCGCCGGGTTCTGGGCGATTTTCTTCCGGATCATCATGCCGATGTCGATTCCGATCACCATCGTCGCGGTGATCCTGCAGACCACCGGCATCTGGAACGACTTCCTGTTCGGGGTGGTTTTCGCCGGCCGACCGAACATGCCGATGACCGTCCAGCTCAACAACATCGTCACCACCACGACCGGGACGCGCGAATACAACGTGAACATGGCGGCCACCATCCTGACCGCCGCGGTGCCCTTGCTGGTCTATTTCTTGTCCGGCCGTTTCTTCGTGCGCGGCATCGCCGCCGGCGCGGTCAAGGGCTGACCGATGGCAGACGTTTCGATCCGCAACCTTGCGGTCTCGTTCGGCACTGTGAAGGTCCTGACGAACCTCAATCTCGAGGTGAACGAGGGCGAGTTCATCGTTCTCCTCGGCCCGTCGGGGTGCGGAAAGTCGACGCTCCTCAATTCGATCGCCGGCCTCCTCGACATTTCCGCCGGCCAGGTCTGGATCGGCGGCAAGAACGTCACCTGGGAGGAGCCCAAGGACCGCGGCATCGGCATGGTTTTCCAGTCCTACGCGCTCTATCCGCGTATGACGGTGGAGGGGAACCTCTCGTTCGGCCTCAAGATGGCGAAGGTGCCCCGCGAGGAAATCGCCCGCCGCATCAAGGGCGCGGCCGACCTTCTGCACATAGAGAGCCTGATGAAGCGCCGGCCCTCGGAGCTTTCCGGCGGGCAGCGCCAGCGGGTCGCCATCGGCCGCGCGCTGGTGCGCGACGTGCATGTCTTCCTGTTCGACGAGCCGCTCTCCAATCTCGACGCCGCCCTGCGCACCGAGCTTCGGGTCGAGCTGAAGCGCCTCCACCGCGAGCTCGGCAATTCCACGATGATCTACGTCACGCACGACCAGATCGAGGCGCTGACGCTCGCCGACCGGATCGCCGTCATGCACGCCGGCGTCATCCAGCAGCTCGACGAGCCGCGCAACATCTACCACCGGCCGGCGAACCGCTTCGTCGCCGGCTTCGTCGGCTCCCCCGCTATGAACTTTCGCTCGGGAAAATACGTCGTGAAGAACGGCGACCCGTGGTTTGAACTCGCGGAACTGCACCAGCCGCTTTCCGGCTACGAGTTCAGGGGGCGGCCGCAGCCCGATCAGCCGGTCGTGCTCGGCATCCGTCCGGAGCACGTGCAGGTCCGCCCGAACGGCGGCACGATCCATTCTACCAGCGCCGACCTGATCGAGCCGATGGGCGCCGAGACCATAGTCTGGACCAAGATCGCCGGCGGTCCGTTCTCCGTCCGCCTCGACGGTGAGGCCTCGCTCCAGGTCGGGGACGACCTGAAGCTCGGTTTTCCGCCAGAGCGCCTCAATCTTTTCGACGCCGAAAGCGGCGTCCGTCTCTAGCCCGGAGTTCCCCTTTGACCACTCCCGATCGTGTGTCCTTCCAGCTTTATTCGGCGCGGAAGTTCCCTCCGCTCGACACCCAGCTCGCGACCCTCTCGGCGATCGGCTACCGCAATGTCGAGCCCTATGGCGGGTTATTCGCCGACGCGAAGGGGCTGGCCGCGGCGCTGAAGAAGCACAAGCTCAGCACTCCGACGGCCCATATCGGCATCGACCGCCTGCGAAGCGACGTGGAGGGCGTCGCCACGCTCGCGAAGGAGTTCGGCATCAAGGAGATCGTCGTGCCGGCCGTTCCCAACGAGGAGCGGACACAGGGCGCCGCCGGCTGGGACAAGCTCGGCAAGGAGCTGGCCGGATATGCGCAAAAGCTTGCGGCGCATGGCGTCGCTCTCGCTTGGCACAATCACAGCTTCGAATTCGCCAAGCTTCCTGACGGCAGCTATCCGCTCGATCACATCTTCGCTGCGGCGCCGGGGCTCCACTGGCAGGTCGATATCGGCTGGGTGCAATGGGCGGGGGAGGACCCCGCCACGCGGATCAAGAAATACCAGGGCCGCGTCACATCGCTCCACGTGAAGGACCTCGCGCCAAAGGGGGAAAACCCGGAGGAAGACGGGCAGGCCGACGTCGGCCACGGTGTCATCGACTGGAAGAAGCTGATGCCCGCGATCAAGGCGCCGGGCGTCCACTACCTCATCATCGAGCACGATAATCCCAACGATTACCGGCGCTTCGCCCGGCGGTCGTTCGCCACCGTTTCCGCCTGGTGAGGGAGGCAGACTTGGACGAAATCGGCGTCGGACTGATCGGCTGCGGCAACATCTCGACGATCTACTTCACCAACATCCCGAAATATCGCGGGATAAAGGTGCGCGCCTGCGCGGATCTCAGGAGCGAGGTCGCGGCGGTGCAGGGCAAGAAATTCGGCGTAGAGGCGCTGTCGGTCGATCAGCTCCTCGGGCGCGACGATATCGGGATCGTCGTCAACCTGACCGTCCCGAACGCACATTCGGCCGTGTCGCTCGCCGCGCTTTCCGCGGGAAAGCACGTCTTCTCGGAGAAGCCGCTCGCCGTCGACCTCGACCTCGGGCGTCAGGTTGTGGCGAAAGCGGAGGAACGGGGGCTGATGGTCGGCTGCGCTCCGGACACTTTCCTCGGCGCCGGCGGCCGTCTGGCGCGGCGGCTGCTCGACGAAGGAGCGATCGGGCGCGTCCTTTCGGGCGCGGCCTTCGTGATGTCGCACGGGATGGAGCACTGGCATCCGGACCCGGAATTCTTCTTCAAGCCGGGCGCCGGCCCGGTGCTCGATGTCGGGCCGTACTACATCACTGCGTTCGTGAACCTGCTCGGACCGATCTCCCGCGTCCACTCCATCACCAGCACTGGCTTTCCCGAGCGCGTCGTCACTGCCGAGGGCGCGCGCAAGGGCCACCGCATCAAGGTCGAGACGCCCACCACGCTCCTGTCGCTGCTCGAATTCGCCGGCGGCCAGCAAATGACGTTCAGCGCAAGCTGGGACGTGTGGAAGCACAGCCATCCGCCGATCGAGCTCTACGGCGTCGACGGCTCGATGCGCGTGCCCGACCCGAATTTCTTCGGAGGCATGGTCGAAGTCACCGAACGCGGCGGCGATTGGGTCAGCCACGACAGCGTGGCGATGCCGCTCGGCAAGCCCAACTGGCCCGCCGACGCCCCCCGCGCGGCGAACTACCGGGCGCTCGGCGTGGCCGAGATGGCGGCCGCCCTCCGCAACGGCCAGCACAACCATGCGAGCGGCCGGTTGGCGCTGCATGTGCTGGAGGTGATGGACGCGATCGTCCGTGGCGGCGCCTCGACGATCGCCACGACGACCGAGCGTCCGCGCGCGCTCTCCGAAGAGGATGCGAGGGCGCTCTACGCCAGGTGAGGCGAGAGAAAGCCCTGCCGCGCGGTCGGCGCGGCAGGGCTTTTATTCCCGGTCCCGCGGATCAGAGCTTCTTCATGCAGGTCAGCCTGACCTCGGAGGAATCGCCGCTGTAGCCGCATTTCGCGCCGTTCCCGTAAGTCTGCAGCGGGTAGTCGCGCCCGGCTCCTGAGCACACGGCGCTCACCATCATCTCGTCGGCCTCGCAGAAGCCGACATTGCTGCCGGAGACGACGCGGAGCCCTCCTGCCGCCGGGTCGGCGGAGCAGATAACGGTCGCCGTGGCATTGCCGTCGCTATAGCCGCACTTGGCGCCATTGTCGTAGGTCTGCAGCGGATACTTGCTCCAGCCACCGGTGCAGTATGCGCTGACCATGGTTTCGCCGCTCTCGCACCATGCGGTGTTGGTGTCCGACGCCACGACCCTCAGCCCCGCCCCACCCGCCGCGGCCATGCAGGCGACGTTGGCGGTCGAGGGGTCGCTACTGTAGCCGCACTTCACGCGGCCGCCGGGATAGGCGATCAGCGGATAGTCGGCCCAGCCTCCCGAGCAGAAGGCGCTCAGCATCGTCTCGCCGGCCTCGCAGGCCGCCGTGTTGCTGTCGCTCGAAACGAGGTGCAGGCCGAGCGAGGCCATCATCGCCTCGCCTTGCATAGGCATGCTGCCCTGCTGCTCCGGTCCGGCCGGCATGCAGAGGATGCGCGCTTCGGCCTTGCTGTCGCCGTAGTCGCACTTGGCGCCGTTCGGATAGGTCGTGACGGGGCTCGGAGAGCCGCTGCCGACGCAAACCGCGCTCACCATCATCTCGCCCGTCTCGCAGAAGGCGGTGTCGGCGCCCGGCGCGACTACGCGAAGGCCGGGCATTGCCATTGAAGGCGCCGCCCCGGCGGCGCCCGCTGTGCCAGCTGCGCCCGCTGCACCGGCAGGTCCCGGAGG
>JBOHKB010000359.1:0-9506 GCA_050728815.1 Propylenella sp.
CCGCGGGCCGCTGAGCCCATCAACAGCCACATGGGTGGCGACAAAGAACTGACGTGGATTCTGCGCTCCCGTCCACTCATCCACCTCAGTCCCTAGGCGTTTTGACACGGCCAAGACCCTGAGCGGATTGGTCGGGGCAGCAGGATTCGAACCTGCGACCCCCTGCTCCCAAAGCAGGTGCGCTACCGGACTGCGCTATGCCCCGATTTCCGCCGCACGCGGTAGGCCGGGCGGGCCGGCCGGTCAAGCGGCACGCCGGATAGATATAAGCGCGGCCGCGGCGGATTCGGAGAGGCCGCGCATCCGGAATGCGCGTGGGACGGCGACGGCGGCGCCGCGCTATGCCGCTCAACCCTTCCGCATCGCGCCAAAGCCGCATTCGAGGTCGGCGATGATGTCGGCCACGTCCTCGAGCCCGATGTGGAGGCGGATCACCGCGCCGTCCGCCCACGTGCGCACAGTCCTCGAATGCGTGAGCTCGCAGACGATGGCGAGGCTCTCGAAGCCGCCCCAAGACGCGCCGATGCCGAAAAGCTTCAGGCCGTTCAGGAACCTCTTCGCCTCCTCCGTTCCACCGTTCAGCACGAAGCCGAACAGCCCCGAGATGCGCCCGAAGTCGCGCTTCCAGAGAGCATGCCCGGGACAGTCGGGGAGGGCAGGGCAGAGCACGCGCGCGACCTCCGGCCGGCCCTTCAGCCACTCGGCGACGCGGAGCGCGCTCCCGGCGTGGCGTTCGAGCCGGACGCCGAGCGTCCGGAGCCCGCGGAGCGTCAGCCAGATTTCCTCCGTCCCGGCCTGCAGGCCGAGATTGGTGTGGAGCTGCTTCAGCCGCGGCCACGTCTCCGCGGTTGCCGAGATCGAACCGATGAGCAGATCGGAATGGCCGCCGAAATATTTGGTGCCGGCATAGGCGGCGATGTCGACGCCGTGCGCTAGCGGCCGGTAGATGAGCGGCGTCGCCCAGGTGTTGTCGAACACGGTGACGGCGCCGGTGTCCTTCGCCGCGACGACGATCGCCGGGATGTCCGGCATCTCGAAGGTAAGCGATCCCGGCCCCTCGATCAGCGCCACCGAAGCGCCTTTCATCTTCGCCGCCATGTCGTCGTTGGAGAGCGGGTCGTAGTAGACGGCCTCGACGTCGAACACGGCGAGCGACTCGTCGCCGAAGCGGCGCGAGGGGAAGTAGACGTTGTCGGGCATCAGCACCTTCGTCCCTGGCCGCGCCGCCGCCAGGATCGCGAAGGTGACCGCTGCCAAGCCCGATGGAACCAGCACCGTGCCGGCCGCGGGCGCGCCCTCCAGCGCGGTCAGCGCATCGGTCAGCGCCTCGATGGTCGGCGTGTTCATCAGCCCATACGGGTAGCGGACGCCGCGGCGGGCGAGGAACGTCTCGGCGTCCGGATAGAGCACGGTCGATGCGCGCACCACCGGCGGATTGACGAAGCCGTGGTAGGCGTGCGGCGCAAGACCCGCATGCGCGAGAAGCGTGTCGGTTCGCCATTCGGGGTCGTGATGCGGCGTGTTCTTCTCGTCCTCGGACATGCAAGCTCCTTGTTCCGCCTACCGATTAGGCGACGGCGGCGAACGCGCCAATGGCCCTGCCGCCCTTGACCTACTGTGCCATTTGGACTTCGATCACCCTACCGGGGACGGATATCGCGAGGTTTCGGCAATAAGGGGCTATCAGCGACAGCTCGAAAAGGGTCAATCTCGCTGACCCGTCCGGTATCCACAAGGTCAAACAGGGGAAGCTCAATCACATGACCAAACATATCCTTCCGATCGCTGTCGGCGCTGCGCTTGGTTTTGTCGCCAGCGCCGCGACAGCCGCCACCCTCGACGACGTAAAGGCGAAAGGCTTCGTCCAGTGCGGCGTCAACACCGGGCTTTCGGGCTTCGGCATGCCGGACAACGCCGGAAACTGGACGGGTTTCGACGTCGACTATTGCCGGGCCGTCGCCGCAGCGATCTTCAACGACGCGAATGCGGTGAAGTTCACGCCTCTGACCGCCAAGGAGCGCTTCACGGCGCTGCAGTCGGGCGAGGTGGACGTCCTCATGCGTAACACGACCTGGACGATGGAACGCGACACCGCGCTCGGGCTGAAGTTCGCCGGCGTCAACTACTATGACGGCCAGGGATTCATGGTCCGCAAGGACCTCGGCGTCGCCTCGGCCACGGAGCTCGCGGACGCCGCGATCTGCGTCCAGACCGGCACTACGACCGAGCTCAACATGGCCGACTGGTTCCGCACCAAGAACATCGCCTACAACCCGGTCGTCTTCGAGGCGCTGCCCGAGACGAACCAGGCCTACGATTCAGGCCGCTGCGACGCGCTGACCACCGACGCCTCCGGCCTGGCGGCGACCCGGCTGCAGCTCGCCAACCCGGACGAGCACATGATCCTTCCCGAGATCATCTCGAAGGAGCCGCTTGGACCGGTCGTGCGGCAAGGCGACGACCAGTGGTTCAACGTCGTGAAGTGGACGCATTTCGCGCTGCTCAACGCCGAGGAGCTCGGCGTCACACAGGCGAACGTCGAAGAGATGAAGAGTTCCGAGAACCCGGAGATCAAGCGCCTGCTCGGAGTCGACGGGAAGTTCGGCGAGAATATCGGCCTCGACAACGCCTGGGCGGCGAACGCCATCACGGCGACCGGCAACTATGGCGAGATCTTCGCCCGCAACATCGGCGTCGACACGCCGCTTGAGATCGAGCGGGGACTGAACGCGCTCTGGAACAGCGGCGGCATCCAATACGCGCCGCCCATCCGCTAAGCTGAAACGAAGCGGGCCAGGTCTCCTGGCCCGCTTCTTGCTTTCCGCGAAGCTCCGATGGCGATCGACCACGCAGGCCGGCTACCTGTCGAAAGCGAAGCGCCGGCGAAGGCGTTCTTCCTGAACAATCCCGCCGTCCGCGGCTTTATCGTGCAGACGCTCCTGGTCGCCGGCCTTGTCGCGTTCATCGCGTGGATCGTCCTCAACACCGCGGCCAACCTTCAGCGCGCCAACATCGCGTCCGGCTACGATTTCCTCGACGAGCGGGCGGGCTTCGAGATCGGTCAGTCGCCGGTCGCCTACACGCCGGACCGCAGCTACGCCTACGCGCTCTATGTCGGGCTCCTGAACACGCTGATGGTCGCGATCCTCGGCATCGTGACCGCCACGCTGGTCGGCTTTCTTGTCGGCATCGGCCGGCTGTCGTCGAACTGGCTCATCCGCCAGCTCTGCACGATCTACGTCGAGGTGTTCCGCAACATCCCGCCGCTGCTTGTGATCCTGTTCTGGTATTTCGGTGTGATCGCGGTGCTTCCGTCCCCGCGAGACGCGATCGACACCGGCATCGGCATCAGCCTCTCCAACCGCGGCGCATACATGCCGAAGCTCGTCTTCGAGCCCGGCGCGTGGCTGGTCGGCGTCGCCTTCCTGCTCGCCATCGCGGTGATGGTCGTGGTTTCGATTTGGGCGCGGCAGCGCCAGATGGAGACTGGACGGCGTCCGCCGGCCTTGCAGATCAACCTTGCGCTCTTCTTCGGGCTGCCGCTCCTCGCATACGTGCTGGCGGGCGCTCCGCTCGGCCTCGAAGTGCCGGAGGAGACGCGCTTCGGATTGCGCGGCGGCGCGCAGGTCGCGCCGGAATTCTTGGCGCTCTTTCTGGCGCTATCGGTCTACACAGCGTCCTTCATCGCCGAGATCGTGCGCGCCGGCATTCTCGCCGTCAGCCACGGCCAGACCGAAGCGGGCTACTCGCTTGGCCTGAAGCGCGGCCAGACGCTCCGGCTGGTGATCATCCCGCAGGCCTTTCGCGTCATCATCCCGCCGCTCACCAGCCAGTACCTGAACCTCACGAAGAACTCGTCGCTCGCGATAGCAGTCGGCTATCCGGACCTGGTCGCCGTCGGCGGCACCATCCTGAACCAGACCGGGCAGGCGGTGGAGGTCGTGTCGATCTGGATGCTCGTCTACCTGTCGATCAGCCTGATCACCTCGCTCTTCATGAACTGGTTCAACCGCCACGTGGCGCTGGTCGAGAGGTAGGGCGGTGGCGGACATCCATGCCGAGGCCAATCTTGCTTTCGTCCGGCGCGAGGTAGCGCTCGCCGAGCCGCCGCCGCGTTCGGTGATCGGCTCGGTCGCCTGGCTGCAGCGCAATCTCTTCGCCAGCGTCGGCGATACGGTGCTCACCTTCCTCGGTGTGTTGATCGTGCTCCTGGCGTTGCCGCCGCTGCTCGACTGGGCGTTCTTCAGCGCTGTGTGGACGGGCGAGAACCGCGAGGTCTGCGTCAGCCCGGAGGCGGGCGCCTGCTGGGCATTCGTCACGGCGAAGTTCGCGCAGTTCATCTATGGCCGCTATCCGATCCCGGAGCGTTGGCGCGTCGATCTCGTCTTCGTCATGCTTGCCGGCGGGCTGATCCCGCTGGCGATCCCGACGGCGCCGTACAAGCGTGCGAACGTCATCTTCGTATTCGTCATTTTCCCGGTCGTTTCGTTCATCCTGCTGCTCGGCGGCGTCCTCGGCCTCCGCCCCGTCGAGACGCCGCTGTGGGGCGGGCTGACGGTGACGCTGGTCGTCTCCTATGTCGGCATCGTCGCTTCGCTGCCGCTCGGCATCCTGCTGGCGCTCGGACGCCGCTCCAACATGCCGGTGGTGCGGACGCTTTCCGTCGCCTTCATCGAGCTCTGGCGCGGCGTGCCGCTGATCACGGTGCTGTTCATGGCAAGCGTGATGCTGCCGCTTTTCCTCCCGCCCGGCGTCAATTTCGACAAGCTGCTTCGGGCGCTGATCGGCGTCGCGCTGTTCTCGGCGGCCTACATGGCGGAGGTCGTGCGCGGCGGCCTGCAGGCGATCCCCAAGGGGCAATGCGAGGCGGCGCAGGCGCTGGGGCTCGGCTACTGGAAGATGATGCGGCTCATCGTCCTGCCGCAGGCGCTGAAGATCGTCATCCCCGGGATCGTCAACACCTTCATCGGCCTCTTCAAGGACACGAGCCTCGTCTACATCATCGGGCTCTTCGATCTCCTCGGCATCGTGCGGCTCAACTTCTCCGACACGAGCTGGGCGTCTTGGCAGACGCCGGCGACCGGCCTGGTCTTCGCCGCATCGATCTTCTGGATGTTCTGCTTCGGCATGTCCCGCTATTCGCAATTCATGGAGCGCCGGTTGCACACCGGCCATAAGCGCTAGGAGTCCCGCGATGACGACGGAAAACGTGGTTTCGGCGTCGGAGCTGCCTCACATCGAGGCGCATGTCGATCGCAGTCACGTCGCCGTCGAGATGGCCGGCGTCAACAAATGGTTCGGCGACTTCCACGTGCTCAGGAACATCGACCTCAAGGTCCTGCGCGGCGAACGCATCGTCATCTGCGGCCCGTCGGGATCCGGCAAGTCGACCATGATCCGCTGCATCAACCGGCTGGAGGAGCACCAGAAGGGCAAGATCGTCGTCGACGGCATCGAGCTCACCAACGACCTGAAGCGCGTCGACGAGGTGCGCCGCGAGGTCGGCATGGTGTTCCAGCACTTCAACCTCTTCCCACACCTGACCATCATGGAGAACTGCACGCTGGCGCCGATCTGGGTGCGCAAGATTCCGAAGAAGGAGGCGGACGAGATCGCCATGAAGTACCTGACCCGGGTGAAGATCCCCGAGCAGGCGCAGAAATACCCGGGCCAGCTTTCCGGCGGCCAGCAGCAGCGCGTGGCGATCGCCCGCGCGCTCTGCATGAACCCGCGCATCATGCTCTTCGACGAGCCGACCTCGGCGCTCGACCCGGAGATGATCAAGGAGGTGCTCGACGTCATGGTCGGCCTCGCCGAGGACGGCATGACCATGCTCGTCGTCACCCACGAAATGGGCTTCGCGCGGCAGGTGGCGAACCGGGTGATCTTCATGGACGCCGGCCAGATCATCGAGCAGAACGAGCCGGAGGAATTCTTCAAGAGCCCCAGGCACGAACGTACGAAGCTGTTCCTGAGCCAGATCCTGCACTGAGACGGGACGGTCGGCGCTCTCCGCTGGTCGCTTCGCGTGCCGGCTGATCTAACCTCTTCGCAGAGTCCCCGGCTGTCTAGACAGGATCACTGCGCTGGTTCCTCATCAGGCGCGATGTTGTCTTTCGGCTCCTGCCCGAGAATCCCTACGGCGATCTCGACCATCTTCACATCCATTTCGCGACTCGTTCCCCAGTACGTCGGCACAGCGACAACGGCACCGCCGAGCGCACCAGCTGCCAGCGTCAGAATTACGAGCATCATCTCTTCGCGCGGAACTATCGCCATCGATGCCCTCCCCAGCGGCATGAGTGAGCGGATCATAGCAGAGCAATCAAAGCGACGCGGAGTGACCGTCATCGTCGGCGGAGCCTGATTCCATAAATCGCTGCGACCGCGACCACGACCACGACAAACGCGACGATAGCGAACGCTCCGTCAGCGCTGCCCGAGACGAACGGCCAGATTTCGATAGTGAGATGTGGTTCCGACATTTGCCGGCTCCTCGCGCTAAAACCTGCCTGACACGGTAGGGTGTGTGAGGCGGCGTGTTTGTGGGAAAGGGAAATGACGAAAGCCCGCGCGAAGGCGGGCTGGAAAGAAGAGGAACGACTAGGGAAGAAGCGGGGAAGAAAATCGCGGGCCGAAAAATGCTCCGCCGCTTCTCACGGCTTGCGGTTGCTCAGCTTGTGGAGGGCTGACCGAAGCGGAGAAGTTTTGCCCGACACACCATTCGGGACGCGCGAAATGTCAAGCTTCGGATGGCCGCCGTCAATAGGTTTTTCGGAGAGAAGCGCCCTAATCCCCTACTTCCGTCACCCGCACCGCGCCGCCCCCAAATTCCTTGAACCGAATCTCGCAAGCGCGATCATCGGATTCGACGTCGTCAGCACTTTGCCGGGACTCGTTTGTCCTCCCTATTTGGAATAACCGAAAGGCGCGCCGTGTCGGCATTCCTTGTCGTGCATTCTGCAACTTAGACCAGTACGGGAGTTTGGAGTGTTCTCTCTGTTCAGAAAGAAAAGTCGGACGATTGATCTAGACCTGCGGCCCTTCTCCGATGAAATCATTGAGGTGTCCGCCAGCACCGTGAGAATTTGTCATAAGCAAATTGGGGATTGGCTTGGTCGCGAGCCTCAATCGATGCCGAATTTGGGACCGATGCACGATTGGATGGTCGGGTCCTACGTCTGTGGATTCATGCAAGGCCAGTTCATCGCAGCACCTTGAGCGATGGGCAAAGGGCGACAGCGACGAAGTTAGCTTCGGCTTTGAGTTGCTAGCTGGCCCTTGCATTGGGTTCGTTCTGGGCGACAAAGGGCGAGCGATAGCGGCCTCGAACCATCTGCCACAGGTGGGTCCCGGTGCGGGAAACAAGCGCATAACGCAAATCGATGCTGCCGGCGGCGACGATGGGATGAACTACGCGAGCGGGAAGCCGATGAGCGGATGGCTTAGGGACTACCTCAGCAAGGAATGTGAGCGCCCACAGTGAGCAAAGCCGGAACCGCTGCGGAGTGTGATAGGGCTGCTGGGCTGATCGCTAGAATCGCGCGAGTGCTCGACCGCTGCTTTAGGGGGCCAGCCGGCCGCACCGCCGCCCTCGACGCCGGCGCGTAAGCGCGCATCCATAACCACTTGATACGGATGATGACAGGCCTTGCTGTCGGCGCGTAGCATGGCGCATTCGCCGGATCGCCGGCGGTCACGATGGAGGCAGGAATGTGCGTTCCAGGTTGTCAGGAGGTCGTGCTGAAGCGTCTGTCGCGGCGCGGCTTCCTCGGTATGGCGGGCGGGATCACGGCGGGCGCGGCGGCCGCGACGATGCCGGCCCCAGCGTTCGCCCAGGGCGCGAGTTTCTCCAAGGTCATCGACCTCACCCACACGTTGGTGCCCAACTTCCCGACCTATTTCGGCCCGCCGCAGCTCGAGATCGAGACGGTCAAGACCTTCGAGAAGGATCATTTCCAGGTCTACATGTGGCATCTCGTCGAGCACACCGGCACGCACATGGACGCGCCGTTCCATTTCGCGCCGGAGGGGACGAGCGCCGACAAGCTCGACCCGTCGGTCCTCGTCGTCCCGCTCGCGGTGATCGACGTGCGCGAGAAGGCCGCGGCCAACCCCGATTACCAGGTGTCGCCCGACGACATCGCTGCCTTCGAGCAGGCGAACGGCGCGCTGCCGGACAATTGCTGCGTGGCGATGAATTCGGGCTGGGCGCAGCACGTGAACACCGACATGTTCCGCAACGCCGATGCCGGCGGCGCGATGCACTTCCCGGGGTTCCACCCCGACGCGACCAACATGCTGATGGAACGCAACGTGGTAGGCATCGCTGTCGACACGCTGTCGCTCGATTTCGGCGCGTCGGCTGATTTCGGCGTGCACTTCAGCTGGCTGCCGGCGGGCCGCTGGGGGCTCGAAGCGGTCGCCAACCTCGACGCGGTGCCGGCGGCCGGCGCGACGCTCGTGGTCGGCTCGCCGAAGGTCGAGGGCGCGACCGGCGGGCCGAGCCGGCTCTTCGCGCTGGTGTAGAACTATCGCCGCCGCTTGGTGGCGAGCAGCCCGATATAGTGCTGCGCCACCGTGGCGGCGGCGAGCGCCGTGATGTCGGCGTGGTCGTAGGGCGGCGATACTTCCACCACGTCGCCGCCGACGAAGTCGACGTCGCCGAGGCCGGCGAGCGCCATCAGCGCCTCCACCGAGGAGAGTCCGCCGGCGACCGGCGTCCCGGTGCCCGGCGCAAACGCCGGGTCGAGGCAGTCGATGTCGAAGCTCAGATACGCCGGCGTGTCGCCGGTCCGGTCGCGGATGCGCTTCGCCACGCCGTCGGGCGAGAGGCGGTGCGCGTCGTGGGCGGAGATGATCTCGATCCCGCAATCCTCCGGCGCCTGCGTGCGGATGCCGATCTGGATCGAGCGGTCGGGGTTGACGAGCCCCTGCCGCACCGCCCGCCCGACGAACGAGCCGTGCGACAGCTTTGTGCCGTCGTCGAGCCAGGTGTCCTGGTGCGCGTCGAACTGGACGAGCGCGAGCGGGCCGTATTTCGCCGCGTGCGCCTTGACGAGCGGCCAGGTGATGAAGTGGTCGCCGCCGAGCGCGAAGAGATGCACGTCGGAGTCGAGGATCTTTCGCGCCTCCGCTTCGATCGTCTCCGGGATGGTGAGCGGATTGTGCAGGTCGAGCGCCACGTCGCCGCAATCGACCGCCGCGATTTCTGCAAAAATGTCGATGCCGATCGGATATTGCGGGTCGCCGTCGAAGATCGCCGAGGCGCGCCGGATCGCTTGCGGGCCGAAGCGCGCGCCGGGACGGTTCGACACCGAAGCGTCGAAGGGAATGCCCCAGACGACCGCGTCGACGCCCTTGAGGTTGCGGCTGTAGCGGCGCCGCATGAAGGAGAGGACGCCGGCATAGGTGGATTCCCCGCTGCCGCCTTTGAGCGGCCCGAGGAAGGCATTGTCGGTCGGGCGAGGTTTTCCGGGCTTTGCCATTCACGCTTCCCATGAATC
>JBOHKB010000360.1:0-7247 GCA_050728815.1 Propylenella sp.
CCGCGGGCCGCTGAGCCCATCAACAGCCACATGGGTGGCGACAAAGAACTGACGTGGATTCTGCGCTCCCGTCCACTCATCCACCTCAGTCCCTAGGCGTTTTGACACGGCCAAGACCCTGAGCGGACTCCCACTCAAGTTCGAACCCTGAAGAAGTGCCCCTGTGCCTCGTCTATTGTTCGAGTCTTACCATGGTGGATTTCGGCCCGACTCCATCGGGGACCGGGATGTCCGTGCCGCCGTAATTGGAATTGATGACGAGGTCCGCGTGGCTCACCAATATCCGGTCGGCGACAACAATCGTGAAGGTTGACTCCTCGCCAACGCTTCCCGTCGTCGCGACCGAGAGGGTGCCCTTCGGAAGATAGATGGTTCCGAGCAGCACGTCCGCGAGCGGGCTGCTGACGGTGAAAACGCGGTCAGGCGCAGCAGCCTCCGCTTCCATAAAGAGCATGCCGGCCATCGCGCCATCCCTTGGGGCGGTGAGTCGGATGTTGGCGGCGTCGACGATTTCCAGTACCGCCGGATCGTCCGCGAAGTAGAAGCTCACATGGTCGCCCGCCAGCTTGCCGCTGTTTCTTACGACCAGCTTCCCACCGGTGATGACGTAGACGCCAGGCGCGGCCCAGACATCGGCATTGTTCTCGATCGTGAGTCCGCCGCAGTAGACGCCCGGCGATATCGTCTGTGTCCCCGCGTCGATAATCAAGTCATCGTAGTCGCAGCCGCCGATCGGGGGCGGCTCCCTCGACGAAAGCGGGTCCTCGAGCGCCGGGCAGTCCGTTTCGGGGTTCGGGGCAAGGGTCCCGCCCGAGGACGCCTCATACCCACCAACCGTGCAGGTGAAGACCGAGGTCAGTGTGCTTCCGCTTTTGGCGACGAGCCCGGAAGGGCTGTTGGAATTGACCTGAACAGCACAGCCATCGGCGGTGATCGTGGAGGCTGCTTCGGCAAGCACCGTTTCACTGCTGCTGCCGTTGAGACCGATCACACAAAGCTTGGATTGGCCGAAGGCGCGCGCCTGCGACGTCACCACGATCGGGTTGTCCCCCCAGATCTCCACCGGAAGGAAGGCGTTTGCCGCCATTGTGACTTCGACCGAGATCAGGTTCTCGACCGGTTCGATTTCGATGTCGGTATGGTGCGGGCGCGCGGCGATCCCGACTTCAGCGAGCAACGCCTCCGCTCGTGCTTCACCAACCGCCCTCAGGTTGTCGAGATCATCGCCGTAGAGATGCAGCTCCTTGGCGACAGCGAGGGCCGTCGCGTCCGCGGCCGACTGCATCCGGGCCTGCTGATCGTAGAAATAAGCGCTGTCGATCGCCAGCCCAGCGACCCCGATCAGCACCGGAGCGCCCAGACCGAACAAGAGGGCTACGTTTCCACTCGCATCGATCCAAGGGCGGCTGAGAACGCGGCCGACACTCAGACAGGTTCGCATGCATATATTGTGACACTTCAACCTTTAATGGTCTTGCCTGGGCATCGCCGGGTGCGGGGGCATTTCTTGTTAGATCTCAAGAAAGCGTTAACATTTATTGTCCGGCTTACTAATCTCGCGCCGTGCCGCGCGCGAAGTGGTTGCGACCGCGCGCCTGTCGGCAACGTATACTCCCGCAGTACGCGGGAACCATCGGCGCGAAGAGGGATTCTATAGATCGGCTGGGCTATCGGAGGGACGATTCATGACCTCGATGGACCACGACGGCCACTGGTTCGTGGCTAGCCTGCCTCCCGCAAGCTCCGCACGAGACGGTTTTGTCGTGGGTACACTTTGCTTCGGGGTTGCGGCCGTATGCGCGGTTCTGGTTGGGCAGTTGCTTTAGCCTCGGCCAGGCTCTTGATGCCGATGATCAGGCTCTCGGCGCGCCCTGACGAGGGCGTGCTCGGCGAAGACGCCTTCGTTTATACAATCCGCTCGCCAGGCCACGAGCCCCTTGTCACCCGTCAGGCGGCACATGTGATTGTGCTCCTTGATGCATTGGGCGTGGAGTCCCCCGAGCGCCTGATCGCCCAGCTTCGGCAGTGGCGAGAGATCGAGGTTCACACCGCGACGATGTAGCCGATGAGAGGGGCGGAACACCAAACGGCCCATCAAAAGAAGAGTGGGGAGACCACCTGCCTCGCCACCCCTGGTCCAATCTCCGCTCCAAGGCGGAAATGCGAACCCGTATCGTGATTGCTCGGCTCTTCAACGATGTCGCAGCCGTCGGGGTTTCCGATGCAGCCTTCTCTCGGTCGCGCGGCAGCCGCAAGCGCCATACTGGAAAGTCGAGGAGGTAAAGTGTCCGCTTCTGGCGCAATCAGGACATGGCCCCTGCAACGATAAGGCGGTAGCCAAGCAGCCGCCCCCAAACCCTCCTAATCCGGCGGGGAGAGCAGCGCCGCGCCGGGCGTGACCGGGCGCGCCTTCGATGGCAACGACGCTTCCGTCCACCTGCGCCCTGCCGCTCGCCACCAGCTGCAAAGCCAGCGGGTAGATGCGGTGCTCGATGCGGAGCACGCGCTGGCCGAGCTTTTCCGGCGTGTCGTCGGCGAGCACCGACACCGCGCCCTGCTGTCTGCCAATAACTCCTACTTTCGGTAGGTTGCTTCGATCTGCGTTACACGCTGGATCAGGCCCCAATCGACCAGGCGCTGGTGAACAGCAGAGCATTGCTCGCTTTTCAACAACGACTCCAATACTATCAACTCATTCAATGGCAATTGCCTCTGGCATGGCCCGATGATGTCCGGAGCCAGAATGCACCTCTCGTACTTTAGTCTATCCCGTCTCTCACTGAATCCAATTTGACGGAGCATTCCTACAGCAACAAACGCATCCTCCCTTTCACACGTCTCTTGAATGGCTATTTCCGCCAATCCCTGCTGAAATACACTAACGTCAGGGTG
The DNA here is from genome assembly GCA_050728815.1 of Propylenella sp. Lineage (GTDB taxonomy): Bacteria > Pseudomonadota > Alphaproteobacteria > Rhizobiales > Afifellaceae > DASWJZ01. The sequence continues at coordinate 2,893 of JBOHKB010000360.1, forward strand.
CCGAAGGCCCCAGCTGTCGAAATCCAAACGCCCATCGTACAGACTACCGATGGGAACTAAAGAGTCAACAAACTGATCCTTGTTGGGATAGAATCGCGATAATTCAGAGCGCAATACTTCATCAATGTTCTTGAAGGCGTCCGGCTGAGCGAATCGCTCTCTCAAACCTTCGATCTGATATTCATCGAGTTCCGCAACGAGGATTCGTGAGAAGTCGACATGTTGAAACTCTGCGAACTTCTGAAAGTCCGCTGGCACAGGGCCTGGCAACTTGAGCGTAGCCGCGCCAAAGTTCGCCATAAAGACGTTTGTGGCGACAAACTTCGTTCCGGACAGATCAGCCCCGTACAAAGAACTCTCCCTCAGTGAAGTCAGCTTTAGTTTTGCGTTCGCCAAATTCGCCCCGGTAAGGTCGGCATTGTACAGAAACGCCGCCGACAGGTCCGCCCACGACAGGTTAGCAAACCTCAAATCCGCGTCTCTAAGATCAGCGCCCGCAAGGTAGGCTCCAGAGAAATTTACCCCCGACCCATCAATCCCAGCTAACCCCGCCAAATACAGTTCGGCCTGGGCAAACGAACTATCTCGAATTGTAGCGTCGGTCAGCCCGGCGAAGTTCGTCGCATTGGCCACAAGACCGAGCATATTTGCCCCAGTCAAATCCGCACCTTGCAGATTGCTCAGATTGAAAACCGTTCGGCACACCGCTTCAGTCCTCCTCCCCGCGCAGCCTGCTGCAGTTGTTCCCGTCAGAGGCTCAGCGCTTACGAATCGCAGTTTCGCATCACTGAGTTCCACACCACGCAGCAAGGCGCCGCTTAAGATCGCCCCACTTATGTCGCTTTTGCTGAAGTCCGCGAATTCAAGATTCCGGCCTCGCAAATCGAGCTTCCGACCTGTTTCGCGCCAAGCTTCCTGAGCGCCGACTTCCTTGATCTCGCTTTGGCTCGGGCGTTCAGGAACCAAATCCACCCCGCGCAGAACAAGGTTTCTGCGCAGGTTGAATGGTGTCCTTGACGCCTCAAACACTAGGAATGTCAGTACCGGCATTTCGCGGCGAGTGTTAATTGCAACACCAGAAAATGTATCCAAGCCAATGTTGAGGCGATCTGCAACAACGGCTGGATAGACTACACTCCTCAAAAGACTGCCAGGAAGATTGTTAACAAGTATCTTCTCTACCGACTCGTTCGGTATCAGCGCTACAAAGAATACAAAAACGCATGACAACAACGAATGTGTCAAGAAAGCGCCGACTACGACACCTTTAAGCACGGCATTCACAACGAATCGATGCAAATTCCTGAGGAGGAATATCGGCCCCACGACGGCCGCTACTAGAACACACCATCTCATTGCGAAGATGTCTACGAGGTCGTGGGATGGCAAGTAGACGATCAACATTAATAATACGATAGACATCGGCAGGGTTATGTAAATAATTGCTAAAATAAGTATATTGAACAGACTCTTTCCATGAGAATCCGCATTTGGGAGAAGAATATCGAACGGCGTGTAATAAGAGATTAATGCGATTCGCTTTCGCTGGCTCGCCAGTTTCACTTGTTGGCGGAGTTCGTCGTCGAATATTTGTCGCGCAGCAAGATAAGAGTCAACAACATATATATTGAAGAGGAAAATCAGCACGAGAATAATGGGGCCGTACAAGAAAAGATTCTCGGAACTAAAAGAGATCGGAGGATGGGAAGTTCGTATCTACCAGACAATACAATTGATGTATGGGTTGTTGATAAAGAGAGAGAGAATAGAAAGGCACCAAAGGTCAACAAGATGAGGAAGTATGAAGAAGCCTGCCTCGACTTAAGCTGGAGATGCGACTGAATGTCTTTTAGGCCATCGGGCACCATTCATTCACACCTGTATGCAGGTAGCACCGCGTGATTGGTTCCGGCGAGCCGGTGATGGATCGTCCGACCGGTGGGGCTGTCGAAACCCATGGCGTTGCATCATGAGCGCGGCATCGTTGACTGTGGCATTGACTAGCATGAAATAGCAGGGGGTCTATTTGGATCGCGACCTCTCTTCGGCAACCTCATCCTATCGTTCGTGCATCCCTCGCGAGGTACCTTAGCAGCTGCCGATGCCCCCGACGACAGGTCGGATGTTCGAGTTTCGCAAAGGAGCAATGTATGCAGTTGGCGGCCCGGCCCGTGCGACGATAGGCTGGCAGAGCCAAGCACCCGCCCGGGAACCGTCCTAATCCGGCGGGGAGAGCAGCGCCGCGCCGGGCGTGACCGGCGCGCCTTCGATGGCGACGACGTCGCCGTCCACCTGCGCCCGGCCGCTCGCCACCAGCTGCAAAGCCAGCGGGTAGATGCGGTGTTCGATGCGGAGCACGCGCTGGCCGAGCTTTTCCGGCGTATCGTCGGCGAGCACCGGCACCGCGCCTTGTGTCACGATCGGGCCGGAATCCGTTTCGGGGCGGACGAAATGCACGGTCGCGCCGTGGATTCGGACGCCCGCCTCAAGCGCGCGCTCATGCGTCTTCAGCCCAGGGAAGAGCGGCAGCAGCGAGGGATGGATGTTCAGGATGCGGTCCTGCCAGGACTCCACGAACCGCCGCGACAAAACCCGCATGAACCCGGCGAGGCAGATCAGCTCGATGTTCTGATCGCGGAGCGCCGCGTCGAACTCCATCTCCATCTCCGCCTTGGTCTCGCATCGCCCCTGATCGACGGCGGCGATCGGGATGCCGTGCTCGCGCGCATGCGTCAGCCCGTGCGCGTCAACGCGGTTCGAGAGAACCAGGGATATTTCGGCCGGATAGCGGCCGTTCTTGGCGGCCTGGATCAGCGCGCCGAGATTGCTGCCGCGCCCGGAGATGATGACGGCGGTGCGCTTCTTCGCTTCAGCCATCGAGCTTCAGCCGACCGCGGAAAACGACCGCCCGCTGCCTGCGCGGCGCGATCCGGCCGATCGTGACGACGGTTTCCCCGTGCCGCTTGAGGACGGCGGCTACTCTCTCGGCGTCGGCGGCCGCGACCACCGCGGCCATGCCGATCCCGCAATTGAAGGTGCGGAGCATCTCCGCCTCCTCGACCGGCCCGGCGAGCCAGCGGAAAACGGGCGGGACGGGAATGGCCGCAAGATCGATCTCCGCCGCGACGCCGTCCGGAAGCACGCGCGGGATGTTTTCCAGAAGCCCGCCGCCCGTGATATGCGCGAGCGCCTCGACCGCGCCGGTCGCGCGGATCGCGTCGAGGCACGCGCGGACATAGATGCGTGTCGGCGTGAGCAGCGCTGCGCCAAGTTTCTTGCTGCGGTCGAAGGGGGCGGCGTCCGTCCAGCGAAGCCGCTCTGCCTCCGCAACCCGGCGCACCAGCGAGAAGCCGTTTGAATGAAGCCCGTCGGAGGCAAGGCCGAGGATGACGTCGCCCTCCGCGATGTCCGCGCGGGGCAGAAGCGCCTCCCGCTCCGCCGCCCCCACGGCAAATCCCGCGATATCGAAATCGCCGGGCCGGTAGAGCCCCGGCATTTCGGCGGTCTCGCCGCCGACCAGCGCCGCGCCGGCCTGGCGGCAGCCTTCGGCGATGCCCTCCACGACCGCGGCAGCCACCCCGACGTCCAGCGCCGAGGAGGCGTAATAGTCGAGGAAGAACAGCGGCTCGGCGCCCTGCACCACGAGGTCGTTCACGCACATCGCGACGAGGTCGATGCCAATCGTCCGGTACTCGCCGGTTTCGACCGCGATCTTGAGTTTGGTGCCGACGCCGTCGGTTGCGGCGACCAGGATGGGATCGCGGAACCCCGCTGCCTTCAGGTCGAAGAGCGCGCCGAAGCCGCCAAGCCCTCCCATCACCCCCGCACGCGCGGTCGAAGCGGCGGCCGGCTTGATGCGCTCAACCAGGCTGTCTCCAGCGTCTATGTCGACGCCGGCCTCGCGGTAGCTCAGGGTATTGCGCTTGCTGGCCATTGCCGCTAGCGCCTAGTGCGCCGGCGGGGGGATTGCAAGAAGTCGGGGGGCTCGCCGGGCGAGCCTTTCCACGCGATTCTCGGGCGCGTCAGATCTATCACGTGACCATACCCAACTTCATCACGATTGCCCGGCTGATCGGGGTTCCCCTCATCGTTTGGCTGATGATCGCCGACCGCTTCGTCGAGGCGACCGCGCTCTTCGTCGTCGCGGGCATCTCGGATGCGGTCGACGGATTCATCGCCAAGCGCTTCGGGGCCGCCTCGCAACTCGGCGCCTATCTCGACCCGATCGCCGACAAGGCGCTGCTGGTCTCCATCTATGTCACGCTCGGACTTGCCGACCATCTGCCGGTCTGGCTCGTGATTGCAGTCGTGAGCCGCGACATCCTCATCGTCGGCGCAGTCGTGCTGTCCTGGAT
>JBOHKB010000361.1:0-4298 GCA_050728815.1 Propylenella sp.
TCGAGTTCCTGCGCGACCCGTCCAAATTCCAGCGGCTCGGCGGCCGCATCCCGCGCGGCGTGCTGCTCGTCGGCCCGCCGGGCACCGGCAAGACGCTGCTCGCGCGCGCCATCGCCGGCGAGGCGAACGTGCCATTCTTCACCATCTCCGGCTCCGACTTCGTCGAGATGTTCGTTGGCGTCGGCGCCTCCCGCGTGCGCGACATGTTCGAGCAGGCGAAGAAGAACGCGCCCTGCATCATCTTCATCGATGAGATCGACGCGGTCGGCCGCCATCGCGGCGCGGGTCTGGGCGGCGGGAACGACGAGCGCGAGCAGACGCTCAATCAGCTCCTCGTCGAGATGGACGGCTTCGAGGCCAATGAGGGCATCATCCTGATCGCCGCCACCAACCGGCCCGATGTGCTCGATCCGGCGTTGCTGCGCCCCGGCCGCTTTGACCGGCAGATCGTGGTGCCGAACCCCGACGTGATCGGCCGCGAGAAGATACTGAAGGTGCATGTGCGGAAGGTGCCGCTCGCACCTGGCGTCAATTTGAAGACGGTCGCGCGGGGCACGCCTGGTTTCTCCGGCGCCGACCTGATGAACCTCGTCAACGAGGCGGCGCTGCTTGCGGCCCGGCGCGGCAAGCGGCTCGTCACCATGCACGAATTCGAGGACGCCAAGGACAAGGTCATGATGGGCGCCGAGCGGCGCACCCTGGTGATGACCGAGGACGAGAAGCGGCTCACCGCCTACCACGAGGGCGGCCACGCCATCGTGGCGCTGCACGTGCCCTCTACCGACCCGGTGCACAAGGCGACGATCATCCCGCGCGGCCGTGCGCTCGGCATGGTTATGCAGCTCCCCGAGCGCGACCATCTGTCGATGACCTACGAGCAGATGACCTCGCGCCTCGCCATCCTGATGGGCGGGCGCGTGGCCGAGGAGCTGGTGTTCGGTAGCAAGAAGGTCACGTCCGGCGCCGCTTCCGACATCGAGCAGGCGACGAAGCTCGCGCGCGCGATGGTGACGCGTTGGGGCTTCTCCGACGCGGTCGGCCGCGTGGCGCTCGCCGAGAACCAGGAAGAGATATTCCTCGGCCATTCGGTGGCGCGTCATCAGAACGTCTCCGAGGAGACCGCCCGCAAGATCGACGTCGAGGTCCGCCGCCTGGTCGACGAGGGCTACGACGAGGCGCGCCGGCTGTTGACCGACCACAAGGATGAACTGGAGACGCTGGCGCAGGGGCTGCTCGAATTCGAGACGCTGACCGGCGAGGAGATCAAAGAACTCCTGAAGGGCAATCGCCCGGTGCGCGAGGACCCGAGCGAGGAGTCGCCGTCCACGTCGCGCGGCTCGGCCGTGCCCAACACCGGCGCCAAGGCGCGGCCAGAAAAGGGCGGCGAGCCGGGCCTGGAGCCGCAGCCGCAGGCTTGAGTACGGGGCGGGGTGCGGATCCAATGGCCTTAATGATGGGGAAGCTGCACGAGGCCTGATCGGGGCTGGAGCCGATCCGAATGCCGCGCGCGAAGCAGCTGAGGAAGTCGCGAACTACGACAACCGGATAGCCAAAGTGGAAGGTGATCTGGTGCAGCTAAAGTGGATGCTCGGAGCCCGGCTCTGGTCTGTGGTATCCGAGTTTTGAGCGGTGCTCATCCAATAGCTAACCCTCCGCCCGCCTGAAACCATACGTCACAAATTTTGACGCCGACGCCGCCACTTGCGCCATTATTGTAAGCGAATCGTTGCCGGGCGTTAACGGTCGCCGGCTGAGCATTGGGACTCGGCCGCGCGCCGCTGGCCGTCGAGGAGGGGAATGTGAGCAGGCGCTACTTCGGCACGGATGGAATCCGCGGGCTGGCGAACGTTCCGCCGATGACGCCGGATGTCGCCATGCGAGTCGGCATGGCGGTCGGGCTCTACTACCGCGACGGACACCGCCAGCGCGTCGTCATCGGCAAGGACACGCGGCTCTCCGGCTACATGATCGAGAATGCGCTGACGGCGGGGTTCCTCTCCGTCGGCGTCGACGTCTTCCTGCTCGGGCCGATTCCGACGCCGGCAGTCGCCATGCTCACGCGGTCGCTCCGCGCCGATTACGGCGTCATGATCTCCGCTTCCCACAATCCGTTCGACGACAACGGCATCAAGCTGTTCGGACCCGACGGCTACAAGCTTTCCGATGCGGCCGAAACGGAAATCGAGAAGCTGATCGACGCCAACGTCACCACGCGGCTCGCCAAGGCCGACCAGCTCGGGCGCGCGAAGCGCATCGACGAGGCGATCGGCCGATATGTCGAGGCGGCGAAGCGCACTCTGCCGCGGCAGATGAGCTTCGACGGCCTACGCGTGATCGTCGACTGCGCGAACGGCGCCGGCTACCGCGCCGCGCCCATGGCCCTGCAGGAGCTCGGGGCGGAGGTGATTACGCTCGGCGTCGATCCCGACGGCTTCAACATCAACCGCGAGGTCGGCTCGACGGCGCCCAAGGCGCTTGCGGAAATGGTGAAGGAGCGGCGCGCCGATCTCGGCATCGCGCTCGACGGCGACGGTGACCGCGTTGTGCTCGTGGACGAAAAGGGACGCGTCATCGACGGCGACCAGCTGATGGCGGTCGTCGCCGCCTTCTGGAGCGAGGAGGGCCGGCTCGCCGGCAACGGAATCGTGGCTACCGTCATGTCCAATCTCGGCCTCGAGCGCTTCCTCGCTAGCCGCGGCCTGTCGCTCGAGCGCACGCCGGTGGGCGACCGCTACGTGAGTGAGCATATGCGCGAGCACGGCTACAATGTCGGCGGCGAGCAGTCGGGCCACATCATCCTTTCGGATTTCACCACGACCGGCGACGGCCTGATCGCGGCGTTGCAGGTGCTCGCCGTCATAAAGCGCGACGGCCGACCGGCGAGCGAAGTCTGCCACCGCTTCGACCCGGTGCCGCAGGTGATGAAGAATTTCCGCTACAAAGGCGGCGCGCCACTCGAAAACGACGCGGTCAAGCGGGTGATCGCCGAGGCCAAGGTGAAGCTCAACGGCAGCGGACGCCTCGTCATCCGCCCATCGGGGACCGAGCCTGTCATCCGCGTCATGGGCGAGGGCGACGACGCCGACCTTGTCGAAGCGGTGGTCGACGGAATCGTCGAGGTACTCGGCAAAGCCGCCTGACAAGCGCCGGCGGCGTGATTCGGGGACGGACGCGTTTTTTCTGCCAGAGCTGCAAGTCTTACTGAAATGTTAACGGGATTGCCGGCAATTGAGACGGTGCGGAAACCGTCCAATTCGCGGAAGACACGGTGATTCCTCAGTGTTTGCCGCAGATCGGTGAAGTGCAGTTAATCCGGTTTTTGCACTTCATTCACCATTAAGCGCTTCTTAAGCATTCTTATTTACCATGTTTTCTCGTGAACTGGCGGTCGTGCAAACCGCATGCAGCGCGCCGCATTTGCGAGAGGACGAGGAATGTTCAGACTGAGCACAATCGCGCTTGCCGCCTGCGCGACGGCCGTGACTGCGATCCCTACGGCCGAGGCGGCGGACGTCCCGCAGCCGATCCCGGAGATCGTTCTCAGGGGCTGGTACCTGCGCGGCGATATCGGCTACTCCAACCAGCAGGTCGACAGCATCGACAACGTGCTGTTTGCCGGCACCGCCGACCTCACGTTCCACACGCTCGATTTCGAGGCGGGCCCGACCTTCGGGGCGGGCATCGGCTACAGGTTCAACCGGTGGCTCCGCTTCGACCTCACCGGCGAGTATCGCGGCGAGACCGAGTTCCACGGATTCGACACCTGGACCGACGCCAACGGCGATCCGCGCTTCAACGACTACACGGCCAAGAAGTCGGAATGGCTGGCGCTTGCCAACGCCTATCTCGACCTCGGCAGCTGGCACGGCATCACGCCGTTCGTCGGTGGCGGCGTCGGCGCTGCTAATGTGGCGTTCCGCGCCTTCCGCGACGCCGGCATCGCCTACGGCACGCCTGGCGATCCGACGACCGGCTTCCCGACCATGGCCTACGCCGGCGACCACGACGAATGGAACTTCGCTTGGGCGCTCTACGCCGGCCTCGGCTTCGAGGTGACGGACGCCTTCACCGTCGAGCTCGCCTATCGCTACCTCGATATGGGGGACGGCCGGACGGGCGACATCATCGCATTCGACGGCACCAACGCCGTCAACAACCCGATGATCTTCGAGGATCTCACCTCGCACGACGTGAAGCTCGGCGTGCGCTACTCATTCTGGTAGTCGCAGTCGCGTGATTTGATTGGGGGCGCGGCGCCGCAAGGCCCGCGCCCTCTTCTTTTTGAGACGCCCTACGCG
>JBOHKB010000362.1:0-11593 GCA_050728815.1 Propylenella sp.
GCGATGAGGTGCTGATCGAAGGAACCGGCGCCTACACGACCACGTATTGCGCCGTCGCCTTCAACGGCTTCGCGCCGCTTCAGTCGTATGTGATCTGATCGGCGAGCCGCTGTCTTCCAGTGCCCGCTCCTTCTCAGCCGAAGCCGAGCTGAAAGCGACTACTCCGCCGCCTCGCCGAGCCGCGTGATCGTAACATCGCCAGCGGGAAAATGGGCGACAAGCTCAAGCTTGCCGCCCATGGCCTCAACTGCTTCGCGCAATGTGCTGACCTTCATGTCGGCGCGCTGCTCCATCTGCGCAACGGCTGACTGAGACTTGCCGAGAAGTCGAGCAAGCTCGTCCTGTGAGACTCGCAGGGCCTTGCGCAGTTCTGACAGGGCGGCTTGTTCAATATCGAGAAGAAGCTCCTCCCTGCGCTGTTCCACGCGCAAGCGCCGATTGGCAGGCCAAGCTCTCGTCAGTTCTGTGAAAGGGCGATGTCCGCTCATTTGATCAAGCCTTCCTTCCTGAGTCCCTCCAAGTGGATGTCGTACAAATCGTCCGCACGCGGCACGTATTTATCGTAGAAGCGATCATCGCCAGTCTTGTCGCCTCCGATCAGCAGTATCACGATGCGACGCGGATCGAACGCGTAGAAGACGCGTAGTGGCTTTCCGCCGCTCTGCACCCGCAGTTCGCGCATATGGCTGTGCCGCGAATTTGCAATGCCCGACGAATGAGGGAATGGCAGCCTTGGCCCGAGCGTCGTGAGCAATTCAACGCCGGCTGCCACATCCTCCTGTTGGCCCTCGGCGAGTTCCGACCACCACCCTTCGAACTCGTCGGTGTATTCAACGATCCAGCTCACACCGCTATAAGATTGACCTTATAATTAATGTCAATCGTATGTCGGTCAAAGGTATTCGACCGCCGCCCCCGATTGAGTTCAGAAGCCCAACGCGTTAAAAGGTCAGCACCACTGACCTAGTTTTTTTGGGCGGCGGGCCGATGCGCCTCGAACCGATCCTCGCCTACTTCGTCTTCGCGATCGTGACCTCGATCACGCCGGGGCCGAACAACGTCATGCTGACGGCGACCGGCGCCAATGTCGGCGTGTGGCGCGGCCTGCCGCACATGTTCGGTATCTCGTTCGGCTTCGGCCTCATGCTGTTTCTCTTGACCGCCGGCGTCGGCGCGGCGCTGACCGACAACGAGACGCTGATGCTGGGCTTGAAAGTCGCCGGCATCGCCGTGCTCCTCTATCTCGCTTGGCGGATCGCCACCGCCGGGCGCACCACGAGCGGGGAACGCGAGCGCCCGATCGGCTTCTTCGGAGCCGTGGCGTTCCAGTGGGTCAACCCAAAAGCCTGGCTGATCGCCGCCGGCTCGGTGAGCTTTCTTCAGCCCGACATCGCGCCGATCCTGCAAGCCGCGTTCTTCGGGCTGACCTTTGTGGTGCTCGGCACGCCGTGCATGCTGGTCTGGCTCGGCTTCGGCGCGACGATGCAATACGTGCTGCGCACCGACCGCGCGCTCCGCGCCTTCAACATTGCGATGGGCGTGCTTCTGGCCGCGACTGTCCCGCTACTCTTGTAACGGCACGAAACGTATCTGCGCGTCTCAGCGCGATGCGAACGATCGCCCGCTTCGCGGCAGCTCGGCCGAAAGCAAGTTCGGGTCCTGCAGCAGATAGAATTCCGACACTGGCGTCGGGTCGGTGATGGTGACGCGGAACCAGGCGGTCGCCCCGGGATCGACCGCGCCGTTCTGAAACAGTATCCGATCGTAGGGCTCGAAGCGCCGGTCGTTGTGCGTGAAGGAACCGGAGGCGACATCATCCGGGTTCGCCGCGAACTGCTTGAACGAGAGGCCGTCGCTGTAGACGCTCGGCTTCTTCAGGATCTCCTGCAGCTCGATTTCAAATCCGGCCCAGACCCGCTCCGAGGCGTTGACTACATGCTTCACCAGCGTCAGCTGAGCCTGCGAGGGCGCAAGATCGTCGCGCGGCAGCATGTGGCGGCGGATCACCAGGATGACCGGGTCGATACCGGGAAGCTCCTCGACGATGACGACGGGGTTCTCCGGCGTGCCCACGCCGGAGGCCGAGAGCAGGCGGAAGCCGCCAAGCTCGTCGCTGAAGGAATAGTCGCCCGCGCGGAACTCCGCCGCCGAGCTCGCGGTGGCCATGCCCGCAGCGGCAAGACCCAGAGATAGTGCAACGACCGAGCGCGAGAGCATCCGTCACCTGCCCCGAACCTGCCCGAGGGCCGGGGCCGAAACAAGCCGCGGCCGAATGCTCAATCGGCCATCGTCTCGATGGCGGCAAAGGCGTGCGTTCCCTTCTCCTCCTCGAACGGCGTGGCGACCTCGACAAAAGTATCGGGATAGAAGCCGTTGAAACGGGTGCGGAGGCCGAGGCTGTAGGCGCCGATGTGGCCGATCTCCACCCAGTCTCCGGTGTCCGTCGCCTCCGGCAGCCAGAACGGCCGCGACAGGATGTCGACGGAATCGCAGGTCGCGCCGCAGACCTTGAATGGCACCAGTTTTTCAAGGCTACCGGTGCGGCGCTTCCGCGCCGGATCGAGGATGAGGCGCGCCGGCAGAGTGATCTTGCCGGTCCAGGAATCCGACAGCGAGCCCCAGATGCCGTCGTTGATGTAGAGCCGCCTCCCCTTCCTGAGCAGCACGCGCACGATGACGGAGAGCGAGCGCGCGACGATGACCCTCCCCGGCTCGGCGATCAGCGGCAGGTCGGAAAAGCCCCATTCGTCGATCGCGCGCCTTAGCTCCGCCATCAGGTCGGGAAGCTCAGGCATTTCCACCTTCTTGCGGCGCGGGTCATCGCCGTAGACGGCGGGAAAGCCGCCGCCGACGTCGAGCGCGGCGAGTTCCACGCCGGCGCGGCTCCGCACCCAATCGGCCGAGGCGAGCGCGCGCTCATAGACTCTCGCCTCACGGATCTGGCTGCCGACATGAAACGCGATGCCGACGCGGAAGCCGAGCCGCCCGATGCGCTGCACCAGCTCGACCGCGTGCGCCGGCGCCGCGCCGAATTTTCTGGACAACTCGTAGGCGGCCACGCCCTTTGTTTGCAGGCGCACGAACAGCGTAACGCCCGCCGGGTCGAGATCGAGGCCGCGGACGATTCTCAGAATCTTGGCGATCTCGTCCTCGTGGTCGAGCGCCATCGCGCGAATGTCGTGGCCTTCAAACCCCAGGCGGATATCGGACTGCGCCTTCACCGGATGCATGTAGAGGAGTTCCGCCTTGGGCGAGACGGCGCGGACGGCGGCGAACTCGCCGGGGCTCGCGACATCGAAGGCGCAGATGCCGGCATCGGCCAACGTTTTCAGAACGAAGGCCTCGCCGTTGGTCTTCACCGCATAGGCGGTCTTTCCGGGAAAGTCCGCCAGGAAGGCGCGGGCGTCCGCCGCGAGCACGGCCGGCCGGAAGCAATAGACCGGCGCGTCGGGGCGCAGCGTCACCGCCACTTCGTATCCGGTGTCGAACTTTTCGATGCGAGCCTCCTCCGATCCCGCGATTTCCTTCCGTCGTACCCAACGCGGAGTAAAGTGCAGTAGCGCTCCACGACGTGCGGCTTTCTAAGCGAGTCGCATCGGGTTGGCCCGCAGAGACCGCGAGAAAGACATCGCTGCCTGATATCGAAGCTCGAAGTGGCAGTTGAGCTGCCAGACGGAGCCACCTGATTTCGAGCCGATCCCCCCGCGGTCCGCCATAATCTGCGGACCCCGCTCCCCGTGCGCCAGGTCACGCCCGGCGGCCAAACCGGTGGTTTTGCTCTGGAAAACCGGCCGCAATCCAAGCCTGTGGATGGCGGGCCGCCTTAGAATATCGTGGTTAAGGAACTGAAATATTTCGACAAAGTCAAATCGAGGCCGATAGAGGTCTTGCACCTTTTGCGGCGCACCACACATTTCGGGTTCTGCAAAGAGGGCTTTCAGGCTATTATCGCGTTGCGAAGCAGAGGGAGGCCAGCCCCCATGACCTTCACGAAGCCTCTGAATCTTATTGCGGTGTGCGCCGCATTTGTCTTCGTCGGAGCGATTGTCTTCGGATTGCTCTGAAATGTAGCGGCCAATAGTGCCGGCGGCCACTTGCCAGGGTGGGGAATCTGGTCAGGGGCCGCCGGAAAGCCCTCAGCGATTGAGCCTCGCTCCGCCGCCTCACGCGGCGCAGGCAGCGTTTGCGCCGTCGGCGGCGACCCCAAACATCCGGCAAACCGCCTCTGACAGTTCGGCGCGGTTCAGCGTGTAGATGTGGAACGCTTCGACCCCGCGCGCCATCAGGTCGGACATCTGTTCGGCGACGACCGTAGCAGCCACAAGCCCATGCGTCTCCGAGGCCGGATCGAGGCCGTCGAAGCGGCGCGCGAGGCTGGCCGGGATCGTCGCGCCGCAGCGTGCGGCGAAATTGCAGACCGAAGCGAAGCGGTGGATCGGCATGATCCCGGGCAGCACCGGGATGAAGATGCCGGCATTCCGCACGCGCTCGACATAGGCGTCGAAAAGGTCGTTCTCGAAGAAGAACTGGGTGATGGCGCGGTCGGCGCCGGCATCGACCTTGCGCTTCAGCGCGTCGATCTCGGTCGCCCAGTCGGGGCTCTGCGGATGCCGCTCCGGATAGGCTGAGACCGACACGTCGGTGGCGCCCGCGTGCTTTAGCGCGCGCACAAGGTCGGCCGTGTCCTGATAACCAAGCGGATGTTGCGTGTAGGGCTCCGACAGACCGCCGGGCGGATCGCCGCGAAGCGCGACGAAGCGCTTCACGCCCTGCTTCCGGAACCACGCGATCATATGCGCCAGCGCCTCGCGGCTGGCGCCCGCGCACGTAATGTGCGCGGCCGTGGCGAGCTTGCGGTCGAGCATCCGCCGCACCGTGCCGCACGACCGCATCTGGTCGCTGCCGCCGGCGCCGTAGGTCACCGAAACATAGAGCGGCCGGAAGCGCGAGAGGCGTGCGACCGTATCCTCGAGCATCTCGGCTTGCGCTTCCGTCTTCGGCGGGAAGAACTCGAAGGAGACGGACGGCGCCGCCTTCGCGCCGTCCACGCTCGCGCCGCTCAAGAGCCCGCCTCCGCCCTGCTCCGTCCGGAGCCGGCCGCGCGACGGTCGAGCCCCGACCAGATGGTGACGGTGAGGCCGCCGGAGCCTTCCTTCGGCGCGAGGTCTTCCGCCGCCTCGAGCCTAAGCCCGGCCGCGGCCACCCATTGCCGCATCTGGGCGTGACTGAACCCAAGCCGGCGGTGGGCATGGCTCTGACGCAAATATTCGAGCTCGTGCGGCGCGAAGTCGATGACGAGGAGCTTTCCGCTGGAAGCCAGCGCGCCCGCCGCTTCGGCGAGCGCACGGCCCGGCTCGTCGAGGAAGTGGAGCACTTGGTGGATGACCACGAGGTCGAAGCTGTCGCGCAGCACCGGCAGGTTCATCACGTCGCCGAGCCGCACGCGCGCATTTTCGATGCCGGCGCGATCGAGATTGGCGCGCGCGACCGCCAGCATCGCGGGCGAGAGGTCGATGCCCACTGCGCGATCGCAGCGGCCGGCGAAAAGCTCGAGCATGCGGCCGGTGCCTGTGCCGATGTCGAGCATCGCGCGAAACGGCCCGCCGCCGGCCCGTTCGAGGATGGCCGCCTCCACCTCGCGTTCCGGCACGTGTAGCGAACGGATCTCATCCCAGCGCGTGGCGTGCTCGGCGAAATAGCGCTCGGCGGCTTGCTGATTGCGCTGCTTCAATGCCGTCAGCCGGTCGCGGTCGCGCCCGAGCGCGGCGTCCGCTTCGTCGAGGCCGCGCAGGATGCCGAGCGCCACCTCGCGCCCCGACTCGTCGTCGGCCAGCCGGTAGTAGACCCACGAGCCCTCCGGGCTACGCGAGACCAGCCCGGCGTCGGTCAGCACCTTGAGATGACGGGAGATGCGCGGCTGCGACTGACCCAGGATGTCGGTCAGCTCTTTCACGGTGCGCTCGCCGCGCTGCAGAATGGCGAGCAGGCGGATGCGCGTGTCGTCGCCGGCCGCCTTCATCTGATGAACCAGGAGTTCGACCGAAGAGCCCACGGCGTTCTCCGCAGAGATATGCGCATATCTTTATATCGTTACGTCATCGCGTCAAGACGGAATTCGCTTGTCGGGCAAGGCAGCCGCGCAGCCGCATCGCCCCTACTCAGCGGCCCGACCGGACACTAATGTCCCTCGCCAACGGGAAGGCCGGCAGACGCAAAGATCATGACCCAAAGCGAAATCGACGAAACCGACCGGCCGGGCGAAATCCGTTCCTCTGTCGACCCTGCGGCCATGTCGCCTGACGCCGGCGTCATCTTTATCGGCAGGGCGCGCACGCCCTGGACCGACCGCCACGCGATGCCGAAGAACGTGCGCCAGGCGCGCGAGAGCAGACGCCCGGCGCGGATCGAAATCGACGCGCCCTGGCGGCCCGGGCTGATGGACCTCGCTGCGGGCTCCGCCGTCGAGGTGCTCACCTGGCTCGACCGCGCGCGCCGCGACCTCGTCGTGCAGGCGCCGCGTCACGGCGAGCGGCTGAGCGGCGTTTTCTCGCTCCGCTCACCGGTCAGGCCGAACCCGATAGGGCTTCACATCGTGCGGCTTCTGTCGTGCGACGCGGAAGCCGGCGTGCTCACCGTCGACGCGCTCGACTGCCTCGACGGGACGCCGGTGCTCGATATCAAGCCGTGGCTCGCGAGCGTCGACGTGCCGCCTGAAATAGAGGCCTAGTATTCGCACACGGCCAGTCTGATCGAACGACCAAAGCTGATCGCCAATGCTGGCGATGACGGCCGCATCTCCAAGCGAGGGCCCATAGCCAAGATTCTCAAATCACGGTCAATCGGTTATGGTGCCGGCGAATCAGTTGGCGATTTCCGACCCGGTAGGTCTGGCCGCGATGTGTGCATACGCCTCCCGTGTTTTCGTTCCCGGTCCGGAAGTCGAACGCGACGAGAGCAAATGGGTGACCAGGCCGTTTACTATCTGTTAGCCGTGCTCTCGACATACATAGAACCGAGCCTACGATGTCGCGGAGTTAAACTCGAACTCTCGGAGAAGATCGCGAGCCAATGGCAGCATATTCCAGCGCCGCTCATAAGTCCGTCGATCCAATCCACCAGCTGGAAGACGACCTGAAGCGCGTTCTGGAGAACCCGGCGCGCTTTCCCCGCACGAGCAAGCTGATCTCCGCTGGCGCACCGCAGCAGGCCAAGAAGATCGTCGAGGAGGCGACCGAGCTCGCCATCGAGGCGATGCGGCAGAACCGAACCGCGGCGGTCCTGGAGGCGGCCGACCTCGTCTACAATCTGGTCGTGCTGCTCGAAGGCATGAACATACCTTTCGACGACATCTGCGTGGAACTCGAACGCCGCCGCGCGATCTTCGGCATCGCGGCGAAGCAGTCGAAGAACGGCGTCGGCCCGGCCGATCCGAAGGACGCCTGATTCCGATCGCGTGAGCTCGGCGCGGTTCTGCTCCGGGACCTCTACATCTGCCCGACACTGCTCTCCGGCGACTAGCGCTTCCTCTCCCCGTCGGGAAGAGGAAGGGCATGGGTCACGCCTCTCGCGCGGGATGACACCACGGGCGCCGTGAGCCTATGTTGGCGTCAACGATGGGAGGGAGGAGATCATGAAAACTCTCGCTTATGGCCTTGTCGCGGCTTTCGCTCTTGCCGGGCTCTCGAGCGCGGCTGCACAGACGAAGAACGTGGCGATCACCGCGATCGTCGAGCATCCGGCGCTCGACGCGGTGCGCGACGGCATCAAGAAGGGCCTCGCCGACCTCGGCTATGCCGAGGGAACCGACGTCGCTTTCCAGTACGAGACGGCGCAGGGCAATCCGGCGACGGCGGCGCAGATCGCCCGCCAGTTCGTCGGCGAGGCGCCGGACGTGATCGTCGCCATCTCGACGCCGTCGGCGCAGGCGGTGGCGGCCGCGACCACCGACATCCCGCTCGTCTTCTCCGCCGTCACCGACCCGCTCGCCGCCGGCCTCGTCAATTCGGTTGAAGCGCCCGGGGCTAATGTCACCGGCGTGTCGGACATGGCGCCGATCGGCGACCACATCGCGCTCATCCGCGAGATCGCGCCGAACGTGAAGCGGCTCGGCGTGCTCTACAATCCGGGCGAGGCGAACTCCGTCTCCTCGCTCGCCTCCGTGCTCGATGAGGCAGGCGCCGTCGGGATCGAGGTGATCGAAGGCCCGGCGACCAAGTCGGCCGACGTGCAGGCGGCGGCGCGCTCGCTCGTTGGCAAGGTCGACGCGATCTACGTCCCGACCGATAACACCATCGTCTCGGCGCTCGAATCGGCCCTCGGCGTCGCCGCAGAGGCGAAGCTCCCGGTCTTCGCTGCCGACACCGACAGCGTCGCCCGCGGCGCGCTCGCCGCCGTCGGCTTCAACTATTTCGACGTCGGCGTGGAGACCGCGGCGATCGTCGACCGCGTGCTGAAGGGCGACGCGCCGGGAACGATTCCGGTGATCTTCGCCAGCGGCACGGACCTCCACGTGAACAAGTCGACGGCCGCGGCGATCGGCATCACGATTCCGCAGGCCGTGCTCGACCGCGCCGCCAAGGTGATAGAGTAGAGGTTCTTGGGGGGCCGGCACCGTCGCGGTCCGCGAGACCGGGCGGCGATCCGATGTCGGCCTTCGCCTTCTTCGGGGCGATCGAACTCGGCCTCGTCTACGCCTTCGTGGCGCTCGGCGTCTTTCTCTCCTTCCGCATCCTGAATTTCCCCGACCTGACGGTCGACGGTTCCTTCCCGCTCGGCGCAGCCGTCGCCGCGGTCGCGCTCATCGCCGGGTGGAACCCATGGATCGCGATGGCGCTCGCCTGCGTCGCCGGAGCGATGGCGGGCTTCGTGACCGCCTTCGTCAGCGTGCGCTTCCACATCCTCCACCTTCTGGCGTCGATCCTGACGATGATTGCGCTCTTCTCGGTAAATCTCCGCGTGATGGGACGGCCGAACGTCGCGGTGCTGAACCGCGAAACCGTGCTCACGCCGTTCTACCAGGTGTGGGTTCCGTCCTATCTCGTGCGCCCGCTCTTCGTGCTCGTCCTCGTCGCGGCGGGCGCTGGGCTCCTCGCGCTCTTCCTCCGCACCGACCTCGGCCTCGCCATGCGCGCCACCGGCGCCAACCCGCGCATGGCGCGCGCGCAAGGCATCAATGTCGGCGTGCAGATCATCGCCGGCGTGGCGCTGTCGAACGCACTCGTCGCGCTCGCCGGCGCGCTCTTCGCGCAGACAAACGGCTTCGCCGACGTGACCTCCGGCGTCGGCACCATCGTGGTCGGCCTCGCCGCCGTCATCGTCGGCGAAACGCTTCTGCCGCGCGGCGGCATGTTCGTCGCGGTCGCCGCCTGCGTGCTCGGGTCGGTGCTCTATCGGCTCGCGGTGCAGCTCGCGCTCGGCCTCGATTTTCTCGGCCTGACCCCCTCAGACCTCAACCTTGCGACCGCTTTGCTGGTGCTCGTCACGCTGATCGTGCCGCATGTCCGCCAGCGGAGAGCCGCATGATCGCGGTCGAGCGGCTTTCGGTCCGCTTCGATCCTGGCACGCCGCTCGAGCGCCACGCGCTGAAGGACCTGACGCTCAAGGTCGAGGACAAGGAATTCTGCTCGATCATCGGATCGAACGGCGCGGGAAAATCCACGCTCCTTTCGGCCATCGCCGGCGATGTGACCCCGGAGAGCGGCCGCGTGATCTTCTCGGGCCGCGACGTGACGCGGCTGCCGGCAGAGCGGCGGGCCGGCCTCGTGGCGCGCGTCTTTCAGGACCCGCTCGCCGGCGGCTGCAGCGAGCTCACGATCGCGGAGAACCTCGCAATCGCATCGCGCCGCGGCATGTGGCGCGGCTTCGGCGACGGGCTCGGTCGCCCCCGGCTGCGTTCGATCTTCGAGCGCGTTGCTGAACTCGGCATCGGGCTTGAGACTCGGCTCGACCAGCCGATGGGCTCGCTCTCCGGCGGGCAGAGGCAGGCGCTCGCGCTCGTTATGGCGACGCTCGCCCCCTCCTCCGCGGTGCTCCTCGACGAGCACACCGCTGCGCTCGATCCGGCGAACGCGGAGTTCGTGCTGGCGCTCACCGTGTCACTCGCCAGGCGCTTCGGCCTGACCGTCCTGATGGTCACGCATTCGATGCGCCAGGCGCTCGACCTCGGCACGCGCACGATCATGCTGCACGAAGGCGAGATCGTGCTCGACGTGCGCGACCCAGAGCGGAAGAGGCTCACGATCGAAGACCTCGTCGCCCGCTTCCGCCGCGTGCGCGACCAGGACTTCGAGGAGGACAAGCTGCTGACGAGCTAGAGCTTCACTTCAAGCTGGCGATGTAGGCGAGGAGGTCCTGGATCTCCTGCCGCGTGAGACTCATTTGCGGCATCGGCGGATGCGGATCGGCGAGGAAGGCGGCGAGCGCGCCGATCTCCTCCGCCGAGCGCTCGGCGACGCTCGCGAAGGGCGGCGCCTCGGTCGTTGCGCTCGTCTGCTCGGGCGCGACCAGGTGGCATGACGCGCACCAGCGCTCGGCGAGCGCCTTCCCCGCCCTCGCATCGCCGGCCGCCGAAGCCGATGCGGCATGAAGACCCAGAGCCACGGTCATAGCCGACAGCACGATCAAGAATCGCATTGCTCACCCTTCCGTCAGGTGGCGGATGTTCGGCGAAGCCGCGCCCCGGTGGCAAGCGGCGATCCGGAGGCGAAAGTGCGGCCGATCGCCCATATCCCGGCGCGGAAACACGAATCAGGCGTAACGGGCTCCAATTGTTTCGTCGCCTGTTGAATCGAAGAAACAATTGGGCAACCGCGAAACCATTTTCCCCCTGCTGCGTAAGGAAGCTGAAGCACTGCGTACTTATCTTTGTCGGAAAGCAAGCCAACCCAACATGGCTTCCGGGAGCGTCAGATGATCATCGAAACGAGAAAGGCCTTCGCACTTGCCGCGCTGATCGCGGCGACGGGCGTTGCCGCTGTCGAGCTGACCCGCAGTTCCGCTCAGGCCGAATCCACATCGCCGCCCTATGCGTCCGCGCGGATCGCCGGCGCGTTCGACGTAGCCGCGAACATGCCGCCGGTCGAGCCGGTTCGCGTGCCGATGGCCGTGAAGGGCGACCTGCCGGTTCCACTCGGCTGCATGCTTGGGATGTCGGCCGACGAGCAGGCGGAATGCATGGATGTCGCCTACGAGGTTCCGTCCGAGCCGAGCATCGTCGTGGAGACCCGCTTCGGGACCACGTCGACGCTGCTGCGGATGGATTCCGTGACGGTCGCCGACTTCGGCAAGATCTTCCAGGACGACGAGCGGAACTCGCAGACCGAATAGCTAATCCCGAGGGCGGCCGACCTCCCGCCCTCGCCAGTAACCTCCCGTCCGACTAGCCGCCGCCGCGCCCCGGAGACGATACCCGCCCCCCTCTCGTCCCGGCCGCAGCGGCGGCTTTCTTCCTTCAGCGCCGACATCCGTCATGGTCCTCCGACTCGGGGCGACGGAGATTGACGTGCGCCTTTATTTAATCCTAGTGTTAAATAATGAGCCTGCAAACCACCTCCACGAATGCTCTGGCCGGGATGTTCGCGGCGCTCTCCGACCC
>JBOHKB010000363.1:0-3266 GCA_050728815.1 Propylenella sp.
TCCCCGTCTTTACCGGAACGCTGCTGATCGCTCTGATCGCGATGTTTGTGGCGGTCCCGGTCGGCCTCTTCACCGCTATCTATCTCGTCGAATTCGCCGACGACCGAATTCGCGCCGTGGTCAAGCCGGTGATGGAGATCCTCGCCGGCATTCCGACCGTCGTCTACGGCTTCTTCGCCGTTCTCACGGTCGCTCCGGCGGTGCGTGAGTTCGGCTCGATTTTCGGGCTCGCGATATCGCCGAACAGCGCGCTTGCGGCGGGCGGGGTGATGGGCATCATGATCATCCCATTCATCTCCTCGCTCTCGGACGACGCGCTGAAGGCGGTGCCGCGCGCCATGCGGGACGGCTCGCTCGCCCTCGGAGCGACGCGCGGAGAGACCATGGTGAGAGTGCTGCTGCCGGCGGCGCTTCCGGGCATCATGGGCGGCGTGCTGCTCGCGCTCAGCCGCGCGATCGGCGAGACGATGATCGTGGTGATGGCCGCCGGCCTGATCGCCACGCTGACCTTCAATCCGATCGACTCGGTGACGACGGTCACCGTTCAGATCGTTACCCTGCTCATCGGCGATACCGAATTCGACAGCCCGAAGACGCTCGCTGCGTTCGCGCTGGGTCTCGTGCTGTTCGTCGCCACATTGTCGCTCAACGTGCTCGCGCTGCACATCGTGCGCAAATACCGCGAGCAATACGAATGACGGACTCCGTCATGCAGACCTCGATAGGCTGGACCGCCGAAGCGGGGGCCGCGCGCCGGCGCCGCCGCCACGCCGCCGACCGGCGTCTCAGGTTCTACGGCATCGCCGCGATCCTGCTCGCGGTGGGCCTCCTCGCGATCCTTCTCATCTCGATCGCGGCGACCGGGTACAAAGCCTTCGTCCAGACGAAGATACGCGTTGACTTCCCGATCTCGGCGGAACGCGTCAAGGCCGACGACATTGC
Source organism: Propylenella sp. (assembly GCA_050728815.1). Classification (GTDB taxonomy): domain Bacteria; phylum Pseudomonadota; class Alphaproteobacteria; order Rhizobiales; family Afifellaceae; genus DASWJZ01. The sequence continues at coordinate 943 of JBOHKB010000363.1, forward strand.
CGGCGGCAACTATCGAGGCGTCATCGCCGATGCTCTCGCCGCCATGTTCCCGGAAGTGACCGAGCCGGGCGAGAAGCGGGCCTTGGCGCAGATCCTCACCAACAACACGCAGTTCTTCGTTCGCGATGCGGTCGTCGCGAGTCCCGGAGTGATCGGCGGGACGCTGACGCTCTCGGTGCCCGCCTCCGATCCGTTCGACCAACTGAACAAGGGCGCGGTCCGGCGCGATTTGCCGGAGGACCAGCGTCGCGTCACCGATCAGCAGATCGCGTGGTTTGACAGGCTCGTTGCAGACGGTCGCGTTTCGACGCCGATCAACTGGGCGCTCGTCTTCAACTCGGACAGCCGCTTTCCCGAGCTCGCGGGCCTCGCCGGCGCGATCGTCGGGACTTTCTACGCGGTGCTCGTGTGCTTCGCGATCAGCTTTCCTACCGGCATTGCTGCCGCGGTCTACCTGGAGGAATTCGCTCCGAAGAACCGCTTCACCGATCTGATCGAGGTCAATATCAACAACCTCGCGGCGGTCCCCTCGGTGGTCTTCGGCCTGCTCGGGCTTGCGGTGTTCATCGGCTGGTTCGGACTGCCGCGCTCGGCGCCGCTGGTCGGCGGCATGGTGCTCGCGCTGATAACCCTGCCGACCATCATCATCGTCACGCGTGCGGCGCTGAAGGCGGTTCCCCCCTCGATCCGAGAGGCGGCGCTCGGCATGGGCGCGTCAAAGCACCAGATGATCCTGCACCATGTGCTACCGCTCGCTCTGCCGGGAATCCTGACCGGCACTATCATCGGTCTCGCGCACGCGCTCGGCGAGACGGCGCCGCTTCTTCTGATCGGCATGAACGCCTTCACGACAAGCCCTCCCGGAGGATTGCTGGACGCGTCCACGGCGCTCCCCACCCAGGTCTACATCTGGGCGGACAGCCCGGAACGCGGCTTCGTGGCGCGCACATCTGCCGGCATCCTCGTGCTGCTCGGCTTCCTGATTGTCATGAACGCGGTCGCCATATTCCTTCGGCAACGCCTGGAGCGGACATGGTGACCGACCTTGGGGGTATCGCGCCATGAACGACGCCAGCATGACGACGGCCGTGGCGCCGCCGCGCCCGCGGACCGTACGCACTCCGAGCGGGGAGGTATCGGCGGTCAAGGTCGCGGCGCGGGACGTCTGCGTCTTCTATGGCGAGAAGCAGGCGCTCTTCGACGTCTCGATCGACGTTCTCGAGCGGGCGGTGACGGCGTTCATCGGCCCGTCGGGCTGCGGCAAGTCCACGTTCCTCCGCTGCATCAACCGCATGAACGACACGATCGATATCGCCCGAATGAGCGGCAAGATCGAGCTCGACGGCAAGGATATCTTCGATCCCGATATCGACGTGGTCGAACTACGGGCGCGCGTCGGCATGGTGTTCCAGAAGCCCAATCCGTTTCCGAAGTCGATTTTCGAGAATGTCGCCTACGGGCCGCGCATTCACGGCATCGCGAGGGGCAAGGCCGAGCTGGAAGAAGTCGTCATGCGGAGCCTCGAGCGCGCGGGGCTCGTCGGCGAGGTGAAGGACCGGCTCTCCGAGCCCGGCACCGGCCTTTCCGGGGGCCAGCAGCAGCGGCTCTGCATCGCCCGCGCCATCGCCGTCAATCCGGACGTGATCCTCATGGACGAGCCGTGCTCGGCGCTCGATCCGATCGCCACCGCCAGGATCGAGGAGCTGATCGACGAGCTGCGCGAGAACTACACGATCGTCATCGTCACCCATTCGATGCAGCAGGCGGCGCGTGTCTCGCAGCGCACGGCCATGTTCCACCTCGGCTACCTCGTGGAGGAGGGGCCGACCGACATGATGTTCACCAACCCGCGCGAGAAGCGCACGCAGGACTACATCACCGGCCGGTTCGGCTGAAGGAGAGGGCCATGGCGCCACAACAGCACATCGTCGCCTCGTTCGAGGACGAGCTCCAGGGCCTCTCCCGCTCGATCGCCGAAATGGGCGGCCGCGCCGAGGAGATCGTCGAACGCTCGATAGCCGCGCTGTTGCGCTCCGACGTCGATCTCGCGCTCGAAGTCATCGAGGCCGACAAGAAGGTCGACGCGCTGCACCGGGCGATCGAAGAGGACGCGATCATATTGATCGCGCGGCGTCAGCCGATGGCGCAGGACCTGCGCGAGGCGATCGCCGCCATCCGCATAGCGAGCGACTTGGAGCGCATCGGCGACCTCGGCAAGAACATCGCGAAGCGCGGGATCGCCATCGGCAGCCAGACCTTCTCCAATAATGTTCGAATCGGCGTTGAGCATCTGTCCGGCCTTGGTCTCGGCCAGGTGAAGAAGG
>JBOHKB010000364.1:0-10156 GCA_050728815.1 Propylenella sp.
ATGGTGCTGGCCGCCGGCCAGGGCAAACGCATGCGGCCACTCTCCGCGACCACCCCAAAACCGCTCACCAAGGTACGCGGGCGCGCGCTGATCGACCATTGCCTCGACGGGTTGGCGGCCGCCGGCGTGGCGAAGGCCGTCGTCAACGTGCACTACATGGCGGACCTGATCGAGGCGCACATTGCCAAACGGACAGAGCCGCATATCGTCATATCCGACGAACGCGACGCGCTGCTGGAGACGGGCGGGGGCGTCAAGCGCGCGCTGCCGCTCCTCGGCAAGGATGCGTTTCTGCTGCGCAACTCCGATTCGTTCTGGCTGGAGGGCGTCCGCCCCAATCTCGTCTGGCTCGCCGGCGGCTGGGACGCGGACCAGATGGATGCGATCCTCCTCCTCGCCTCCACCGTTCGCGCGGTCGGCTATTCCGGGCGCGGCGATTTCTTCCTCGACAAGGAGGGGCGGCTGTCGCGGCGGCCGGAGCGGCTGGTCGCGCCCTTCGTTTATGCCGGCGCCGCGATCCTTCACCCAAGAGGCTTCGTCGACACGCCGGACGACGCCTTCTCGCTCAACCTCGTCTTCGACCGCGCCATCGAGGCCGGCCGGCTGTTCGGCGTCAGGTTGGACGGACTCTGGATCAACGTGGAGAATCCGGCATCTGTTCGGGCGGCGGACGCCGCCATCGCCGCAAGCGCGGCTTGACCGGCGATGCATCGCTCGAACGTCTTCACCATTCCGCCCGGCGTTCCGTTTCTCGACGCGCTCGTCGGGGCGCTCCTCGAAGGCCGGTTGATCGCGGGCTTCGAGTCGCGCGAGCCTTTCGCGCTCGCCGACGTCACGCTCTACCTGCCGACGCGGCGTTCCGCCCGCGCCATCCGCGAGCGCTTTCTGGCGCATTTCGGCCGCCCGGTGCTGCTCCCGAAGATTCGCACGCTCGGCGACATCGACGGGGACGAGGCCGGGCTCCTCGATCCTATCGCAGCCGAGCTGCCGCCCGCCGTCCCGGCGATCGAGCGGCAGCTCGTGCTGACCGGGCTGGTGCTCCGCTGGTCGGGCGCGCTGGTCAGGGCTGCGGCTGACCTTCCCGACGAGGAGCTGCTCGTTCCAAGCTCGCCGGCAGACGCTGCCCGCCTCGCCGCTTCGCTTGGCCAGCTCATCGACCAGGTGGGCACGCGGCCCGAAGCCTGGGCGGGGCTTTTCGAGCAGAAACACGGCGACCTCGCGCGCTTCTGGGAGATCACGCTCGAATTTTTGAAGATCGCCACGGAATTCTGGCCGGCTCATCTCGCCGAGCGCGGCATGCTCGATCCGGGCGCGCGGCGCGACCTCCTGATTCGCACCGAGGCGAAGCGGCTCCGCGAGCGCGGCTCGGCCGCGCCGGTCGTTGCCGCCGGCTCGACCGGCTCGGTGCCGGCGACGGCGGAGCTTTTGGCGGCGATCGCCCGGCTGCCGAACGGCGCCGTGGTCCTGCCGGGCCTGGACCAAGAGCTTGACGCCGAGTCGTGGGAGGCGATCGGGGCGGACCCGCGCGACCCCGCCGGCGCGGGCCACCCGCAGTTCGGCCTGAAGCAGCTTCTCGCGACACTCGGGGTGCGCCGCGATGCGGCCGTGTCGCTCGCGGAACCGACGCCATCGCTTGCGTCGCGAGAGCGTTTCGTATCGGAATCGATGCGCCCGGCCGCGACGACCGAGCGATGGAGCGGCGGCCCAGCCGATCTTTTTTCCGCGCTCGACAAGGACGCAGCGCTTCGCGGCGTGGGCGTGATCGAAGCGGCGAACGAACGGGAGGAAGCGCTTGCGGTCGCGACGGTGCTGCGGCGCGCTGTCGAGACGCCCGGTAAAGTCGCCGCCCTCGTTACGCCGGACCGCAGTCTGGCGCGCCGCGTCGCAGTAGAGCTTCGCCGCTGGGCGATCGACGTCGACGATTCCGCCGGCCGGCCGCTCGCGCGCACGCCGCCGGGCATTCTGGCACGCCTCGTTTCCCAGGCGGGCCTCAACGGCGCAGCGGCGGAAACCCTGCTCGCGCTTGCCAAGCATCCGGTCGCAGCCTTCGGCATGAAGCGAAGCGATGCACGCCGCGCGGCGCGCAATCTGGAGCGCGCCGTGCTGCGTGGCCCGCGGCTGAAGCCTGGTCTCGCGGCGCTCCGCCATGCGCTCCAAGAACGTTTCGCAGCCTGGGAGCGGCGGAAGGAGGTAGATTGGCTCGACCGAACCAACGCCGCATCGGGCCTTTCGCGCAGCCGCTGGGAGGCCGCGATCGATCTTGCCGGACGCATTGAAAGCGCGCTTGGCCCGCTCGAAGCGATCGCTGCGCGCGACGGCGCGATCCCCCTGCCGGAGCTAGTCGATGCACATCTTGCGGCGCTCGGCGCAGTCGCGCGTGGCGCGAGCGGCCGGACGACCCACGTCTTCTCCGAAGAGGCGGGAGAAGCCCTGGCGCTTGCCTTCGAGGAACTTCAGCGAAGTGCGCCCCGCGGTCCGGCCGTCGCTCCCGCGGCATATCCCGGCCTCTTCGCCGCCTTGATCGAGCGGTCGATGGTCAGGCGGCGGGGCGGCGTCGATCCGCGTATCCAAATCTGGGGGGCGCTCGAAGCGCGCCTGCAGAGCGTCGACATGGTCGTGCTCGGCGGCCTGAACGAGGGCAACTGGCCGGCGCAGACGCGGCTCGACCCGCTCGTCTCGCGTCCGATGCGCGAGGCGCTCGACCTCGAGCCGCCGGAGCGGCGGATCGGCCTCGCCGCGCACGATTTTTCTCAGGCGCTCGGGCACGGGGAAGTGTGGCTGACGCGCGCTGACCGCGAGGACGGCGAGCCGCGCGTCGCCTCGCGCTGGCTGCAGCGGCTGATGGCGTATGCCGGCGAGGACTTGGCGAAAACGCTGCATGGTCGGGGGAGCGCGGTGCTTCAATGTGCGCGGCAGCTAGACCGGCCGGCGGCGTCTGATCGCTCCCTGCGCCCGCATCCTTCGCCGCCAGTCGCATGGCGGCCGAAGCGCCTTTCGGCGACGCGCATTGAGACGCTGATCCGCGACCCCTACGCGATCTACGCCGAATATGTCCTGAAGCTCAAACCGTTCGAGCCGCTGGCAAAACTTCCCGACGCGCGAGACCGCGGCACGCTCATCCACGACATTCTCGAAGATTTCGTGCGCGAGCGGCCAAGCGGGCCGTTCGACGCGGCGGCGGCCGAGCGACTGCTCGCGATCGGACGCGAGGCTTTCGGGCGGCATGCAGACTTTCCCGAGGTGATCGCGCTCTGGTGGCCGCGCTTCGAGAAGATCGCGGCCTGGTTCCTGGCGACGGAGGCCGCGCGCACCGATGTGGCGCATCGGCATGTCGAGGGGAAGGGCGAGATGACAGTCACGCCTGGCTTCGTGCTTTCCGCCCGCGCCGACCGCCTGGACGTGCTCCGCGGCGGCGGACTCGCCATCATCGATTACAAGACCGGCACTCCGCCTTCGATGAAAGAGGTGCGGTCGCTCTCGCCGCAGCTTCCGCTCGAAGGGCTGATCGCGCGAAGCGGAGGCTTCGACGGAATCGCCGCGGCGGAGCCGCAGCGCATCCTCTACTACCGGCTGACCGGCCGCGGCAACGGCGGCGAGGAATGCGACCGAACCCAGTCGAAGCGGGACGGGCAGCTTGTTACGCTTGCCGATACGCTCGCTTCCACCGAGCGCCGGCTCGCCGAGCTCGTCGCGCACTTCGCCAAGCCGGAAGCGGAGTACCCGTCGAGCAAGGTCCCGAAACCGGGCCGGCGCTATGTCGGCGACTACGACCACCTCGCCCGCATCTCCGAATGGGTCGCAACCGACCAGGAAGAAGACGATGAGCGCGGCGGCTGATATCGATGTCACACGCGCGCACCAGCGCGACGCCTCCGACCCGCGCTCCTCGGCATGGGTGATCGCAAACGCGGGTTCGGGGAAGACGCACGTGCTGACCAAGCGCGTGGTGCGGCTGCTCCTTTCGGGCGTCGACCCCGCCGCGATCCTCTGCCTGACCTTCACCAAGGTGGCGGCGGCGGAGATGTCGCGGCGCGTCTTCGAGCGGCTCGGCGAGTGGACGCTCCTCGACGATGCGAAGCTCGCCGCGGCGATCACCGAGCTTGAAGGCCGCCCGCCGACCGATGCTGAGATGCGCGAAGCGCGGAGACTCTTCGCAAAGGCGCTTGAGACTCCGGGCGGCCTGAAAATTCAGACCATCCACGCCTTCTGCGAACGTCTGCTGCACGCCTTTCCGTTCGAGGCGAACGTGCCCGGCCAGTTCAGCGTGATGGACGATTCGGCCGCCGCCGCGGCGCTCGCAAAGGCACGCGCCGATGTGCTGAACGAGGCGGCGGCGATGCCCGAGTCTCCGCTCGGCCGCTCCGTCCGCCAACTGGCGGAGCAAAGCGCCGACATGCAGATCGGCGAGGCGCTCGACGCATTGATCGCCAAACGCGACGATTTCCGGCGCTGGATCGAGAATGCCGCGCCGGCCGGGGAGGCGGGCAGCATCGACGATGCGCTCATCGACCTGCGTGACCGGCTGCAGCTCGCTCCGGGTGAAAGCGAGGAGACCATCTGCCGTGAGCTGTGCAGCTCGCCGAATTGGAGCCGCGAGGCCTGCCGTGGGCTGCTCGACGAGCTAGGCGTGACAAAGAAGGCAAGCGACCGCGATACCGGCGCCGTCCTGCACGCAATCCTCGACGCTCAGAATCTCACAAGCGAGGCAGGCGCGCGCATCGTCCTCTTCCTGACCGGTGCGGGTGAGCCTCGTGCCGTCGGGCGCCGATTCAGCTCCGAGATGCGCCGCGACAAGCCATCCCTCGAAACGGACTTCGCTTCAGAGTGCCTGCGCATCCTGAAACTTCTCGAGCGCCGCGACCGCGTCCGCGCCTCCGACGCGACAGCGGCTCTCCTAATCGTCGGCGACGCCATCATCCGCGCCTACAACCTCGCCAAGCGGCAAGCGGGCGCGCTCGACTTCAGCGACCTGATATCCAAGACGCGGAACCTGCTCTTGCGCTCCGGGGCGGCGCAATGGGTGCTCTACAAGCTCGACCGGCGCGTCGAGCACATCCTGGTCGACGAGGCGCAGGACACCAGCCCCGACCAATGGCGCGTCGTTCAGGCGATCGCCGAGGATTTCTTTTCTGGCGAGGGCGCGTCGCGGACGCCGCGCACCATCTTCGCCGTCGGCGACGATAAGCAGTCGATCTTCCGCTTCCAGGGCGCGGCGCCGGCAATGCTTGCCGAGATGCCGCGCTTCTTTCAGCGCAGGATCGACGAGGCGAAAGAATCCTTCGTCACCTTGCCGCTGTATCTCTCGTTCCGCTCGACGCGCGAGCTTCTGTCGGCGGTGGACACGGTGTTCAACACCGCGCTCGCCGCCGAGATCACCGCATCGACCTACACGGCACACGCGTCGTTCCGCGAGAAATATCCCGGCCATGTCGTCGTGCTGCCGCGCACGGTCCGGCGGAAGCGTGAGGAGCCCGAGGATTGGACCGCGCCGTACACTGCGCCTAGCGCTGCCGAGACCGAGCTTGCTGAACGCATCGCCGATGAGATCGTTCGCATCCGGAACACGGTGCTTCCGTCCGGCAAGCGGCTCAGCGACGGCGAAATCCTGATCCTCGTCCGCCGTCGCGACGCCTTCTTCGCCGCCATGAACCGGGCGCTCCGCGCTCGCGACGTGCCGACCGCCGGCGCCGACCGCATCCCGGTTTCCACGCACATCGCCGTGCTCGACCTCCTCGCGCTCGCCGACGTGATGCTCCTGCCGGAGGACGACCTCCAGCTCGCGGCGTGTCTCAAGGGCCCGCTTCTTGGCGTGAGGGAAGATGGATTGATGCAATTCGCAGGCGGACGGGGCCGGGCGGATGGGGCGGATGAGGCTCCGGCCAAGACAAGTCGCCTGAGCCTTTGGCGGACCCTGCTTGACGCGAGCGATGAGCCATTTGCGAGCATCGCCGCAAAACTCCGCCGCTGGCGCGGCATGGCGGACCAGGTCACGCCGTTCCGCTTCTTCGCGACCATCCTGGGCCCGGAAGGCGGACGCCGCGGCTTCCGCGCGCGGCTCGGCGGCGAGGCAGACGATGTCCTCGACACTTTTCTCAGCCAGGCGCTCGCCTATGAAGCGACCGAGGCGCCGTCGCTGCAGGGTTTTGTCCGCTTCATCCGCGCGAACGAGAGCGACATCAAGCGCGAGAGCGACGAAGCGGCGGCGGGCGTCCGCGTCATGACCGTGCACGGCGCGAAGGGACTTGAGGCCGATGTCGTGTTCCTGGCCGACACGGGCGGGGCGGCGGTCGTCCCCGGTCAGCGGAAAGTGCTTGTCGATATCGGCAGGGACCGTGACGACCCGGCGTTTCTTTGGCGTCGGCGTGTCGCCGAGATGCCCGATCTGCAGCGGATTGCCGACGCGCGCGAAGACCGCGAGACCGAAAGCGAATATCTCCGCCTGCTCTACGTCGCGATGACGCGCGCCCGCGACGTGCTTTATGTCGGCGGCGTCAGGCTCATCAACCGGCCGCCTAGATGCTGGTACACGATCGTGGAACAGGCGCTCGTCCCGAAGGACGTTGAGCGCGACGAGGAGGGCGAGCTCGCGGCACCCTACGAATGGCCACAGCCGCCGCGTCCGCCGCTGGCGGCAGAGGCAGAGACCCCGGGCGCCGGCCTTGACGAGGCGGGAGTTCCCGATTGGCTCAACCAGCCCGCCCCAAGCCCGGAGCTGCCGCCGCAGCCGCTCCGGCCTTCGGTCGGCCTCGCCGAGCCCGACCCGCTTCCTGCGATCGCGTCCGATGTCACCGAAGTTGCGCCCGGCGAAGCGGCGCTCCTGCGCGGCCGGGTCGTGCACTTGCTCCTGGAGCTGCTGCCGAACGTTCCGGCGGCGGATCGGCGGAAGGTCGCCGAACGCGTTCTCATGCGTGAGACGCCAGACGACGCGGACCTCGCCCAGTCGATTCTCGCCGAGGCGGAGGCGGTTCTCGCGGATCAGGCGCTCGCGGAGGTCTTCGGACCCAAGAGCCGCGCCGAGCTTGCGATCGTCGGCCATGTCGCGACCGAGCGCGGCGATTACGCGGTGAGCGGGCGGATCGACCGGATGCTTCGCGACAGCGCGGGCTGGCGCATCGTGGACTTCAAGACCAACCGGACGGTGCCCGCCGCGCCGGAGGCAGCCGACCCGGCCTACGTCCTTCAGCTCGCCCTCTACAGGCGTCTGCTTATGGAAATGGAACCGGGCGTCGAAGTCAGCGCGAGCCTTGTCTGGACCGCCGGCCCGAATGTCATGCCAATTCCGGCGGCGCTCATGGAACAGGCGCTCGCCACGCTTGGAATCCGCGGCAATCCGGTTTCTTGACCGGGAACTAGCGGCTGCCTAGGTTCGCGGCCGATTTGCGATTCCGGGAGATCGTCATGACGAAGGCCGTCACCGACCACAATTTTGCCGCTGATGTTCTCGCCTCGCGCGAGCCGGTGATTGTGGATTTCTGGGCGGAATGGTGCGGCCCGTGCAAGATGATCGCTCCGCATCTCGAGGAGCTTTCGGCCGAGTTTGACGGCAGGATGAAGATCGTCAAGCTCAACATCGACGAGAACCAGCAGACGACGATCCGCTACGGCGTGCGCTCGATCCCAACCCTCATCATGTTCAAGAACGGCGAGCCGGTGGACATGAAGGTCGGCGCCGGGCCGAAGAGCGACCTGCACAAGTGGATTCAGACGGCGGCGGCCTAGGGCGGCTCATCCGCAAAACACTGTCGTCGTGCCCGGACTTGATCCGGGCATCCATTCCCCGACCGGCTCCCTCGCTCCGAAATGGATCGCCGGTCAAGCCGGTCAAGCCCCGGCGATGACGACATGGCGAGGCGACTCGGTATCCTACTCCGGCCAGGGGCCGTTCTCTTTCAGCACCTCTCCCGCCAGATAGAGCGACCCGCAGATCAGGATTCTGGGCGCCGGCGACTTCCCCTCGAAATCGTCTCGGAGCCAGTCGAGCGCGGCATGCACGTTCTTGAAGGGCGCGGCAGGGACATCCGCGCCTATGGCCATTGCCGCGAGCCGCTTGGGGTCGAAGCCGGAATGGCTACCCGGGACCGGCACGGTCATCGCGCGGCGCGCGAGCCCGGCGAAGGGGCGGAAGTAGCCGTCCGGGTTCTTGGTCGTGAGCATGCCGCAGATGAGCACGAGCGGCCGCGGGTCGCGCTCCTCAAATTCAGCGAGCGTCTGTGCGATCGCCGCTCCGGCGGCCGGATTGTGTCCACCGTCGAGCCAGATTTCCGAGCCCGGCGGGACTACGTCGACCAGCGGGCCCGAACGGAGCCTCTGCAGCCGCGCCGGCCACTCGGCAGTCGTGAGGCCGGCCTCGATCGCCTTCGCGTCGAGCCTGATTCCGGCGCCGCGCAGGATCGCGACCGCGAGCCCGGCGTTCTCCAGCTGATGCGCGCCGGGGAGCCGCGGCAGCGGCAGGTCGAGGAGCCCGGCATCGTCCTGGTAGACCAGCCGGCTGTGCTCGGCGAACGCCACATATTCGCTGCCATGACGGAAGAGTTCCGCACCTGCCGCATCCGCCTCCACCGCGATCATCGCTAGCGCATGTTCATTCTGGGGCCCGATGATTGCCGGCCGGCCGCGCTTCAGGATGCCGGCCTTTTCCGCGGCGATCCCGGCGAGGTCGTCGCCCAGGAAGTCAGCATGGTCGTGGCTGACAGAAGCGATCGCCGCCGCTAGCGGTTCCGCCACCACGTTCGTAGCGTCGAAGCGTCCACCGAGCCCGACCTCGAGCAGACAGAAATCCGCGGCGTGCTCCGCGTAGAGATGGAATGCGACGGCCGTCGTCACTTCGAAGAATGTGACGGGCTCACCTCCGTTGACGGCGAGCACATGCCGGATCGCCTCGACGAGCATCGCGTCGTCGACGAGCCGCCCGCCGCCCGCGCGGCCGAGCCGGATGCGCTCGTTGAAGCGCACCAGATGCGGCGAGGTATAGACGTGAGCCGAGTAGCCGGCCGCCTCCAGCATGGCGCGGAGGAAGGCGATAGCGGAACCCTTGCCGTTCGTGCCGGCGACGTGGATGACCGGCGGCAGCCGGTCCTGCGGCCGCCCGAGTCGGTCAAGCAGCCGCTCGATCCGTCCAAGCGACAGGTCGATCCGGCGGGGGTGGAGCGCGCCGAGCGCCTCCAGCAGGGAGTCGAGTTCGGACATTCGGGGTTTAGGACGGACCGGTGGCGCGCGCCTCTCCGGCGTCCTCCGTCGCTGCCGTTGCGGCGCCCGCGCCGTTGTCGCCCTGCCACGCGCCGTTGCCGTGCGGGTAGTTAGGGGGCCGCAGCTTCATCATCAGCCGGCAGAGCCGCGCCACGGTCTCGCGCAGCCCGTGACGGTGGACGACGATGTCGACCATGCCGTGGTCGCGGAGATACTCGGCGCGCTGAAAGCCTTCCGGAAGTTTCTCGCGGATGGTCTGCTCGATCACGCGCGGACCGGCGAAGCCGATGAGCGCGCCCGGCTCCGCGAGTTGCACATCGCCGAGCATGGCGTAGGAGGCGGTGACCCCGCCGGTGGTCGGGTTGGTGAGCACGACGATGTAGGGGAGGCCTGCGTCCTTCACCATGTGGACCGCGATCGTCGTGCGCGGCAGCTGCATCAGCGAGAGAATGCCCTCCTGCATACGCGCGCCGCCGGAGGCGGCGAAGAGCACGTAGGGGCTCTTGCGCTCCACCGCCGCTTCCGCGCCGGTGATGATGGCGTCGGCGGCCGCCATGCCGAGCGAGCCGCCCATGAAGTCGAAATCCTGCACCGCGGCGACGAGCGGCACGCCCTCCACGGCACCGGCACCGATGAGCACGGCATCCTCGAGCCCCTGCTTGCTCTTCGCCGCCTTCAGCCGTTCGGTGTAGCGGCGCTCGTCGCGGAAGCGGAGCGGATCGATCGGCGCCTGCGGCAACGGCAGCGTCTCGTACTCTCCGTCGTCGAAGAAGAGGCGGAAGCGGGTGCGCGCATCGATGCGCTGGTGGTAGCCGGAATTGGGGAAGACGAACTGGTTTGCCTCGAGGTCCTTGTGGAAGACCATCTCGCCCGTCTCCGGGCATTTCACCCAGAGATTCTCCGCCGTCTCCCGCTTGGTCCAAAGCGAGCGGATCTTCGGGCGGACGACGTTTTGAATCCAGTTCGCCAC
>JBOHKB010000365.1:0-4439 GCA_050728815.1 Propylenella sp.
CGCGAAGAACGCGGCGATGTCGTCCGCGTCAAAGCGCTTGAACGGCGCGAGCTGCCACAGCACCGGCCCGAGCTTGTCGCCAAGCTCGGTCAAGCCTGTTCCGAAGAACCAGTCGAGCGTCTCGCCGGCCTCCGCGAGCTTCTTCTTGTTGACGACCGCGCGGTGGCCTTTCACCGCGAACACGAAACCGTCCGGAGTCTCGTCCCGCCACTTCGCGAAACTCTTAGGCCCCTGCGCGCGGTAGAAGGTGCCGTTGATCTCGATCGTGGTCAGGCGGCTGCCGGCGTATTCAAGCTCGCGCGCCTTGGGCAGGTCGGGCGGGTAGAACGTCCCGCGCCACGGTTCGTAGGTCCAGCCGCCGATGCCGACGCGGATTGCTCCGCCCGGTGCCGCCCGCTTCGCCACGTCGAGCTATTTGATCGGTGTGTAGGAGACCTTCTTCGCCTTCTTCATCGCCGCTGTCGCTTCGGTCGGCGTGAGCAGAACCGTCGTGTGGTACTTGCTGATCGCGCCGCCGCCGACGGTGGCGAGACCCGCAGCAACGGCTGCATCGTTACCCGGCAGCTCGGCGATCGCCACGACGTCGTAGTCGCCGAAGCACAGGAAATACGAATGCAGCTTCCCGCCAAGCGATTCGAACATCTTCTTGACGACGGCCGAGCGCTCCTGCGGCTTGGCCACGAGCGCCCTCGCGGCGCTCTCCTTGTACGACGCCTGGATGAGATAGTAGGGCATGGTTTCCTCCTCGCTTGAACGTTCCCTACCTCTCCCCCGCGCGGAGAAAAAGGCAAGCGCAATTCGCTGAAAGCGGCAGGAATCCGGCTCGCGCGGCCTCGACGCGTTCAGCTCCCTCCACACGGTGCAACCTAGTACGCCGTCAAAGCGTTTGAGCCTGGAACCGTGGATTTGTCGAACGAGGCGACCCAATGAAACGATTGGCTTTCGCCGCAATGGCGGCGTTTCTCGCGGCGCCGGCTGCCGCGCAACCCCCGCCGCAGGGCTGGGTCGGAGAATTCTCCGCCTCAATTCTCTGTGACACGCGGGAACAGCTGCAATCCATCGTCGACGCCTTCGAGGAAGGTCCCGTGGCAGCCGAAGAGCGTTTTCAGGAACTCTATCGGCGTCAGAACGACCGCAGCGAGCCGACCTGCGCGGTTGCAGGCGTCGTCGCGGTTGCGAGCGGCACCACGGATCTCGGCCTCATCGAATTCGGCGGCGAAATGGCTTACGCGTGGATCGTCCGCATCGCGAACGACGCCGGCGAGGGCTACTACCTCTACCTCGAAAGCCGGACCGAGGCGCTCAAGAACTCGATCTAGCGTCCGGAATCAGGTCCCCTCGCCGCCGGCGGGCCAGGCGCCCTGGTATCGCTTGCCCTTGGTGTCGACCGCTTCCGCCGTGACCGGCGCGTCGGCGGCGCGATACGAAAGCCGAAACGTCGGATTCTCGCTGATCGAGATGCCGCCCTCCATGCGCATGAGCAGCTTGCCGCCGACATTCAGCGTCAGCTCCTGCACGAAGAACGCCGGGATATAGTAGTTGTTGATCGGGTCGCGCTGCAGCCCCGAATTGTTGGGGTGGCGGATCATGATCTGCGCGTCGGCAACGCCGCTCGCGGCATCGGTCGCGAAGCGGCGGAACTTCATCTCGCCGACATCGGCGACCGCGATGTTCTTGAGGCCCGGCGAGGAGCAGCCTCCGGCCGCCTTCACGAAAGCCTCCGCCATGTAGAGCTTGCCGTCGGACGCTTCCGCCACGACGTGGACCTTGGTGTAGGCGTCGACGCGAACGCGCGTCTCGATGGCGTGCACCGTGCCGCCGTCGCCGAAGGTGAACTCGGCCGCGACCGGCGAGGGATTCTGGTCGATGACAAGCGTGATCTTCTCGACCCTGAGCGGCGAGCCGGCAGGGAGCGCCGAGCGGATCGTGATCGGCACGATCGCCGCGTCCTCGGCGCGATACGGCGCCTCGAGGGCGATCACGCTTGCGCCATCCTCGATCGCACGTCCATCGAAGACGTTCGCGACCAGCTCGGGCCAGTAGTCTGGCTTCGCCTTCTGCGCGTGAGCCGCGCCCGCGGCAAGGCCGATCGCCAGGCTCGCGGCAACGAGAATGCTTCGCATGGACGTTACCTCCGTTGCGGGATCATAACAGGAAATCGAGAGCGCGCGCAGTCCGAATGCCCGGCGGGGCGGGCGTCACTCCCATTCAAGCTCGGCGGAAGCGGCGGTGACGTTGCGGGCGTGGAACTCGTCAAAGAGCCGCCAGCGCCCGCGCTCTTCCTGCGCGACCTTGGCCGGTGCGTCGGCGATGCTTGCGCCGGCTGCGATCTCCGCCCGTACGCCGTCTGCGACCGCCTGGAGATAGCGCCGCTCGGGCTCCAGCGCCTCGGGCCAGGGAGCCGATGCTGGGCCGTGGCCCGGCACCACGCGCTCCGCGTCGATCGCCGCGAGCGCCTCGATGGAAGCGAGCCAGCCGCGGATGCTCCCATCGAGCGCGGGGACGTGATCGAGGAACACGAGGTCCCCGGCGAAGAGCGTCTTCGTCGCCGTGTCGAGGACTGTCAGATCGCCGTCGGTATGCGCCGCGGGCCAGGCGCGGAGGACGATCGTCCGGCCGCCGAGATCGAGCGTCAGCTCGTCCTCGACGAGCAGCGTCGGCGGGACGATCTCGACCTCAGCGGCAAGTGCCTCGCCGATCAGCTCCCGGTTCGCTTCGACATAGTGGCCGCCACTCTCAGCAAGCGCCGCCGGCAGCCGCGCGGAGCCGACGAAAGTCACGCCCTGCTCCTTGAAAGCGCGGCTGCCGAAAATGTGGTCGGGGTGCTTGTGCGTGTTGATGACATAGCGGATCCGGCGATCGGTCTTTTGCCGCACGGCGTCGAGCAGAGCGCGCCCTTCCGCGACGCTGCCGCCGGTGTCGATGACCGCGACCGCCTCGCCGCCGACGATGAAGCCGACATTGGCGATGCCGCCCGCGTTCGCCTCCGACATCAGCGCGACCTCGCCCGCATGCACGAAGACGCCCGGCGCGACTTCCTCGACCGAAAGCGGCTCGGCGGCGGCGATGCCAACGGCCAGCAAGAAGCACAAAGAGACAAGCGCGCGATTGATCACGTCGCGTCCTTCCGATTACGTGCACTTCATGTGCACCATCGCCAGGCTTGCCTCAACCATTCGGCGCTTCGCGATTGCTTGCGCAGTCGCGTCGGCCGCTTCCCTGTCGTTTGCGCAAGAGCTGATCGAAGAGCCGGCCGGGTATCGCACGGAGAACTATCGCGCGCCGGTCCCCGCGACGCTTGCCGGGGCGCGCGTGGTCACAACAAAAGAAGCGGAAGCGCTCTGGCGCTCGGGCACGGCGATCTTCATCGACGTGCTGCCGCGGCCGCCGAAGCCGGACCTGCCTGAGGGCACGGTCTGGCGCGATCTGCCACACGCCGACATACCGGGCAGCGTCTGGCTCGCCGACGTCGGCTATGGCGGGCTCACGGAGACGATGGAGCGCTGGTACCGCGACAGCCTCGCGCTGCTGACCGCGGGCGACGCCGCCCGCCCGCTCGTCATCTACTGCAAGGCGGAATGCTGGATGTCGTGGAACGCCGCCAGGCGCGCCGTCGAATGGGGCTATTCGGCCGTCATCTGGTACCCGGGCGGCGTTGACGAGTGGGAGGCCGCCGGCCTGCCGCTCGAGGAGCGGACGCCCGAGCCCAGGCCGGAGGAGCCGAAAAGCTGAAGCGAAGGAAGGAGCGGACTAGCTCTTCTTGCCGGTCGAACTAGGACCGATCGCCGGAGCCGGCGTCGTGGTGAAGCGGGGCTGCGCTGGCGCAGGCGGCGCCTTGCTCTTGTCCTTCTTCGGTTTCCGCTTTTCCTTATTCGGTCGCATCTGTCCTTTGGCCATGGCGTCCTCTCAAGAATCACGGCTCACGCCGTGTGACATTCGCGGCTTTTATCATAGGAAAACAAGCAGGCTCAAACGGCGCCGGCTCCCCTCCCCCTCCTGTCCGCCCAAGCCTTGGCCAAGGCGGATGTGGGGAGGGGCTCTGGGGGCGTGCCCGCCGTAGCCCGCAGGGCGAAGGCGGGAGGGGTAGCGCCATCCGTTCGCGTCGCGGCCAGCAACCTACCGCCCCGGCCTGCCCGTCTTCTTCGATCGGCCCTTGCGGCGGCGCTCCTCGCCTTCGTCCTCGTGGGAGCCCACGCCGATCTTTCCGCGCGGCGTTGCACCAAGTGGATCGCGCGGACGCTCGGGACGCTCCCCCCCTTCGAGGCGCGCTTTCGCGCGCGCCTCAGGATGAGGAAGCGGCACTTCGGTGCGTCCAACCGTCATCTCGTCGAGCGTGTTTTTGCGCGCGAGGCTGCGCGGCGAAAGGCCTGCCGGGCCGGTGATGCGGCCCTGCTGCTCGCGCTCGCCGCGTTTCCCCCCTCCCGGGCCCGCCCGCGACC
>JBOHKB010000366.1:0-4771 GCA_050728815.1 Propylenella sp.
CTCGCGGAGGCGCCGCCGTGCTGATGATCAGCCAGGACCTCGACGAGATTTTCGAGATATCGGACCGGGTCGCGGTGCTATCCGGCGGACGCCTGTCGCCGGCCTTCGCAATCGAAAAGATGACGGCGGACCGGATCGGGATGCTGATGGGCGGCGTGCATCACGAGCACGACGGGCTCGGCCCCGAGGAGACGCGCCATGCGACTTGAGCTCGTCCGCCGCACGCAGCCTTCGCGCAGGATGGCGCTGCTCTCGCCGCTTATTGCGGTCGCGCTCACTGTCGTCACGGCATTCTTCCTGTTCATGCTGTACGGGGTCGATCCGTTCCGCGGCGTCTACATCTACTTCGTCGAGCCGCTCGAGGGGCTTTACTCCCTCTATGTCCACGTACGGCATTGGACCTTGTCGGCGCAGGTAATCTCCAACGACATGTGGCAGGCCACCGAGCTTGTCGTGAAGGCGACGCCTTTGGTGCTGATCGGCGCCGGCCTTGCCGTCACCTACCTCTCGAACAACTGGAACATCGGTGCGGAAGGACAGTTCATCATCGGCGCCGTCGCTGGCTCCGGCATTCCGGTCCTGCTGCCTGAGTTCCAGAACTTCGCGACTCTGCCGCTGATGTTGCTGCTCGGCGCGCTCGGCGGCGCAGCCTATGCGATGGTTCCGGCGCTGCTCAAGACGCGCTTCAGTACCAACGAAATTCTCACCAGCCTCATGCTGGTCTATGCCGCCTCGCTCTTCCTCGACTGGATGGTGCGCGGCCCATGGCGCGACCCTCGCGCATTCGGTTTCCCGAACACCGTCACATTCCCCGACGCGGCGATGATTCCCTTCTTCGGGACTGGACGCCTCAACGCTTCCGCCATCATCGCAATAGTGATCGTGCTCGCGCTTGCTTTCGTCTTCGGCCGCACGCTGAAGGGCTTCGAGATCCGCGTGCTGGGCGAGAGCCCGCGGGCGGGCGCCTTCGCCGGCTTCTCGGCAAAGCGCATGACAATCTTCGCCTTTGCGGTCTCGGGCGCGCTTGCCGGCCTTGCCGGGATCATGGAGGTGGCGAGCGTGATCGGGAAACTGCAGCCGGTCATCTCGCCCGGCTACGGTTTCACCGCCATCATCGTGGCTTTCCTCGGCCGCCTCAATCCAATTGGAATCCTGATCGCCGGGTTCGTCGTCGCCCTGTCCTATCTCGGCGGCGAGGCGATTCAGACAATGCTCCAGCTCCCGAGCAAGGTGGCGCAGGTGCTGCAGGGCGCGCTGCTCTTCTACGTGCTCGCCTGCGACTCACTGATCCTCTACCGCATACGCGCCGTGCGTACCAACGCGCCGCGGGGAGCTGCGGCCGATGCTTGAGGCAATCATCCTCACCGTGATCACCGCCGCGACCCCGCTTCTCCTCGCTTCGATCGGCGAGCTGGTGGCGGAGCGCTCCGGCGTCCTCAATCTCGGTGTCGAGGGGATGATGGTGATGGGCGCCGTCGCTGGCTTCGGAGTGACGCTGTTGAGCGGCTCGCCCTTCGTCGGCGTGATCGGCGGCATGCTCGCCGGCGCAGCGACAAGCTTGATCTTCGCCTTCGCCACGCAGACGCTTGTCGCCAACCAGGTCGCTTCGGGGTTGGCGTTGACGCTCTTTGGACTCGGCGTCTCGGGGCTTGTCGGCGAATCCTTCGTCGGCACTCCCGGCATCAAGCTTCCGCGGCTCGACATACCGGGCCTTTCCGATCTGCCGTTCGTCGGCAGGATACTCTTCGGGCAGGATGCGCTGGTCTATCTTGCCTTCGCGTTGGTGGTGGCCGTCACCTGCATGCTCTTTCGCACGCGCACGGGACTCATCCTCCGCGCGGTTGGAGACAGCCATTCGTCGGCGCACGCGCTCGGCTACAGCGTCATTGGGGTGCGCTACGTCGCAATCTTCTTCGGCGGCGCATGCGCCGGGCTTGGCGGCGCCTATCTTTCCGTCGCGTATACGCCGCTCTGGGTGGAGAACATGACGGCCGGACGCGGCTGGATAGCACTTGCTCTCGTGGTCTTCGCCTCCTGGATCCCCTACCGCCTCGTCATCGGGGCGCTGCTTTTCGGCGGAGTTACGGTGCTGCAGCTGCACGCACAGGCTATCGGGATCGCCGGTCGTGTCTCGAGCTATCTCCGCAGCGTGCTCGAGGGAGCCCCCGAGGCGCTTGCCTCGGCCGTGATTTCGACCGCCGCGTTCTTCACAGCTTCGCAGTTCCTCTCCGCGCTTCCGTATTTGACGACGGTGCTGGTTCTTGTTCTGATCTCGCGCAACAGGACTCTGCTCCGCGTCAATACTCCGGCCTGCCTGGGCCAGCCTTTCGTGCCGGAGCGTTGACACGAGCGCTCGAACGAACCAGCCGCACACGGTCGGCGGCATGGTTCTTGGATGTTCCGACCGAAGGTTGGGTTAGAAAGAGGGAGACTCACGATGCACAAACCGATTGCCGCGCTCGCCGCGGCGTTGAGCCTGGCGCTCATGGCTGGCGGCGCTGCCGCGCAGGACAAGGTCAAGGCCTGTTGGATCTATGTCGGGCCGATCGGCGACTACGGCTATTCCTACCAGCACCATCAGGGCCTGCTCGCCGTGCAGCAGCATTTCGGCGACAAGGTCGAGACCGCCTATCAGGAGAGCGTCCAGGAGGGGCCGGACGCCGAGCGCGCGCTTGAGCGCCTCGCGCGCGAAGGCTGCAACATCATCTTCGCCACGTCGTTCGGCTTCATGGATCCCGTGAACAAGGTCGCGCCGCGCTTTCCGGACGTGAAGTTTGAGCACGCGACCGGCTTCAAGCAGGAGAGCGAGAACGTCGCGCTCTACAACGCCCGCTTCTATGAGGGCCGCTACATCATCGGCCAGATCGCTGCGAAGATGTCGAAGGCCGGGGTCGCCGGCTACATCGTCTCTTTCCCGATCCCCGAGGTCGTGATGGGCATCAACTCCTTCATGCTTGGCGCGCAGTCGGTCAACCCCGACTTCAAGGTGAAGATCGTCTGGGTCAACACCTGGTTTGACGCGCAGAAGGAGGCGGATGCCGCCAAGGCGCTGTTCGACCAGGGCGCCGACATCATCGTCCAGCACACGGACTCGACGGCTCCGCTGCAGATTGCCGAGGAGCGCGGCCTCCACGGATTCGGCCAGGCGACCGACATGATCAAGTTCGCGCCGAACGCGCAATATACTGCGATCGTCGACGACTGGGCGCCGTACTATATCCGTCGCGTGCAGGAGCTGATCGACGGCGCCTGGCAGCCCACTAATGTCTGGGAAGGCATCAAGGAAGGCGCGGTGTTCATGGCGCCCTACACCAACGTGCCCGAGGATGTCGCCGCAGCAGCGGAAGAGGTGGAGCAGAAGATCGCCTCGGGCGAGTTCCACCCCTTCACCGGCCCGATCAAGAACCAGGCCGGGGAGGAGATGCTGGCGGAAGGCCAGGTCATGGACGACGGGACGCTGCTCGGCATGAGCTGGTACGTGCAGGGGATCGACGATCAGTTGCCGCAATAGCGGTTAACGATTCCTCGCCGATCAGGCTGCCAAATCTCAATCCGGCGCGGGGCGATTGACCGCGCCGGATTTTCTGTTTCGGCGCTGATCCTTGCGCGCGTTGCCTCGAGGGCGATGTACGCTGCGATGAGCCCTCCCGGGGGCGAAAAGAGGCGTCGTTCTTGCCTGTCAAGCACCTGGCTGCCACATTTTTGTTGTAGTTCTGCAACAAAACCGCCAACCCATTGACGAAATTCATCCTTCACATTCTCGGAGCTGTGGACAGGCTGTGGGCAAGCAGTCTTAGCTTGGGACGCGGCGCGGGAGTGTGTTCGATGTCAGGTTCCCACGGCGACCTTTTCCGCGAAATCGGCAAGCTTGTGTTGGCTGCGGACGCAGGCCAGACGATCGACCTTTCGGCCAAATCGAAGGAGCTGGCGGACCGCTACCGCAATCTCGGCATGCCGGCCGATCTCATGGCCAAGGCGATCGCGCGATCGCTCGGCGCGATCGGGGTTTCGATGGCGATCGTCGCGAACGGCGGCAAGGGCGCGAACGGCCATCATGCAAACGGCGTCAACGGATTTGCCGCGAACGGGGGGAATGGCCACGCGCACTCCGAAACGAGGGAAATTGCGGATGTCGCCGGCGCGGAGGACGCAACCGCCATTGAGCCGCTGTCCTCGGAAAGCCAGGCGAAGGCTGCGTCGGCGCTCTTCCCCTCTGGCCTCCGGCTGGCGGTCCTCTCCTGAACCTCCGGGCCGCTGACGGGCTCAGCCGACGATCTCGGCGTCCCTGAAGAAGAAGGCGATCTCCTGAGCCGCGGTTTCGCGCGCATCCGAGCCGTGCACGGAGTTCTCGCCGACCGAGCGCGCGAACTCGGCGCGGATGGTGCCCGGCGCGGCGTCCTTCGGGTTCGTGGCGCCCATCACTTCCCGGTTCTTCGCGACGGCGTCCTCGCCCTCCAGCACTTGCACCACCACCGGGCCGGAGCTCATGAACGCGACCAGCTCGCCGAAGAAAGGCCGCTCCCGGTGGACCGCGTAGAACCGCTCGGCATCGGCGCGCGTCATGCGGATGCGCTTCTGCGCCACCACGCGAAGGCCGGCGCTTTCCAGTTTCGCGACGATCTTGCCGGTGATGTTCCCGCCGGTCGCGTCGGGCTTGATGATGGAGAGGGTCCGCTCGATCGCCATGACTGCCTTTGCTCGTCGGATTGAGGTCCGTGGCTTATAAGGGGCGCGTCATGGTGCGACAAGCAAGCCCTGGCCCGCCTCAGCC
>JBOHKB010000367.1:0-5769 GCA_050728815.1 Propylenella sp.
GATGAGGCTTTGGAAGAGCAGCTTGCGCATGGCCGGGCGCCCCTAGAGATCGTGCCCCGAATAGGAGCAGTTGAACGACTTGTTGCAGAGCGGGAAGTCGGCGACGATGTTGCCCTCGATGACGGCCTCCAGCAGCGGCCACTGAAACCAGGAGGGGTCGCGGAGATGGCAGCGCCCGACCTTGCCCTCAGGCTCCAGCCGCAGCCAGACGAGGATGTCGCCGCGGAATCCTTCGACCAGCGCGACGCCTTCGCGCGGCTCGCCGGCCGAATACTCGACGCTTGAGGCAACCGGGCCGCCCGGCAGGCCGTCGAGCAACTGAGCGATCAGCGACAGGCTCTGCTCGATCTCGCGGATGCGCACCCAGACCCGCGCATTGACGTCGCCCTCGCGCTGCACAGGCACAACGAAGTCAAGCGCATCGTAGGGCGGGTAGCCCGGTGTGCGCCGCGCATCGAAACTCCGGCCCGAGGCGCGCCCGACATATCCGCCGGCGGCGAACCTGCTGGCGCGCGCCGCGCTCAGCCTGCCCGTCCCGATGGTGCGGTCCTGCAAGGAGGCGGTGTTGTCGTAGAGCTCGACCAATCCGGGGAAGCGCCGCCCGATATCGGCGAGCAGGCTGCGCAAGACCGCCGTGCCGTCGGACGTGAGGTCCCGCGCCACCCCGCCCGGAACGATGCGGTCCATCATCAGGCGGTGGCCGAAGCAGGCGTCCGCGGCTCTCAGCACCCGCTCGCGAAGGACCCCGCACTGCGCATGCATCAGCGCGAAGGCGGCGTCGTTGCAGATGGCGCCGAAATCGCCGAAGTGGTTGGCGAGCCGCTCAAGCTCCGCCATCAGCGCACGCAGCCACTGCCCCCGCGCCGGCGACTCGACGCCGAGCGCTGCCTCGACCGCGCGCGCGAAGGCGAACGCGTAGGCGACCGTGCTGTCGCCCGAGGTGCGACCCGCGAGCCGCGCCGCCTGTGCAACGTCCGCCCCGCGCGCGAGAGTCTCGATTCCCTTGTGAACGTATCCGAGGCGCTCTTCGAGCCGAACGATCGTTTCGCCGTAGGCGGTGAAGCGGAAGTGGCCTGGCTCGATGATGCCGGCATGGACCGGGCCCACGGGAATCTGGTGGAGGCTCTCGCCCTCCACCGGCAGGAACCGATATGGCGACAGTGCGGACGGGGACGGGGTCATGCCGCCGAGCGGATGGGCGATGCCCCATCGGCCATGGTCGAGCCACGGGCGGAGATCGGGAGCGCCCTCCGGCTCGAGTCCATGGAGATCGCGGATCGCGCGTTCGAGTCGGATCGCTGGCGCGTGCAGCCTGCCGACGGAGGGGAAGCGGCGATCGCGGCAGACGAGGGTGACGATCGCGAAATCGCCGACCTCATCTTCATGCAACACCATATGAACACGGTCGTCGTCGCCCCACAGTCCGAGCAGCGTCAGTGCGCCGGCAGCCAAGCGCTGCGACGCCGCTTCCCATGTCGTGCCATCGACTTCTGCGCGTGGCCAGGGGCGGTGGCTGACGGCTCCGGTGCCGGCGGCGATCAGTTCGGAAAGGACGGGCATTACGCGCTATCCGAGCAGGCGGGCGACGTGCTGGAACCACGCGACCAGCGGCCCCGGTAGGAAGATGCCTGCGCCGAGCACCAGCGCGAGATGCACGAACATCGGCACGTAGGACGCCTTCGCCGGCGCGACCGGCCCGCGCGGCTCGCCGAATGCGATCCCGTTCAAGCGCAAGAAGAGCGCGCCGACCCCGACGAGCAATCCGGCGACGAGCGGGATGGCGAGCAGCGGCTCGCGCGCGAAAGTGGAACTGACGATCAGGAACTCGCTCATGAAGATGCCGAGCGGCGGCATGCCGGCGATCGCCACGACGCCGAGGACGAGGCCCCAGCCGAGCCAGGGATGCGTCTCGGTCAGCCCGCCGATGTCGGCGATGCGCTGCGTGCCCTTCACCTGCGCGATGTGGCCGACGGAGAAGAAGATCGCCGACTTGGTCAGCGAGTGCATGGTCATGTGCAGGAGCCCGGCGAAATTGGCGAGCGGCCCGCCCATGCCGAAGGCGAACACGATGATGCCCATGTGCTCAATGGAGGAATAGGCGAACATGCGTTTGATGTCGCGCCGCCGGTAGAGCATGTAGGCAGCGAAGTTCAGCGACGCCAAGCCGAGGATCACCATGAGCGGCCCCGGCGCGATGGCGTCGGGATTCGCCGCAAGCAGGATCTTGAAGCGGAGCACGGCGTAGAGCGCGACGTTGAGCAGCAGCCCGGAGAGCACGGCGGAGATCGGCGTCGGGCCTTCGGCGTGCGCGTCGGGCAGCCAGGCGTGCAGCGGCGCGAGGCCCACCTTCGTACCGTAGCCGAGGAGCAGGAAAACGAAGGCGAGGTTGAGAAGCGCCGGGTCGAAGAGCCGGGCGTTCTCGGCGAGCACCGTCCAGACCATCGCCTCGACGCCCTCGCCGACCACCGGGCGCGCGGCCATGTAGACGAGGATGGTGCCGAACAGCGCGAGCGCGATGCCGACGCTGCCGAGGATGAAGTATTTCCACGCCGCTTCGAGCGCCTGGTGCGTGCGGTAGATGCCGACCATGAGCACGGTGGTCAGCGTTGCAATTTCGATCGCCACCCACATCAGCCCGATATTGTTGGCGATGAGCGCGAGGTTCATCGCGAACATCAGCGTCTGGTACATGGCGTGGTAGAAGCGGAGATAGGCCGGCGTCAGCCGGCCAATCTCGACCTCATGCGCGATGTAGCTCGCGCTGAAGACCGACGTGGTGAACCCGACGAAGGTCGAGAGGACCACGAAGACGATGTTGAGGTCGTCGACGAGGATGTAGACGCCGGGCTCCGGCCGCGTCGCGAAGAGCGACAGCGCCGCGAGGAGCGTGGCGAACGCCGCGGCGGCGTTGAGCCGCGCCGCGAGGCGGAAGTCCGACAGCAGCGCCAGGATCGCCGCCGCCGCCAGCGGAATGGCGATGACCGCCGCCACCGGGTCGAAGCCGAGCGCGTTCACAGAAGCTCTCCGCGGAAGCGATCGAGTTCGTGCACGTCCACCGTGTCGAAGCGCTCGCGGATGCGGAACAGGAAGATGCCGATGACGATGAACGCGATCAGGATGGAGAAGGCGACGCTGATCTCCACCACGAATGGCATGCCCTTCGCGCCGGTCGCGGCAAGCACCAGGCCGTTCTCGAGCGACATGAAGCCGACCACCTGAGACACCGCGTTGCGGCGCGTGACCATGACGAGCAGACCGAGAAGCACGACCGAAAGCGCGAAGGCGAGGTCTTCGCGCGCCAGCGGATCGGCTTCGGCGGTCACTTCGAGCATGATCACCGTCGAGAGGGCCACGAGCCCCATTCCGAAGAGCATGGTCGGGCCAATTCCGCCCACCGTCTCGATCTCGCGATGGATGCCGAGGCGGACGATCATCCGGTGCAATGCGACCGGAATGACGATCGCCTTGAAGACGAGGGCGATCGTGGCGGTGATGTAGAGATGCGGCGCGGTCTGGATATACGCCTGCCAGGCGACTGACAGCGCCAGCACGAAGGCGTGCAGCGCGAAGACGTTCAGAAGCGCGTAGAGCCGGCGCTGATAGAGCATCATCAGGCTGACCAGCACGAGCGATCCGGCAAGGAGATGCGCGACGTCGAGAACGAACGCGTTCGTCATTGGCTCTGCACCACGAAGAGAAGCAGGCTTGCGAGCAGCCCGAGCATGAAGGCGCCGCCGAGAAACTCGGGCACGCGGAATACCCGCATCTTGGCGATGGCCGTCTCGAACAGGCCGAGGAGCGCCGCGCCGATGCCGAGCTTGGCGAGATAGGCGACGACGCCGACGGCATACGCGGCCGGGCCGGCGCCTTCGGTCGCCAGGCCCCATGGCACGAAGATGCAGGCGATCAGCGAAACATAGAGGACGAGCTTCAGCGAGGCCGCGAACTCAATCATGGCGAGGTGCCGGCCGGAATATTCCAGCACCATCGCCTCATGGACCATGGTGAGCTCGAGATGGGTCGCCGGGTTGTCCACGGGAACGCGGGCGTTCTCCGCTATGCTCACGATGACGAGGGCGACCAGCGCGAGGCCGAGCGAGACGCTGAGCCCCGCGTCGGGCGAAAGCATGAAGGCGGCGATGTAGGAAAGTTGCGTAGAGCCGGCCACCAAGGCGAGCGTGAAGGTGATCATGATCATGGCCGGCTCCGCCAGCGAAGCGATCATCACCTCGCGGCTCGAGCCGATGCCGCCGAAGCTCGTGCCGACGTCCATGCCGGCGAGCGCCAGGAAGAAGCGCGTGCTGGCAAGGAGGGCCGTGATTGCGATCAGGTCCGCCGACCAGCTGAAATAGAGGCCCATGGCGAAAGTCGGCACGAGCGCTGCGGCGACCCAGGTTCCGGCGAAAACAAGGTAGGGCGTCACGCGGAAAAGCCACGAAGCATTGTGGGAGAGAACTACCTCCTTCCTGAGCAGACGGAGGAGATCGCGATAGGGCTGCAGAACCGGCGGGCCCTGTCGCCGGAGAAGGCGCGCCTTCACCTTTCGCACCAGACCGGTGAGGAGCGGCGCGATGAGAAGCACAAGCGCCATCTCCGCGCCCTGCACCAGAAGCTGGACGATCAGGGCCACAGCGCGAGCACCACGAGAAGCGAGACGAGCGTCACGAAAACGAGCGCGAGGTAGCGCCGGATGGTGAGGAACTGCATCGCGTTCAGGCGATCGGCTGCGAGGCCGACGCCGGCCGCAATCGGCACGTAGAGCCAGTCCCAGACGAGATCGCGAAGCGTCGCCTCGAAGCGCGCCGGCATGGTCGCGCCCGGCGGCGGCATCTCGACATGCTCGCGCGCGGCAAAGACCAGCGTCCCAAAAACTCGCTGGATCGGCTGCGCGAAGCTGCCGGCGGTGTACTGCGTCGCGGGGCTGAGATCGGGAAAGCCGCAGTCCCAGGGATCAGAGCGGCGCACGGTATGCGATGCGAGGCGATGGATTGCGACCGCCGCGATCCAGGCAGATGCGGCGATGAAGAAAAAGACGAGCAGGCCGTTGTAGGAGCTGCGGCTTTCGGCAATCGGCACGATGGAAAGCCAGGGCACGGCCGACTGCGCCGGCATCTCGTTCCCGACGAGACTTGCGGTCACCGGCGCGAGCCCGTCGATCACGAAGCCTGGCAGGATGCCGGCGAGGACGCAAAGGCCGGCGAAAGCGAACATCGCCGCGAGCGAATAGCGGTCCACCTCGTGCGCGAGTTCGGCGGCCTTGGTCCGCGGGCGGCCAAGGAAAGTGATGCCGAACGCCTTGACGAAGCAAGCCGCGGCGAGCGCCGCCGACAGCGCGAGCAGCGCGCCGACCGCGGGAATGGAGAATTTCAGGCCCCATTGCGGCAGCTCGGGGCTAATGATGATCGCCTGAAAAGTCAGCCATTCGGAGACGAAGCCGTTCAGCGGCGGCAGCGCGGAGATGGCGGCGCAGCCGGCGAGGAACGTAAAGCTGGTGAGCGGCATGCGGTGGATCAGGCCGCCGAGGCGCTCCATGTCGCGTTCGCCGGTGGCGTTGAGAACCGCGCCGGCGCCGAAGAAGAGAAGGCTCTTGAACAGTGAGTGGTTCAAGACGTGGAGGAGCGCGGCTGTCATGGCGAGCGCCGCGGCGGCCGTCATGCCGTGTGCCTTGAAGGCGAGCGCAAGGCCAAGCCCGATGAAGATGATGCCGATGTTCTCGACCGTGTGATAGGCGAGGAGCCGCTTGAGGTCGTGCTGCATGAGGGCATAGAG
>JBOHKB010000368.1:0-7396 GCA_050728815.1 Propylenella sp.
CCGGATCGCGGACGCGGTCGAGCGCGACCCAGATGCCCTCACGACCGACTGCCGCGTCCGATCCAAAGCGCTGGCGGAAGACGCCGACGACGTTCTGCGGGTTGTCGCGCCGCGTGATCTTTTCGAGAACCGGCGCGGATACTTCGAGAACCGTCCCGCCCGACGCTTTCGTGGCGGCGGCGAGCGCGCCGATCGCAGCGTCGCCGGAAAGCTTTGCGGCGTAGGCGAGCGCGTGGATCGGCCAGCCACCGTCCACCGCATCGCGTGCGAGTTTCTGCCCCTCGGCGATGAAGAGGCCGGTCTCGTCGCGGTGCTTCTTCAGATGCAGCGCGCGGATTTCCTTCACCAACGGATTTACGAGGCTGGTGACCTTCTTGAACGTTCCCGTCCGAGGCCGCTCGCCGCTCATCGCCCGCTCCAGCGGCAGAAGAGCGAAGTGGCGAGCAGGCTGCCGCCCTCATCTTCGAGCGCCAGCTCGCCCGCCTCGATGCCGGGCCCGAGCACGTCCTCCGAGAGGCGCTTGAACGATAGGAACGAAGCCCGGATGGCGTAAGCGGTGAGGATCAGGAAACCGCCGGGCTTCAGAAGGTCGCGGCAGAGCGCGAGCATTTCCGGCAGGTTCTGGAATAGGTCCCACACTTCGCCCTTCGGCCCGCGGCCGAATTTTGGCGGATCGAGCAGGATGCCGTCATAACGGCGGCCGCGCCTGACTTCGCGCGCAGCAAACTTCACCGCGTCATCGACGATCCAGCGGACTGGTTTCTCCTCCAGCCTCGACAGCGCCTGGTTCTCGCGTGCCCAGGCGATCGCTTTCTTCGAGGCGTCGACATGCGTCACCTCCGCGCCGGCCTCCGCAGCGATCAGCGAGGCGAGGCCGGTGTAGCCGAAGAGGTTGAGGAGGACCGGCGTTCCGCCCGCTGCCGCGAGGCGCTTCCGCATATATGCCCAATGCGCTTCCTGTTCCGGGAACGCGCCGACATGGCGGAAGGAGGTGAACTTGCAGGAGAAGCGGATCGCGCCGTGCCGGCATGTCCACGATTCTCCAAGACCCGGCCGCCGCTTCCAGCGCCCGGCGCCTTCCTCGTCCGTATCGCCGGTGAAGACCGCGTCGGCGGCCTCCCACGCGGCCTTGTCGAGGCGCGGCGACCACATCGCCTGCTCCTCGGGCCGGTCGAGTGTGAGCGCGCCGAAGCGTTCGAGCTTCCGCCCGTGCCCGGAATCGAGAAGCGCGTAATCGTCGAGTCCCTTGGTGGTGAGGATGAGCGGCGCGCTCATGCCGCCGTGCTGGGCGCGTCGAGGTCGAGCCGCTTGAAGAGACTCCGGTCGCCTGCCGCCAAGAAATGCGGGTTCTCGAAATCGCGCGGGCCGGAGACGCCGGTCTTGCCGTAGCGGAGCGGCGCGCCGTCGAGTGTCACGACCGCGCCGCCGGCGGCGCTCAGGACTGCGTCGCCGGCCGCTGTGTCCCATTCCATCGTGGTTCCGAGCCGTGGATAGAAGTCGGCCGCCGCCTCCGCCACGAGACAGAATTTCAGTGACGAGCCGATCGAGCGATGCTCGCGCGCGCCGGCCTGAACGAGCGCATCCTTCGTGGCAGCGGTCATGTGCGAGCGGCTCGCGACCGCGACAGGAGAGGGGCCTGCCGGTCGCACCTTGATCGCCTCGCAGTCCAGCACGCCCGCGAGGCCCTCGGCGATCCGACCTTTCCACGCGCCGTCCGGCGAACCCGCGTAGGCGAGGAAAAGCGCCGGTGCGAGCACAACGCCCATGACGGGCGCACCGTCTTCCACGATGGCGATGTTGACCGTGAACTCGCCGTTGCGGCTTACGAACTCCTTGGTTCCGTCGAGCGGATCGACAAGCAGGAAGCGCCGGCCGATGCGCGGGGTTCGCCCGGCCGCGACGGCCTCCTCGGCAACGACAGGAAGGTCAGGCATTGCCGCGGCAAGCCGCGCGACGATCGCCCGTTCGGACTTGCTGTCGGCGGCGCACACCGGTGAATCGTCGGGCTTCCGCGCGACCTCGAAATCGGTCGCGTAGACCTCCATCGCCTCCCGCGCCCCGGCAAGCGCGGCGTCCACGAGCGCCAGGAGGAGGGGATCGGTCGGGGGCGCGTTTGACATGCGCGGCTTTTAGCCCTTTGCATGCGGCGCGCCAACGCCGGCCGGCCGCGGACGCTTGCTCGGAAATCTGTTGTCCGCGTCCGGGCTGGCGTGCAAAATCCGGCCGAGGGAGGTCGTTTCATGGAGTTGAAGGGCGAGTATCGCATCCTGGCGCCGCGCGAGCGGGTCTGGGCGATGCTGAACGACCCCGAGATCCTGCGCCAGTGCATACCCGGCTGCGAGTCGCTCGACGGCAGCGCGGATAACGGTTTTGCGGCGCGCGTGACAACCAAGGTCGGGCCGGTCAAGGCGACCTTCAACGGCGAGGTGAAACTCTCAAACCTTAAGCCGCCGGAAAGCTACACGATTTCCGGCGAGGGGAAGGGGGGCGTCGCCGGCTTTGCCAAGGGCGGCGCCGACGTGCACCTGGCGGATGCGGGCGGCGAGACGGTGCTGACCTACGCGGTCAATGCCCAGGTCGGCGGCAAGCTTGCCCAGCTAGGCTCGCGCCTGATCGACTCCACCGCCAAGAAGCTCGCCGACCAGTTCTTTTCCTGCTTTGCCGAGAAGGCCGGCGCGCCGGCCGCTTTGGAAGCGGCTCTGGCGCCGGCCTCTGCTGGCGAGCGCATCGAGGAGGCGGTGCACGAGGTGGAGGAGGAGGTCGAGGCGAAGGCCGCGATGGGCTTCCTCGGTGGCCCGATCGTCTGGGGCCTGCTTGTCATCCTGGCTTTGCTTCTGGTCTATGTGATCACGACGTGATGCGGCCTCGGCCGCTGAGAGTTCGGAACGGGAGGAATGAATGGCGAAAGTGACCATGACCGTGAACGGCCAGTCCGTCTCGCGGGAGGTCGAGGACCGGACGCTGCTCGTGCATTTTTTGCGCGATCACCTCGGCCTCACCGGAACGCATGTCGGCTGTGACACGTCGCAGTGCGGCGCCTGCGTCGTCCACCTCGACGGCATTGCCGTGAAATCCTGCACGACGCTCGCGGCTGCGGCCGACGGGTCCAAGGTGCTCACCATCGAGGGCCTCGCCGACGGCGAAAGGCTGCACCCGGTGCAGGCGGCCTTCCGCGAGCATCACGGCCTGCAATGCGGCTTCTGCACGCCGGGCATGATCATGACCGCCGTCGACATGATCCGCCGTTACGATGGGAAGCTCGACGAAAAAACGGTTCGCCACGAGCTGGACGGAAACATCTGCCGCTGCACCGGCTACCACAACATCGTGAAGGCGATCCTTGCCGCGGCCGGAGAGATGAGCGGCGCGGCCAAGGCGGCCTGAAGCACAACGGGGAGAGCGCTTCCGCGCCTGGTGAAACCGGGCAGCGAGCCACTCCCGATGCATTTGGAGGGAACGTCATGACGGAGAAGGGGATCGGCGCGGCGGTCAGGCGGACCGAGGACGGACGCTTCATCACCGGCCGCGGCCACTATGTCGACGACATCAACCGGCCGGGCCAGCTCTACGCGTACTTTCTGCGCTCGCCCGAGGCGCATGCGGAGATCGCGAGCCTCGACGTGTCGGACGCCAAGGCGGTGGACGGCGTCGTCGAAGTGCTCACCGGCGCCGAGGTGAAGACCGACGGCCTCGGCGGGATGCCCTGCGGTTGGGGCATCAAGAACAAGGACGGGAGTCCGGCGATCGAGCCGGCTTGGCCGATCCTCGCGCAGGAGCGCGTCCGCTTCGTCGGCGACATGGTGGCCGCGGTCATTGCGACGTCCAAGGCGATCGCCCGCGACGCCGCTGAGAAGGTCAAGGTCGAGTACCGAACTCTGCCGGCGATCATCTCGACCGGCAAGGCGATGGCGCCCGGCGCCCCGCAGATCTGGCCGAACGCGCCGAGAAACGTATGCTTCGATTGGGAACTCGGCGACAAGGCTGGGACAGACAAGGCGATCGCCGCTTCGGCGCATGTCACGAAGCTTGAGATCGTCAACCAGCGCCTCATCCCGAACGCCATGGAGCCGCGCGCGGCGCTCGCCGAATACGATTCCTCCGGCGGGTTCCTGACGCTTCACTGCACCAGTCAGGCGCCGCACGTGGCGCGTCTGTTGATCGGCGCCTTCATCCTGCATCAGCCTGAGCACAAGTTCCGCGTGATCTCGCCTGATGTCGGCGGGGGCTTCGGCTCCAAGATCTACCCCTACGCCGAGTATGCCGTCCTCTGCTGGGCGGCGCGGCGGCTAGGCGCTGCGATCAAATGGACAGCCGAGCGCTCGGAATCCTTCGTGTCGGATGCCCACGGGCGCGACCATGTCACTATCGCCGAGCTCGGCATGGACGCCAATGGGAAGTTCACCGCGCTCCGCGTCAATACGATCGCCAATCTCGGCGCCTATCTGTCGGCGTTCGCGCCGCTTATTCCGACCTATCTCTACGCGACGCTCTTCGCCGGCCAATACACGACGCCGGTGATCTACTGCGACGTGCAGGCGGTGTTTACCAACACCGTGCCGGTCGACGCCTATCGCGGCGCTGGCCGCCCGGAGGCGACCTATCTCCTGGAGCGCTTGGTGGAGACGGCGGCACGCGAGCTGAAGGTCGATCCGGCGGAGATTCGCCGGCGGAACTTCGTCGCCGCCAACGCTTTCCCCTACCAGACGCCGGTCGCGCTTCTCTATGATTCCGGCGACTACGCGACCGCGCTCGACAAGGCGCTGAAGCTTGCCGACTACAAGGGCTTCCCCGCTCGCCGCGAAGAAGCGAAGAAGCGCGGCAAGCTCCGCGGCATCGGGCTTTCGACTCCGATCGAAGCGACCGGCGCAGCGCCTTCGGCTATCGCTGGCGCGCTCGGCGCCCGCGCGGGCCTCTATGAATCGGCGGAAGTCCGCTTCAACCCGACCGGCTCGGTGACCGTGTTCACCGGCTCGCACAGCCACGGCCAGGGACATGCGACCACCGTCGCCCAGATCGCCGCGACGCAACTCGGCGTGCCGTTCGAGAGCATCGAGGTGATGGAGGGCGACTCCTCCTATTCGCAGTTCGGCATGGGTACCTTCGGCTCACGTTCCGCCTCAGTCGGCGGCAGCGCGGTCGTCAAGGCCTGCGGCAAGATCATCGCAAAGGGCAAGAAGATCGCCGCCCACCTCCTCGAGGCATCGGAGGGCGACATCGAATTCGCCGACGGGAAGTTCACGGTGTCGGGCACCGACCGGTCGAAGGCGATGGGCGAGATCGCGTTCGCGGCCTATGTCCCGCACAACTACCCGCTGGAGACGCTGGAGCCGGGCCTGAGCGAGCAGGCTTTCTTCGACCCGGTGAACTTCAACTTTCCGTTCGGCGCCTATGTCTGCGAGGTGGAGGTCGATCCCGACACCGGCAGGACGGAGATCGTCCGCTTCGTCGCGGTCGACGACGTTGGCACCATCATCAACCCGATGATCGTGGAAGGGCAGGTGCAGGGCGGCGTCGTGCAGGGGATCGGGCAGGCGCTGACGGAGCAGGGTGTCTACGACGACAGCGGCCAGCTTCTGACCGGCTCCTACATGGACTACACCATGCCGCGGGCCGACGACGTGCCGATGATCGACACCGACAAGACGGTGACGCCGTGCCCGATGAACCCGCTCGGCGTGAAGGGCTGCGGAGAGTTGGGAACCATCGGCGCGCCGCCTGCCGTCATCAACGCCATCACAGACGCGCTCGGCAACAACAACCTTTCCATGCCGGCCACGCCGCAAAAGGTGTGGCAGTTGGCGCAGGCCGCGGCGCACTAGGATCGGGAGACGATAGATGTACCAGACCACCTACCACAGGCCGCGCTCCCTCTCCGAGGCCGCGAGCCTGTTTTCGAGCACCGGCGACGCCGCCTACCTCTCCGGCGGCCACACGCTGCTCCCCACGATGAAGATGCGGTTGGCCGCGCCGGCCAATCTGATCGACCTTCGGCGCATACCGGAGCTGAAAGGCATCCAGGTCTCCGGCGACACGGTGACGATCGGCGCGGCCACGACACACGCCGAGGTCGCTGCGTCCCCCGACGTGAAGCGCGCCATCGCGACACTTGCCGCGCTTGCCGGCTCGATCGGCGATCCGGCGGTGCGGCACGCCGGAACCATCGGCGGCTCGGTCGCCAACAACGACCCGGCGGCGGACTATCCCGCCGCCGTGCTCGCACTCGCCGGGACGGTCCACACCAACAAGCGCCAGATCGCGGCCGACGACTATTTCACAGGCCTCTTCTCGACCGCGCTCGAGGAAGGCGAGATCGTCACCAAGGTCGCTTTCAAGGTTCCCGCGAGCTCCGGCTACGCCAAGTTCCGCAACCCCGCTTCGCGCTATCCGATGGCGGCGGCGTTCGTCGCCAAGCACAAGGACGGATCGGTCCGCGTCGCGGTGACCGGGGCCGGCAACGACGGCGCTTTCCGCTGGACAGCTGCAGAGCAGGCGCTTTCGGGCAACTTCTCTGCCGACGCGCTGAAGGGGCTCTCCGTCGACCAGTCGGGCATGATGAGCGATATCCACGGGTCGGCCGAGTACCGCGCCCACCTTGTCGGCGTGATGGCGCGCCGCGCGGTCGCAAATCTCGGCGGCCTGACGATGGATTGAGGCGGGCCGGAGCGTTCGCCGGAATATCGGCTCGTCGCGGAGGCCGCCGCTATCGGCGGCCTCCGATAGCGCTCGCGGAAATGCGCTTGCGGCGTGACGCCGCTTCACCAAAGTTTTGCTTGCCCGAGCGCCCGCCGCTTTGCCACCTCAGCTCCTTCAAGGAGTTTCCATGCGCCTGCTGATCGCCCTCGTCTCGGCCGTGCTCTTTGGCTCGGCGCTCGCCCAAGCGGGCATGCCCGACCCACACGACTGGGACGCCGTCCTCGCCGACGCCAAGGGCGAGACCGTCTATTTCTATGCCTGGGGCGGCGAGCCGCGCATCAATGACTACATCGCTTGGGCAAGACGCTCGGTCGAGGAGCGCTTCGGGGTGCGCGTCATCCATGTGAAGGTGACTGACACTGCCGAGGTCGTGTCGCGCGTGCTGACGGAAAAAGCAGCGGG
The DNA here is from genome assembly GCA_050728815.1 of Propylenella sp. Taxonomy (GTDB): domain Bacteria; phylum Pseudomonadota; class Alphaproteobacteria; order Rhizobiales; family Afifellaceae; genus DASWJZ01. The sequence continues at coordinate 7,096 of JBOHKB010000368.1, forward strand.
CCGGTCGAAAGGCGGTGCCGTCGATCTTGTGTGGATCAACGGCGAGAATTTTGCCGCGATGAGGCGCGAGGGCCTGCTCCAGCCGATGTCGTGGTCCGCCGCACTCCCCAACTATCGCTTCGTCGACGTTGAAGGGAAGCCGAGCGTCGAGCGCGATTTCACCGTCCCGGTCGACGGCCTCGAAGCGCCGTGGGGCATGGCGAAGCTCGTCTTCTTCCATGACACGGCGCGGCTCGCTGACCCGCCCACGTCGGCAGCGGCGCTCGCCGGTTGGATAGCAGCCAATCCAGGCGGCTTCACC
>JBOHKB010000369.1:0-5455 GCA_050728815.1 Propylenella sp.
CGAACGCGCGGTGCAGTTCTTCAAGCGCCAGGGTTCGTGAACCGATGGATGGAGAATTCCGATGGCGACACAGAAGAATGCAGCCCGAAAAAGCGTGAATAAGGCGCAGAAAGCGTCGCGGAAAATATCCGACCCGTCGCGCACCCGCGATCAGCCGAAAGGTCGCGCTCGTAAGAAGCCGGGCGCCAGCGAGGGCGACTTCTATCACGTCGAGGTCAGGCCAAAAGACGAGTTCCGTACGTTCCGCACGCAGGACGTCGGCAAGCCCGGGGGCATCGAGCGCGTCGCCGGCAAACGGGCAAGCGGCTCATGGGATACGCAGAAATGGCTGATCGGCAAGGAGCACGCCCACAGGCGCGGCGATACGCTGGTGGCCGACACCAAGAAAGCGGAGAAGGTGCTGGAAACGATGGGCTCGAAGCCGAAGCATGTGAGCGCCGACCGGTTCAAGGCGAAGCCGCGGCCGAACGTGCCGGAGCGTGAGAAGCCAACGGCGGCGCAGAAACGCGCGCGGCGGACAAACATCAAGAAGGCGCAGGCCGCGCGGCGTAAAGGATGAGGGCGGAATGGCGAACGGCCGCTCTAAGAAAGAGAACAGCCGGTGGTCCGCAGAGGTGACGGAGCACAGCAACGCGCTTGATCTTGACGAAGGCGTCTTCACCAAGAAGAGCGCGCACGAAATCGCGCTCTCGCTGAAGCGATCCGCGGTGCGGAGCACGCGCCGCAAGGCCCCGCCGTTCCAGTCGGCGATGTCGATGCTGACCTTCGAGATCAACCGGGCGGGAAAGGGCCTCTCGGCCGAGCGGCGACGGACACTGGAAGCCGCTAAGAACGAACTGCGCAAGGCGTTCGGGCGGGAGCCTGTCTAGACGCCTGCGCCGGCCTCGGCGGCCGGGGCATGTTCAGCCTTCGCGACCAGCACGCGGTCGATGCGACGGCCGTCCATGTCGACCACCTCGAAGCGCAGCCCATCCCAATCGAAGCGCTCGCCCGTCTGCGGGATGTGGCCGAGGCGCGCCAGCAGAAAGCCGGCGAGCGTTTCGAAATCCTCATCGCCGCGCATGCCCTTGCGCTCAAGCAGCCGCTCCGCCTCGTCGATGCCGATCATGCCGTCCATGAGCCATGAGCCGTCGGCGCGCCGGACTGCCGCCTCCTCCTCTTCGGTCAGGTCCTCCGGCAGCGCGCCGGCAATGGCGGCGAGGATGTCCGTCGGCGTGACTATCCCTTCGAGCACGCCGTATTCGTCGACCACCACTGCCATGTGGATCGGGTTCTCGCGGAACATCTCCAGAAGCCTCAGCGCCGGCGTCGCCTCGTGCACGATGAGCGGCTGGCGGAGCGAAGCCGCGACATCGAAGCGGCCGGAGCGCGCCATCTGATCGAGGAGGTGCTTGGTGTGGACGATGCCCACCATCTCGTCGAGGCCTTTGCGCCCGGCCGGATAACGCGAATGGCCGCTCTCGGCGATCTCGCGGCGGATGGCTTCGGGCGGGTCGTCGAGGTCGATCCAGTCGATCTCGACTCGCGGCGTCATCACGCTCCTGACCGAGCGGTCGGCGAGTCGGAGCACCCCGTCGATCATGTCGCGCTCGGCGACGTGGAAGACTCCGGTAGTGGTGCCTTCCGCGATCATCCGCCGCACCTCGTCCTCCGTCACCGGGTGCTCGCGCGTCGCCGGTATGCGGAGGAGCCTCACCAGCGCGTCGGTGGAGACGCCAAGCAGCCACACGACCGGAGCGCCGGCCATCGCGAGAGCGGCCATGACCGGCGCTACCAGCGAAGCGACACGCTCCGGGTTGTGGATCGCGATCCGCTTCGGCACGAGCTCTCCGATGACGAGCGAGAGATAGGTGATGCCGACCACGACGACGGCGAGCGCCACGGGATAGGCGGACTTGCCGAGATTGACCTCGAGCGCCCGGCCAAGCGGCTCGGCGAGCGTGGCGCCGGAAAAGGCTCCGGCGAACACGCCGACGAGCGTGATGGCCACCTGCACGGTGGAAAGGAATCGCGTCGGCTCCCCCAGGAGCCTGAGTGCCGCCCGCGCTCCGTGCATGTGATGTTCGGCCATGTGTTCGAGCCGGGCGCGGCGCGAGGACATCACGGCCAGCTCCGTCATGGCGAAGAAGCCGTTCAGCACAAACAGAAAGGCGATGACGATAAGTTCCCAGCCTGGCATCGGATCAGGCCACCTCTCCCGCCGCGGGAGCCGCTACTGCTGCTAGAGGTAGAATGGCAAGCACCTCGATCACCGCGTGCGGCGCCGGTCCGCCGCCCAAGCGCGAAGCTCGCGCCGAATCGGATGTCGTCAGGGCTGATACGCTGGCGGTCATGCTACCAGCCGCAAGCTTAGCCGCGATTTGTGACCGTATCGAGTGCCGGCTTCGTTGTTTTGCGGGAAACGCCAATCGTGGGGAAAACCCCAGCGGTAGTAGGCTTTCCCGGCGATTCGGGGCGCCGGGGGGCCGGCAGTGGCGGCAGTCCGGCAAAAAGAAGGGCGCCCCAGCCGGGCGCCCCTCAAGTCGTGCCGCCACGGTTCAACGGGTGATGCGGATGCTCGTCAGGTCCTCGCCGATCGAGCCGAACGCCTGCCGGAGAGATTCGCCGTCGGGCGCGTAGTAGTAGAGGCTTTCGCCGTTATCGTTCACCGAGGCGCAGTCCTCAAAAATGCGCTGCGTCTCCCGGTCGTTCTCCTGGAAGAGGATCATGTAGAGGCGGATCCCCCTCGCCTTCACCTTCTCACAGAGATCGACGGTCTTCTCGTTGAGCCTGCGGACGCCGGCCCGTTCGGTCGTGGCGAGCCGCCCGCCGGCGCGAAGGCCGTAGCTCGTATAGATCTCCGGGAACGTGTTCACGCCGTCGGAGAGGAGCACGAGCGCCTTCTGCGTGCCGGCGTCATCATAGGCGACGCCCTGGCTGAACGGCTCTTCGGGCGACAGCACGCGCCAGCCCCACACGAGGCCCTGCGGGATATGCGTGAATCCGCCGGGCTCCATGGCGTCGATTGCGTCGCGCATGCGCTCCTGGCTGTTGGTCAGCTCGACGATCGGGCCGCGGCAGGACTGGTTCGGGCCATTGTCCGTGTCGAACGGGTCGAAACGGGCGCCGAAGGTCGGCGTGAAATACTTGTCGGTGTTACGCAGCCTCTCGAGCGGCGACCCTCGGCCGCCGGTCCGGTCGAGCAAGTAGGAGTTCTCGCTTGCCCAGCGCGGATTGCCGCGCTCGTCCGAGCCGTCCGGCGAAAGGTAGGGCGTCCAGCGCGTCACCGCGTCGGCGCCGGGCTCGGTGTCGTCGACGTCGAGCCCACCCTCGCGCGCCTCCACGCAGCCCTTCCACGCGACCGGCAGGCCGTCCGGCCCGACCCGCCCGGCGCTCAGCTCTTCAAAGATGTCGAGCCGGTTCACGGTGCGGTCGTAGGCGTCGAAGCGATGCGTGCCGAGGCCGAGGCCCTCCGGGTCGAGCCAGTCGGGGTCGAACGCCTCGCCGCGAATGTTGACGGTCGTGGTGAAAGGGACGAGCGCCATCTTGACGCGGTCTTCGGCGCCGGGCTCGTCGTAGAGGATATCGACCAGGTGATTGGACGCTTCGCGCAGGTCGCCGATCTTGTTGCGCTCGGCCATCGAGCCGGTGTTGTCGAGCGCCAGCGCCACTTCGTACTTGCCGCCGCCCGTCATCACCTCGGTCGCGAGGTCGAACTGCATTTCCGGGATGCCGATGAGCGGCATGAAGGCGGTTTCCATCGCGGCGTCGGACTCGACACGCCAGCCGCCAGCGATTTGCGTGGCGTTGAAGGCGCGCACGCTGAGCATCGGATCGGTCGAAGGCCGGATGGCGGCGATGTAGGCGTTGACGAAGGCGTCGGCGTCCTCGTCGTTCTCGGCGCCGCGCCGTGCAAGCGCGATCGCCGCCGAATCCATGGCGTTCAGAAGCTCGACCTTATGGCGCTGATGCCGGGTCATGTCGACGGCTCCGCCGAGGAGACCGATCAGGGGAACGGCTGAAACCGCGAAGATGATCGCTACGTTACCGTGTTGATCTCGCGCAAAGCGATTCCGAGCCCGGGAGAGCACTTTCCACATGACGGCCTCCGATGTGTCTTCTTGTTCGGCGGCGGTCCGCGCTGCCGCCTTTAACGTCTCGTTGACATATCCTAACGGCCGTTAACGTGCGTTAATTTGAGGAGGTTTTCGTGGCTATTTTGCTGTTAATTCTAAGGATTTACGGTAAACGGCGCGGGCCGGGAATCGCGCCGCGGAGGGTCTTTTGTCGCGACAAGGTGAAGCGTGTGGTGAAGCGGGCACTAGCGTTTTCGCGTGGTTAGGGACTAGAAAAGGACGAGATCGGCTGGAGCGCGGCATGTTCGACTATGAATCGCATTTCCAGAGCGCGCTCGACGCGCTGCGCAACGAGCGGCGCTACCGGATCTTCGCCGACCTCGAGCGGCGGGTCGGCCGCTTTCCGCGCGCGATCCTGAGGCGCGACGGCGAAGAGCGCGAGATCGTCATCTGGTGCTCCAACGACTATCTCGGCATGGGCCACCACCCAAAAGTCATCGCCGCGATGCAGGAAGCAGCCGGTTTAATGGGCGCCGGCGCTGGCGGCACGCGCAACATTTCGGGCACCAACCATCCGCTGGTCGACCTCGAGGCCGAGCTCGCCGATCTGCACCGCAAGGAGAAGGCGCTCGTCTTCACCTCCGGGTTCATTTCCAACGAGGCTGCGATCTCCACCATCGCGCGGCTCCTCCCCGACTGCCTGATCCTTTCCGACCAGCTGAACCACGCCTCCATGATCGAAGGCGTGCGCCGCTCCGGCGGGCAGAAGCAGATCTGGCGGCACAACGATCTCGGGCATCTCGAGGATCTGCTGAAGGCCGCCGGCCGCGAGCGCGCGAAGCTCATCGTGTTCGAGTCGGTCTACTCGATGGACGGCGACGTTGCGCCGGTCGAGGCGATCGCCGACCTCGCCGAGCGCTACGGCGCGATGACGTTCATCGACGAGGTGCACGCTGTCGGCATGTACGGCGCCCGCGGCGGCGGCATCTGCGAGCGCGACGGGGTGATGGACAGGATCGACGTGATCGAAGGCACCCTCGCCAAGGCGTTCGGCGTGCTCGGCGGCTATATTGCCGGCTCCGAAGCGGTGGTCGACGCGGTGCGCTCCTATGCGCCCGGCTTCATCTTCACGACAGCGCTGCCGCCGGGCCTCGCGGCCGCGGCGCTTACCTCCATCCGTCATCTGAAGACGTCTTCCGCTGAGCGCGCGGCGCAGCAGCGCCAAGTCGCATTGACGCGCGAGCGGCTAGCCGCCGCCGGCCTGCCGGTGATGCCGTCGGAGACGCAGATCATTCCGATTCTCGTCGGTGACGCCGAGTCCTGCAAGGCGGCGAGCGACCGCCTGCTCGAAGAGCACGGCGTCTACATCCAGCCGATCAACTATCCGACCGTGCCGCGCG
>JBOHKB010000370.1:0-5661 GCA_050728815.1 Propylenella sp.
CGTTGTAGGTGCCCATCACATTGATGCGGAAAAGATCGTTGTCGGGCTTGATCAGCACGCGCGGGATCGCCGCGAAGTGGACGACAGCGTCGACCGGCTGAGGCGTCAGCGTGTCCTTGCCGAGGAGGCCGGTGTAGGAGCTGAGCGCGTTGAACACCTGGCCGGAATCAGTGATGTCGGTGATGAGCGTATTGACGCGCGGGTCGGCGAGCGGAACGAGGTCGACGTTCAGGACCTCGTAGCCTTGGTCGACGAGATAGGGGAGGGCGTGCCGCCCCGCCTTGCCGCTGCCGCCGGTGAAGATGACGCGTTTTGTCATCGGCTGATTCCTTCTTTTCTGATCCGGTATGCGCTCGCCCTACCGGGCAGGCTTCGCCCTTCGGTCTCCGCTCAGTCGAGGTTGCCGCGTGAGTGAAGCCAAGTGTCCCGGACGGGACAATACCACCGTTCGTGCACGTCCGCGCATTTCCGTTTTTGTGCTGAAAGCTTGGGATCGCCCGCTCAGTGATCCGTTCCGGCGCTCCGGGCTATGGGCCTGCCGACGCGCCGGCACCAGTTCTCCCACCCACGCTCCAAGGTGAAGCCGGCGCGGCTGCCGGCGATCGTGTCGATTTCGCCTTGCGAGAGATAGGTGACGTCGCCCATGGCGAGCGCCTTCATCTGCAAGTCGGCGTTGATCTCCATGTAGACGGAGGTGAATACTGCCTCGCGCAGCGACCGTCCCACGACGACGCTGCCGTGTCCACGCATCAGCGCCACGGTGCGCCCGCCGAGGCAGGCAGCAAGGTCGCGTCCGATTTCCATCGAGGTGACCAGCAGATTGGTGCAATCGCCGAAATGAGTGCGGATGTCCCACCTGGGGATGTCGCCGCCAATCGGCGCGGCGAGATGCATCAGCGGGCGCAGCGCCACGCCGCTCACGCTGAAGGGGATCACGCTCGGACTGTGATTGTGGACGACCGACATGATCTCGGGCCGCGCCTCGTAGATCGCGCCATGAATAAAGCGCTCCGCGTAGGGCCTGCCCGCACTCGCGCCGACCGTCTCGCCTTCCAGCGTGAATTCCATGATGTCGGCGGCTTCGACGAGCTCCGGGGCGAGCGCCCGCGACATCAGGAAACGATCCGGCCGTGCCGGATTGCGGAGGCTTACGTGACCGAACGAGTCGAGCACGCGTTCGTTCGCGAGGATACGATTTGCGGTGACGAGTTCTTCCTTCAGCGCGTCCGTGTCGCCCATCGTCCGCCTCGTGCGATCGCCAACAGAATCTCTAGCGGCTGGCGGCTCGCGCAAAAGGACCGGCGTTCCTCATAGGGGAACAAAAAATTCGAACGCCTGGAGCATTCCACTATAGTTTGCGCCAAGCGCGTTGTGGCGCCTCCAAGCCAAACGAAGAACAGGCTGCGCCGCCAGCAACGCCTCAACGGGAGGAGACAAAAATGCTCGTTCGATTGAAAGCCATCTCTCTCGCCTCTGCCGTGGCCCTTGTCGCCCTGTCGGCTGCGTCGGCGCAGAGCGTCGAAGAGTTCTACACGGGCAAGACGGTCGAGGTCCGCATCGGTTTCAGCGTCGGCGGCGGCTACGATACGTACGCGCGCCTCCTCGCCACCCACATGGGCAAGCACATACCCGGCAACCCGACGCTCGTGCCGATGAACGAGCCGGGCGCCGGCAGCCTGAAGCTCGCCAACTGGCTCTACGAGGCGGCGCCGCAGGATGGGACCGTTTTCGGCATCGTGGCGCGCGCGGCGCCGTTCGATCCGATGTTCGGCAACGAGGCCGCGAAGTTCGACGCGCTGAAGTTCAACTATATCGGCTCGGCCAACAATGAGGTCAGCGTCTGCGTCGCCCGTGCCGATACGGGCATCGAGAAGTTCGACGATTTGAAGGAGAAGGAGCTGATCGTCGGCGGCACCGGCCCGACGGCCGACACGGTGCAGTTTCCCAAAATCATGAACGCGGTTTTCGGCACCAAGATAAAGATCATCGACGGCTATCCCGGCGGCAACGACGTCAACCTGGCGATGGAGCGGGGCGAGGTGACCGGGCGCTGCGGCTGGTCGTGGTCGAGCGTGGTGGCGACCAGGCAGGACTGGCTCGACAGCAAGTACATGAACGTCCTGATGCAGCTCTCGACATCGAAACACCCGGACATTCCCGACAGCGTGCCGCTCATCATGGACCTCGCCCAGTCCGACGAGGACGCGCAGCTTCTCCGCGTGGTCTTCGCGCGGCAAGCCCTCGGCCGGCCCTTCATCGCGCCGCCGAACATTCCCGAGGACCGTGCGAAGGCGCTCCGCGACGCGTTCATGGAAACGATGTCCGATCCGGAGTTCCTTGCCGCCGCGAAGCAGGCGGAGCTGGAGATCACGCCGGTCTCCGGAGAGGACGTGGCGCAGCTTGTCGCCGAGGCCTACAAGGCCTCGCCGGAAATCGTGAAGCGCATTTCCGAAATCGTGCAGTAGCAGTTCGAGGACGGCCGCCGGCGCCAAAGCGCCGGCGGTTTCCGCCTTTGACGGTTCACCCGGGCCTTCTCTCGCCGCGCAGGAATTCGCGCACGATTCCCGGCGTGAGCTTGAGGCCGGGCTCGTACTCCGGCGCGTCCTCGATCTGCTCGAGGTCGTTCAGGCCGCTGTGCTTGAAAATCCGGTTGATCGACGAGATCAGCCGCACCGGCTGCTCCGCATCGGCGTTGAAGTGCTGATGGATGGTGTTGGGCGGGATGTAGATCACGTCGCCTGCTTCCCAATCGAAGCGCTTCACCTCCTCCTGCGGCTTCCAGTGGTAGCTGTCGGTGATCTCCACGTCGCAATCCTGGTGAAGGTCGTAGCCGCGGCCTTCGAGAACGTAGAGGCACTCCTCGGCGAGATGGCGGTGCTTGCCGGAGCGGCTGCCCGGCGGGATGATCTGCATATAGGCGTCGACCGTCTCCATGCGCGTGTTCATCGCCTCGTTGATGAGGTGCTTCAGGAGTCCCTGGCGGGACATCTCCCACGGCATGTCCTCGGGCGGGATGACCTTGCGCCGCCCGGCGTTCCGCTTCGGCGCGGTCGCGGCGTCGTCGAGCAGGCCCTGGTAGAGCCGCTCGTTCGAAGCGCCCGCGATCCACGCTCTTGCCTCGCCCCACGCCATTTCAGTAGCCGCCCTCCGGATGATTGTGGTCGTGCTCCTCCTCGCGCGGCTCGAAATCCTCCGCGCCCGGAGCGGGCACGGTCGGGCGTGGCTCTACCGTCTTCTGGAAGAGCATGTTCATGAACATGAACATCGGCTTGGTCTTTATGACGAGTGCCCGCGCCGGCTTGTCGGGCGAACCGTTGAAATGCTGGTGGACGCTGTTGGTGTGGACGATCACGACGTCGCCCGCCTTCCAGTCGTAGCGGACGTCGTCGTGAATCTCGAAGCCCTCGCCGTCGAGGATGTAGAACGCCGCCTCGTTGACATGGCCGTGCTTCTGACTTTTGGCGCCAGGCGCGTATTCCTCGAGGTGGAGATGGAAGTTCTGCGTGATCCCGTCCTTCGGCTCGACGTAGTGGCGGCTGTAGGCCTGCGGCCCGTCGATGAATTTCAGTTCGCGCGCCTTGCGCACGCGCGGCATTGAGCGCAGCCGTTTGAGCTCATCCGAAAGGCTGTAGGCGCCTTGAACGGCGCGGACGAAGATGCGGTCCTTCTTGGCGTGATAGTATTCCTTCGGTGCCGCAGGCGCCTTGCCCGACGCCGGTCCCCCCTGCTCGTCGCTTTTCATGACGGCCCTCGTGATCGCTCGCTGCAAAAGTACCAGCCGCACCGGAACCCGACAAGGACACCGCCTTTCGACGGAACGCCCGCGGCGCTGCGATCCGGCTGCTCCTCATCGCAGAGCGCATTCGAGGAATGCCGTTCCGGTGTCCGAAACAATCGCCTCGCCTGTCGGCCAATATACCGTCATACTTCCGCAAAACCACGAGAAGCGCCCGAGAAGGCGCGGGGGGCCACGGGAGGGCTCATGGACGTCGGCATGCTCGATGCGGCGATGCAGGCTCTCGCCGCCTTGGCCGAGCCCTCCCGACTTGCGTATCTCTTCGCCGGCGTGGTGCTTGGTCTCGTCATCGGCATCATACCTGGGATCGGCGGTGTCGCCGGCCTCGCTTTGCTTCTTCCATTCACGTTTCAGATGGACCCCTACACTGCCTTTGCATTTCTGTTGGGGCTTGGGTCGGTCACCGCGACGGGCGACCCGATCCCGGCGGTGCTGTTCGGGATTCCGGGCAGCGCCGCCGCGCAGGCGACGGTCTTGGACGGCTACCCCATGGCCAAGCGCGGCGAGGCCGGGCGGGCGCTGAGCGCGGCGTACGTGTCGTCGCTGCTCGGCGGCCTCTTCGGCGCGGCGCTGCTCGCTTTGACGATCCCCCTGTTGCGGCCGATCATGCTCTACATGGGCTCGCCGGAGCTGCTCGCGTGCGCGGTCTTCGGCATCTCGATGGTCGCCGTGCTGTCGGGCAGCTCGCCGCTCCGCGGCGTCGCCATGGCCGGCTTCGGCGTCATGCTGGCTATGATCGGCGGCGACCCGCAGACCGGAGTGCTGCGCTGGACGCTCGAAACTATCTATCTCTATGACGGCCTGCCGCTCCTCCCGATGGTGCTTGGCATCTTCGCCATGCCCGAGCTGTGCGACCTCGCTATCAACCGCGCCGCCGTCTCCGAAACCAGCAAGTACAACGTCACGCGCGGCATGCTGAAAGGCGCCGGCGACGCGCTGCGCAACTGGTGGCTCGTGCTCCGCTGCAGCATGATCGGCGCTGCTATCGGCGCAATCCCTGGCCTCGGCTCCGCCGTCGTCGATTGGTTCGCCTATGGTCACGCTTTGCGTTCGGTGAAGGGCGCTTCGTCTACATTCGGCAAAGGCGACGTGCGCGGCGTGATCGCGTCGGAGAGCGCCAACAATGCGAAGGAGGGCGGCGCACTTGTGCCGACGATCGCCTTCGGCGTCCCCGGAAGTGCGTCGATGGCGGTTCTGCTCGGCGCGTTCCTGATCCAGGGCCTGGTGCCTGGGCCGGCAATGATCACGGAACATCTGGACATCACCTACGCCATGGTGTGGAGCGTCGCCATTGCCAACATCCTCGGCGCCGGTCTGTGCTTCCTGTTCAGCGGCCAGTTCGCGCGGCTGGCGACGCTCCGCTACACGCTCATCCTGCCGCCGGTGCTGAGCATTGTCTTCGTCGGCGCCTTTCAGGGGTCGCGCGACTGGGGCGACCTCTACGCGCTCTTCATCTTCGGCGTGCTCGGATGGGTGATGAAGCGCTTGCGCTGGCCGCGGCCGCCGCTTGTTCTCGGATTTGTCCTCGGCGCCATCATCGAGCGCTACATGTTCATTTCGACGGCACGCTATGGCTGGGAGTGGATGCTGCGGCCGATGGTCGTCGTTCTGCTGGTTCTGGCGGTGCTGGGGGTCTGTCGTCCGCTTCTTGCCGAATTCCTGGCCACGCGGCGAGCGAACCGCGGCGGGATGCTGTTCGGCCCCCCACGCTTTGCGGCTAGCGATCTCTTCTATGTCGCGCTCATCGGCGTAACCGGGCTCATGGTGCTCGAGACCCGGAACTGGGGCGAGGAAGCGAGCGAAGCGCCCATCGTCGTCGGAGCGATCACGCTCTTTTGCGCGACGGTCAGCCTGGCCTATAGCGT